>JAFVEY010000025.1 GCA_017475765.1 Clostridia bacterium | reverse complement strand
GATAGTTTTTATGCAAATGAATTTAATCAGGCAAAGTTTTATTGCGGATTCAATGAAAAAGCAATGGAAACTGTCAAAGCAGCAAAAGAAAGAGGGTTCAGAATAGTTCTTGCGTCCAATCCGATATTTCCTACAGATGCTCAAATAGCCCGTCTGAAATGGGCAGGCATTGCACAGGATGAAATGGAATTTATCACTTCGTATGAGAATTGTTCCTATTGCAAACCCAATCCCGAATACTATCTTGCTGTTGCAAAACATCTTGATGTCAGACCGGAGGAATGCCTGATGATAGGCAATGATGTTGATGAGGATATGATTGCAGAAACTGTCGGAATGTCTGTTTTTTTACTGACTGACCATATTATCAACCGCCAAAACAAGGATATATCCGTTTATCCGAATGGCGATTTTTCTCAGGCAGCGCAGTATATAAAAGAGATAATATGATACAGACCGACAGAGAATCGTCACACCGCCGGAGCAATTTTTATTCAGATCAGTTTAATATTTTGATTCCCAGCCTCGCTTCGTGCGGAGCATTTGTTTTGTAATAATGAGAAAAAGGGTAGCCGTGGGCGGTGTGGGTGTGATATAATGAGATGGAAAAGATTTTTGGGAGGAATAAAAATGTTGGAAATACATGATGGGGTGAATTATGAAGAATGGGATAATAGAGATTTTGTTATTCCTATAGAACTAAGGCTAACAAAAGATAGTTTTCTTCACGAAGCTATACAGGTTTTTTATAAAGTTGGTGGATTTGACTTTTTCAATGTCATAGAACCGGAAAGATATGCTGCGAATTGGTTGGATTTTGTTGGAGAATTATACTCTGATATTGAAGATGGAAAGTATAAATCTGATGGAAAATATCACAAAAATCCTTTGTCAGATGAGGATAGACTTTTACTAAAAGAACAAGGAGTACCGAATATTTTTATTGACGATATTGTGAGTTGAGTTTTGAATGTCTAATTAAAAAATCAATCCCTTAGTAGTAAAACCCCCAGTTTTTACTACTATTCTACTACTAACGACTTCCTTAATTTGCCCCGTTTTGCAAAGAATTGTAATTTTCGCCCCATTCTGTCAAAGCAAACACTACCTCTGGACACCCTCGCATAATGCGGCATTTTATGCCCTTTTACAGCAATCTGAGAAATGAAATTTCTATGATAAAAGTAATGTTCATCTGCCACGGCAGACGTCGGGGGTAAGATTTACTATCCGCTGAAATGGGGCATTATATTTCAATATTTTGCAGTTACACATAGTGATTACTACTGTTTTACTACTAACGAAAAAAGTAAAAACATGAAGTGTTATAGTCGGCTCAATTCCCATAATAGCCTGATACAAAAACTCCACCGTATACAAAAATCAAAAACTTCGGAAAGCCATAGAGCCGTCCGGAGTTTTTGTGTTTATGCTGTTAAGATTCATTATTATTTAGCCACAACAATAGTCAGCATTACAAGATCAGTTTCTCCGGTATTGATGATAGTATGCTGTGAGCCTTTCGGACAGATATGCAGCACTCCGGGTTTTAGTGCTTCTTCCACACCATCACAGACAGCCGTTCCGTTTCCGCTGAGGATATAGTTCAGGTCATCACCTGAGCTTTGTGTATGCAGACCAATTTTGCCGCCCGGATGTATCGTTGTGGGTATAATGCGGTAGCTTTCGTCATTATACATTCTGACGGTCATTATGCCCTCACCGTTGTTCATGCAAGGGATCGTCATTTGCTGAATATCGTTAAAATCAATAGTCATTTTAAATGCTCCTTTTTATTCAATTTTTGACATATCAATATTCCTCTCTCAAACGTCTGACAAACAGGTCAACGATAGGAGAAAACACCTGATACTTTTTCCAGATGATATACATATCTGTTTTCAGCTCCGGGGTGATAGGTCTGAAGCAAAGACCGCTTTCCTCGCTTGTATTGATAAGATGCTCAAAGGTCAGCAGATAACCCAGACCTTCTTTGACAAATATTGATCCGTTATAGGAAAGATTGAAACTTCCTGCAAAATTCAGCTTATCCATATCATCACCGCACCAGCGGGGAAAATCCACCTTGATAGACTGCTCCGAGCAGAAAAGCGGGAGTCCGTACAGATCCTCAAAGGTGATTTCTCTTTTCTCCGCCAGCGGACTGTCACGGCGCATTACCACACCCCATTTGTCGCTTTCGGGGATGGTGAGATAATTATATTTTGACAGATTCGGGGGTTCGACGATCACCGCAAGATCAAGCAGTCCCCGGTCAAGCCTTTCGGCTACCGGCTCGGTATCTCCGCTGAAAACATGAAAGATAAAATCCGGGTATTGTTCCTTGAATGAACGGATACTCCTTGCAAGGTATTTTATCAGATAGCTTTCTGCACAGCCGATGCGTATTTCTCCACCGATGATATTATCAAGCTGGCTGAATTCCTCTGCCGTTTTATCCACCATAGATAGAATATCCTCGGCACGTTTGCGCAGAAGCATACCCTCATCCGTCAGGTGCATACTTTTGTTTGTTCGGACAAAAAGTGTGTGTCCCAGCTCGTTCTCTAATTTTTTGATCTCCTTTGAAAGTGACGGCTGCGAGATATGCAGTCTTTCGGCTGCCCTTGTCATGTTTTCTTCTCTCGCTACCCCAAGAAAATAGCGTAAAACCCTGATCTCCATATTGCACCTCTATACATTGATGTAACCATCATAGCACATTTTGTCATTCCTGTAAAGAATGGCAGGCGATAATTAACAGGTATTTTACATTACAAGGAATCCGTGCTATACTGAGATCAGTAAAAAAACGGAGGTGAAAATATGGCTTATGCAACTGATGAAAGTGCTGTGATTAGAGAAAACCTGACGGATGCAGGCTTTTCGCCGGAAAGCATTGAAAGCGTGATGCGAATGCTTGACGAGCAAAACGAAACGGCTCTGAAAAGACTTATCGCTGAGCAAAGAAAAAAGCTGCTAAGTAACATCCATCTGTACACTTCACAGCTTGACTGCCTTGACTATTTCACCTATACAATTAACAAACGGAGGTAATGACAATGAAAAAAGAAGCACTTGTATTAACACAGGAATGGGACAAAACCTTCCCGAAAAGCGACAAGGTTGACCACAGCAAGGTGACATTTATCAACCGTTACGGGATCACTCTTGCGGCGGATATGTATGTACCCCAAAACGCAGAGGGAAAACTTCCGGCTATTGCCGTATCGGGACCCTTCGGTGCTGTCAAGGAACAGTGCAGCGGACTGTACGCTCAGACACTTGCAGAGCGTGGCTTTCTGACGATCGCCTTTGACCCGTCATTCACGGGAGAAAGCGGCGGTCAGCCGAGATTCATGGCATCTCCCGACATCAACACCGAGGATTTTCAGGCGGCAGTGGATTTCCTGAGTGTGCAGGAAAATGTTGACGCTGAGCGTATCGGTATTCTTGGTATCTGCGGCTGGGGCGGTATGGCACTCAATACCGCTGCACTTGATACACGAATCAAGGCGACTGTTGCTGCTACAATGTATGATATGACAAGGGTAAACGCCAATGGTTATTTTGACAGCGAAAACAGCGAAGAAAAGCGTTTTGAAAAGAAATCCGCACTGAATGCTCTCAGAACTGCCGAATATGCAAAAGGAGAGTATTCTCGTGGCGGCGGATGTGTAGAACTGCCTGTGCCTGAGGATATGCCGTTTTTCGTTAAGGATTACAGTGAATACTACAAGGGCAGAGCCTATCACGAGCGTTCGCTCAACTCCAACGAGGGGTGGAATTCAATCGGCTGTATGTCCTTTATGAACCAGCCGATACTCAGATACACAAATGAGATCCGCTCCGCCGTTCTGATCATTCACGGCGAAAAGGCTCATTCCTGCTATTTTTCAAAGGACGCTTATGCCGCTATGACAAAGGACAGCAAATATACAGACAACAAGGAGCTGATGATCATTCCGGGTGCGGTTCATACAGATCTGTATGATAATATTGAAGTGATACCTTTTGATAAGATCGAAGGATTTTATAATGAATATCTGAAATAGGAGGTAAATACAATGAAAGAAACAATGAAAGATTTAGCAAGAAGCATAGTAATTAGCATCGGAATGGCGATGGCGATTTTTTGCTTGACAGGAATCATATTTGACATTAAATATAGAGGCAACTTCAGCCTTGATAACTATGGATTCACGAAAATGGTTACAGGTTGTGTTATGGTTGGACTCGGATATGGAGTGCCTTCCATTGTGTACAGAAAGGAGAGCTTGCCCATGCCGATCAAAGTGATTGTTCACATGGGAATAGGTTGTATCGTTTATACGATTGTAGCTTATGCAGTTGGCTGGATCGGTGACTCCGTAACCATAGGACAGGGAATTGTAATTGCAGCAGTACAGCTTGTAGTGGCATTCTTTATTTGGTTTCTGTTTATGCGGTACTATCGTAGAGAGGCAAAAAGGATGAATGAAAAAATACAAGCGATGAAATAGGAGTCAAAAATAACCAACGCTATTAATATACGAATGCCCTGCAAGCCACAAAAAAATAAAAAGCGATAACAGTATGTTTCTGATAATACTGTTATCATTTTTTTAACCCCTTAAAACTGAATACCCCGATTTTTTCTGAACAACTATTGAGGGTAAAATACTTTTCAAAAAATCATAAATTTCTTCGTCAATTCGCACTTCTCATCTCCATTGTAACCCTTTTTAGGAGCGTTATCTTTATTTTTTGTGCAATTTTTTATTTGCTCATTTATATAGGGTTTTACTGTTGCATACTGTTACATCTGTAACGCTGTTTTGTTCCACCGGGAGAAAAATTCCCCCGTGCTATCATTGCACATTGTAAATTGAACAATATACATTGTTCATGTCGAATTTGAGAAAATAAAAAAGTTTTCTGTTCTTAATTGACTTCTTAATATTTCGCATGATACAATACAGAAAAGCAAAAGAAATACTGCAAATATTTGTAAGGGGGATTGCTATGTTTTTTAAAATGCTGAAAAGCGACCTTAAACAGAAAAAAGGTCTGAACGTAGTATTGTTTTTGTTTATTACTGTTGCAGCGATACTGGTTTTTGTAGGCTCGGTTCAGATCTATCAGTTCTGCACAGCAAATGACAGAAGCAAAGAGGTCTGTAATATTTCGGATGCGCTGATGTTCTGCCCGGCAAGCGGTGCAAAACAGGAGACTTACCGCAAGGGAGCGGAAGAGGGTCTTGACGAAAACAGTCATGTTAAGGGTTATTACAGAAAAGAAATGTTGGAATATTTAGTGAACAACATAGAATTCAACCACTTCAAAAGTGATGACAGTGAAGCGTTCAAAAATTCATCACATTATTTTATGACCCTGCCCGAAAAATCGGATCTGCTGTTTGATTTGGATGACAAGCCGTTCTATGTTCCGAACGGTTCAGTATATCTGGCAGAGGATTTAAGAATCATCACAGGGGCGCAGGTCGGGGATAAGATGAAACTTACCTCCCAAATGGGCAATATTTACGAATTTGAAATTGCAGGCTTTTACAAACAGCCTTATCTCGGCTATTTTAAATGGTACATCATTTCTGATGCGGATTATAAAGTTTTGTCAGAGGAAAGTTTTATCCACACCGATATGTACGGTCTGGAGCTTGATGAGGTTTCCTATTTTGCAGGTGATGAGATTTGGCGGGAGTTGGCGAAAAAAACACCGGTTTCTTCTGTGGAAATGCAGGATCTCAGCATGAGTGATGATTATATCATGGATTATGTGATTTCGATTTTTATGGTACTGATCAGTATTTTCCTGATATTGATCATTATCATGACCATACGCTTTACAATGATTGCGGCATTGAAGGATGAAGAAAGAGAAATCGGTATGATGAGGGCGATGGGTGTTGATTCCCTGAGCTTCCGCTGGCTTTTTGCCGCAAAATACATAGCCTTTGCAGTCATAGGCGGAATCATTGGCATTATTGTTGGTTTTCCGCTGTCGAAATCGGTTCTGCTGATGTTTGGCGCAAGCAAGATCCAGCCGGATGATGGTATCATTTGTCTGATTGGTCTGATGTCGGTTGCATTTATCATCGCAATTATGATTGCATTTTCTCTTATCGTAATGAGAAGAGTCAATAAGATTTCTGTTATCGATGCTATCAGAGGAGAGAACAGGGGCGAGAAATTCGGCAAAAGCTCCGTTATGTTCCTGCATAAAAGAAAAAGTATGTCTGTGCCGGCATATCTTGCAGCTTCGGATATTCTCAAACGCTTCAAAAGATATCTGTTCTTGTTTATTGCGTACACGTTAGGTGTTTTGATCATGTTGTTTACGGTCAATATCAAAAATTCTGTTATCAGCACCGATTTTCTGAAATATTATCTTACCTATCAGATGGATTTCAGCTTGAACTTTGATGAAGACAGCATAGAGATGTATTACAACCGTGCGCTGGCAGAAAATAAAGATATGTGGCAGATCGTCAACGAGGAGATTGAAAAAGCAGGAATTCCTGCTCATATTGATGCAGACCATTATTTAGTATCAGGTCAGCTTCTGCTCGGCAAAAAGGAAGATATCCAGATCAATATGAATATCTATTACGGCGAGGGTGATATCAGCAAGCTTCAGTATCGTGACGGCGGAACGATTCCTGTGAAGAGTAATGAAGCGGCTTTAAGCTACTATACAGCAAGTAACTTAGGCATACAGCTGGGAGACACGGTGACATTATCAATGCCGTCAAAGTCGCAGAACGGACTGTCAGAAACCACAAAAAAAGAAAAATTCATTGTCACCGCTTATGTTGATACCATGGAAGCCGGAATGCCGAGTGCTATACTCGGAGCGGAATATAAAAATCCGACTGACAGCAGAACGTGGATGGCAACGATCATCGATGCGGAAGGCGCAGAAAAAGAAGAAGCTTTCACAAAACTTCAAAATCTGTTCGGCGAAAATGTTGTATCAGACGGAGAGGAATATGTAAGAAGAATGATGTTTGAATACGATGAGCTGTTCACATTGCTGGAGTATGTGATGGGCGGAGCAGTGATCTTCATTCTGGTTCTGATGACTTATCTGTATTCGAGTATTTTTATTGCAGAGGAAAAAGCGGAAATTGCATTACAGAAAAGCATGGGCTTTACGGACGGTACGATAAAGGCGGCACATATCCTCAGGATACTGATACTTTCTGTGGTATCGGTCGTATTGGGAGAGATTCTGCTGAAAACCTTCGGACAATGGTTTGTGGGACAAATGATGGAGATGCTCGGACTGACGGGATTCGGATTCCTGCCCGAATACATTCTGAGTTTCGTTTTGATACCGCTGATTGTCATTGGCACAGTACTGATCACACAATGGCTGAATCTGAAAGCCATTAAAAATATCGCTGTCTGGAATATCACTGATGAATAAGAGGAGGACAATATGAGCAAGGTAATTTCTGTATATAATCTTTATAAAACCTATCAGATGAAGGATTACAGCAATGACGTTCTGAGAAATGTCAACTTTGAAATGGAAGACGGAGAATTCGTTTCCATCATGGGACCGAGCGGAAGCGGAAAATCGACATTGCTTTATACCGTCAGCGGCATGGATGCCATGACTTCGGGCACGGTGACCTTTAACGGAAAAGATTTGAGCACCTTGGACAAAAAAGGACTTTCAAAGCTGAGATTGCTGGAAATGGGATTTATCTTTCAGCAGATGTATATGATGAAAAAGCTGTGTGTGCTGGATAATATCGTTCTGCCCGGTTATCAGGCAGGACGAAACAGAAATGAGGTCAATGCAAGAGCAGAAATGCTGATGCAGCGTCTGGGAATTGCTGACACAGCAATGCGTGAGATCAATGAAATTTCTGGCGGTCAGCTGCAAAGAGCCTGTCTGTGCAGGGCACTGATCAATGAGCCGAAAGTGATTTTTGCGGATGAGCCGACAGGTGCATTGAATTCAAGGGCAGCAGGCGATGTGATGAAGGAGCTTTTAGCGGCGAATCAGGAAGGCACGGGTATTCTGATGGTAACGCATAGTGCCAGAGTTGCCGCACAAAGCGACAGAGTGATCTACCTTGTGGACGGAGATATTCAGGGTGAATTGGTACTCGGCAAAATGGTAAGAGAAGAAGAGCTTTCCACACGAGAGAAAATGCTTAACAGCTGGCTGTTCGAAAAAGGATGGTAAGATGAAAGGGACCAGGGATTAGGAATAGTGAACAGATTCATTGCTGCGTTTCAGGTTTATTACTTAAGGCGCAGCGATAAAAGTAAAGATAAATAAAAAACTTGAGTGCAAATTGACAGCGGAGGCACTCCGCAGCCCTGGTAAGGTTTGGGGTAAAGCACCAATACAAGGAGCTGAGAAGATGAAAAAAAGATTTCTGAAAGCGGCTGCCCTTATTCTTGCGGTGATTTCGGCGGCGATGTCCGGTGGATGCAGCAGCAGTACACCGACTTATGAAGGCTTTGATATTCCGCAGCAGGAAGAAAATACGCTGAAACCGGTCGGTAATTATTACTTGGAACGCAGTAACGATGATGTAAAAGCGGAAAAGGAAAAAACCATGCAGACCATTTCTTCCAAGGACGGTTTATGTGTCATTGAAGTAAAGCAGGATTATTATGATGTTACTCTTGATTATGAAAAGGGCAGCAGCAAAGAGGTAGGGGCAGCCTATGCCGAAGCGATAACAACAGTCTATCCCGGCTACCCGAAAATGTTGGAAGGTTATCTTTTTGAAAATATCAGGGGGGCTTTCGGCGGAACGCTGAGCGATTTTTCTGCATTGCAGGAAAGACTGGATACCCTGAAAGGTTCTCTTGACAAGAAATATCAGGATGAGATGGAAGGTTTTGCCGATGCGATCAAAACGACAGACAAAAGCGGATTCAAAGAGGACGGCGAGCTGAGCAGGGAAGAAGCAATTCTTATCAATATGGTGCCTGATGCTTTGCGCCCGACAGCGTGTAGTGCCGTGACAGTAAACGGAAATAAAACGACAACTAAGCACAGAATGACAGCAAGACTTATGGAGTGGAATCTCGGCAGTGACAACCAGCTCAGTTCCGTTCATTGTGTAACGCATTTCAAAAACGGCAGCAAATCATTCACTTCGATCGGATTACTGGGAATGATGGATATTCTTACTGCTGTGAATGATAAGGGTCTGGTAATCGGGGAACTGGATGTAGGTTCGGCAAGCGAAGCGAAATTTACCAGTGAGGGAAAAACCTGCTATACTTATGGACTGCGTCATGCGATAGAGAATTTTTCGACAGCAAAGGAAGCCGGAGATTACCTGATCAGCAACAGCGACAAATATACTTTTTCTGTCAATGTGCTGCTTACAGACGACAAAGAGGCTTATTGTGCGGAAATTAGTGTGACCGAAGCGGACGGACAGTCTGTTCTCAGGGACAGCAGCACACCGCTGAAGGACACTTTGGAATGGGACAGCAAGGATTGTCTTGCTATGGTAAATGCTTTCGCTGCAAAGGGAAATTCCGACCTGATGACAGCGGCACCCGGAAATCTTGTCAGATGGAAAAAGTTCAACAAACTGTTTTGCAATGAGGAAAAAATCTCGCTGAACCGTTTCAAGGAGCTTCTGACTTGTGAAAAGACTGAGGACAGCCCTGTTATCAATTTCCGTGGAGATAATCTTGTTCATATGGTTGTGTTTGATTATGACACCCGTTCCATTCAGGCAATTCTTAACAATGACAAACAGGAAGCAGACAATCAGAAGTTTATTGACCTTGGAACATTCTGAATTCGTTTTCGCTGCGAATCTATAAATGATCAAATTCAGCAGAATACACAAAAATCAAAGACTGATGACG
>JAFVEY010000024.1 GCA_017475765.1 Clostridia bacterium | reverse complement strand
GCAAAACAAACTTTACTGTCGGCGAAGCCGTGACAATCAAAGGCGCAGCCGCAGGCGGAACAGGTACCTATACCTATGAATTCTACTACAAAAGAAGCACCGCCACCTCATGGACAAAATTCGGTTCGGCAACATCAGCAAACTTCAAACCGTCCTCCGCAGGTACATTTGATATTCGTGTATATGTAAAGGACAGCAAGGGCGCTTTTGCAGTAAAGGATTTCACCGTGACAGCAAATAAGTAAATTATTATCTGTACCCGGAATATCGTTCTATATTATTGTGTTATAACAAAATTATAAAACAGGATCAAAAAATCCCGACTGTTTCAAACAACAGCCGGGATTTTGATATGTAATTTTAATTGCTAAGTTTATTTTAAAGCGTCAATAGCAGCCTGTATCATTTCGATTTTCTCGGCAAACTTAGCGGCATTTGCACGAACTTCTGCTACAACCTTTTCGGGAGCTTTAGCCATAAAGCCCTGATTATTGAGCTTTTTCCTGTTGAATTCAAGATCCTTTTCAGCAGCTTCAAGCTCTTTGTTAAGACGCTTAAGCTCTGCTTCCTTGTCAACAAGCTCATCCATAGGAATATATATCTTGGCGTCAGCGGTTACTACCGTTACAGCGCCTTCGATATCAAAGCTCTCTGCAATCTCAACCTCACTTGCGCTTGCAAGGCGGGAGAAGAATACACTTCCATTTCGGAATGTTTCCTGATCTTTGGCAGCAATATAAACCTTGGCTTTTCTTGACGGCGGCACATTCATTTCGGCTCTGCGGTTACGAATCGCCTTGATAGCATCCATTACCATTTCCGTATGCTTTGCAGCTTCAGGGAAGTTGTATTTCTCAGAATATTCGGGATATGCCTGAGTCATAATCGTCTTGCCGTCATGCGGCATTGACTGCCAGATTTCTTCTGTAATGAATGGCATGAAGGGGTGGAGGAGCTTCAAAGTCTTATCCATTACCCAGACAAGAACCTGTCTTGCATTCTGAGCAGATTGACCTTCGCCCTGTAAACGAGCCTTTGCAAGCTCGATATACCAGTCACACAGGCAATCCCAGATAAAGTCATAGATTTTTTGAACAGCAACACCAAGTTCAAACTTTTCAAGACTTTCGGTGATTTCCTTTCCCGTTTTATTGAGAGTTGATATGATCCATTGATCCTCGGCGGTCAGCTCATCGGGAAGTTCATTTTTTACATCATAGTCATCTATGTTGATATGTATGAATCTCGCTGCATTCCAAAGCTTATTGGCAAAATTTCTGCAGGCTTCAACCTTTTCGGGAATAAAGCGCATATCATTTCCGGGGCTGTTGCCCATCACAAGGAAGAAACGCAGTGCATCAGCGCCCATCTCTTTGATAACTTCAAGCGGGTCTATACCGTTACCGAGAGATTTTGACATTTTTATGCCGTTGGCATCACGGACGATACCATGAATAAATACGGTATCAAACGGCTGTAAATCTGTCTGCTCAACAGCAGAGAAAATCATTCTTGCAACCCAGAAGAAAATAATGTCATATCCGGTAACAAGCGTATTTGTCGGATAGAAATATTCAAGCTCCGGAGTTTTATCCGGCCAGCCGAGAGTGGAGAACGGCCAAAGTGCCGAGCTGAACCATGTGTCAAGCGTATCGGGATCTTGTGTAAGGTTTGACTTTCCGCATTTCGGACAGCTACACGGAGTTTCCTTTGCAACAATCGTTTCGCCGCAGTCACTGCAGTACCAAACAGGGATTCTGTGTCCCCACCAGAGCTGACGGGAAATACACCAGTCACGGATGTTTTCCATCCAGTTGTAGTATATTTTGTCAAAGCGTTCGGGAACAAATTTTGTTTTGCCGCTTCTGACACATTCAATTGCTGGCTCTGCAAGCGGCTTCATCTTAACGAACCATTGTTTTGAAACTCTCGGCTCAACGATCGTTTTGCAGCGGTAGCATGAACCGACAGTATGCTTGATGTGTTCTATCTTGATAAGATAGCCGCTCTCTTCCAGCTCCCTGACGATAGCTTTTCTTGCTTCATATCTGTCCATTCCCTGGTATTTGCCGCCGTTTTCGTTGATAGTTACGTTTTCTTCCATTATGTTGATAACAGGAAGATGATGACGCAGTCCGACCTCAAAGTCGGTAGGGTCATGTGCAGGAGTGATTTTAACAACGCCCGTACCGAAATCCATTTCAACATAACTGTCTGCTATAATCGGTATTTCTTTGCCAACAATAGGGAGAGTAACCGTTTTGCCGACAAGATGCTTATATCTTTCATCATCCGGATGAACAGCAACGGCGGTATCTCCAAGCATTGTTTCGGGACGTGTGGTAGCAAGCTCGATATAACCGTTTCCGTCTGTCAGAGGATATCTCAAATGCCAGAAAGAACCCTCATGCTCCTCAAAAACTACCTCTGCATCGGAAATGGATGTGCAGCAGGTGGGGCACCAGTTGATGATTCTTTCCCCACGATAAATAAGACCCTTATCATAAAGGCGCACAAATACATCCTTGACAGCCTTTGAGCATCCCTCATCAAGAGTAAAACGCTGACGTTGCCAGTCGCAGGAGCTTCCAAGCTTTTTGAGCTGTTCTACGATGGTATTGCCGTATTCACGTTTCCACTCCCAGGCTCTTTCAAGAAATTTTTCTCTTCCGATATCTTCCTTTTCAATACCTTCCTGCCGCATGGCTTCAACAATTTTTGCTTCCGTTGCAATTGAAGCGTGGTCAGTTCCGGGCAGCCACAGAGCGCTGTAACCCTGCATTCTTTTAAAACGGATCAGTATATCCTGCAGCGTTTCATCAAGAGCATGACCCATGTGCAGCTTACCTGTAATATTAGGCGGCGGCATCATAATGCAATAAGGCTTTTTGCTTTTATCGACTTCGGCATGGAAAAAGCCTCCGTCCTCCCAGAATTGATAAATTCTTTCCTCAAACTCACCGGGGCTGTAAGCCTTTGCAAGTTCCTTAGCCATAAACAATCCTCCAAAAAACATATTTTATGTATTTTTATCATAATAACACAGGATATATTATCCCACTTAATCCGACTTTTGTCAACCAAAAAAAGAACATTCAGCTCAATAAAATTATGATGCTTAACTGCGTCCAAAATACTACATTGTCAGCTTCAATATCATTTCAGCCGCCTTGATTCCGTCCACAGCTGCCGACATAATTCCTCCGGCATATCCGGCGCCTTCTCCGCACGGGTAAAGTCCGGACATAGATACGGACTGCATATTTTCATCTCTCAGTATCCTGACAGGTGAAGAGCTTCTGCTTTCAACGGCTGTCAGGATGGCATCACCATCAGCAAAACCGTTAAGCCTGTTGTCCATCAGTATCAGACCCTGCTGCAAAGAGTCAGTAATGAAATCCGGCAGACATAAATGAAGATCTGTCGGTTCATATCCGGGTTTGTAGCTTGGAATAACTGATCCGGGAGATGTTGATTTCTTTCCGTTGAGAAAATCGCATACTCTCTGTACTGGTGCGTGATAATTTTCTCCGCCTGCCAGGAAAGCCTGGTGTTCAAGTATTCGCTGAAACTCAACACCAGCAAGAATATCCTCGCTTCCGAAATCATTGGGTGTAATTCCGACAAGAAGAGCAGAGTTGGCATTGATTTTATCTCTTGCAAATTCACTCATTCCGTTTGTAACAACCCGCCTCTCTTCGCTGGCAGCCGCTACGACTGTACCGCCGGGACACATACAGAATGTATAAACACCTCTGCCGTTTTTTAGATGTACAGCTAATTTATAATCGGCTGCAGAAAGATATTGACTGTTCCAAAAGCTGCCATACTGCTGACGGTTGATATTTTCCTGAAGATGTTCAATTCTTACACCCATGGAAAACGGTTTCTGCTGCATAGCAATACCGTGCCGTGAAAGCATCCGGAAGGTATCTCTTGCGCTGTGTCCGATGGCAAGAATAACATGATCGGTATCTATTGTATGTACATTTCCCTGATGGGTGATTTCAACAGCTGTTATTTTTCCGTTTTTGTTTTTGAAACCTGTCATTGTCGATTCAAACAGTACCTCTCCGCCGAGTGCGATAATGCTGCTGCGCATATTACGGACAGTATTTTTCAGCATATCTGTTCCAATGTGCGGTTTGGCAAGATACAATATTTCCTTCGGCGCTCCGTGACTGACAAATTCGTTCAGTACCTTGCGTGTTCTTATATCCTTTGTGCCTGTGTTCAGCTTGCCGTCAGAGAATGTGCCTGCTCCGCCTTCGCCGAACTGAACATTTGATGCTGTATCGAGCTTTCCTGTCAGCCAAAATTTGCTGACATCTTCCGTTCTTTGATCTACATTTCTGCCTCTTTCGATCAGAATGGGATTCTGTCCTGCCTGAGCAAGTATCAGAGCCGCAAACATTCCGCACGGACCGCTGCCTATGATGACAGGACGTTTTTTCAGCGGTTTTGATTCGGGCAAAGAGTAAGTATATTCTTCAGCGATAATTGCCTTGCTGCATCTGTCCGCAATAGGCTGTTCTTTGCAGCTGAGCTTTACATCTATGACAGCTTCAAAATGAACATTGCTTTTTTTCCTTGCGTCAACGCTTCTTTTATAAATGGAAGCGTATCTGATTTCGCCGGTATTGATTTTCAAGGCTTTTGCGGCACATTTCTTTACGGTTGTTTCATCGTAGTCTAATGGCAGAGATACATTATTAATTCTTATCATATTTTTTCACCGATGTTCTTTCTTGTTATTTTATGGCATTAATTGCCTTTAATGCGCTTCCGAATGTAAAATGCAGATTATATCCGCCGCATTCGCCATAAACATCCAGAAGCTCTCCGCAGATATATAAGTTTTTGATTTTCCTTGACATAAGCGTATCGGGATCGATTTCCTTTGATCCTATGCCGCCTCCGCACACCTGTGCGGAACCGTAAGCATCTGATCTGATCGGAGTGAATGTAAAGTGCTTGGTGGCATAGGCAATTCGCTTTATTTCTTTATCGCTGATGTCTCTGCATAAATCTGCATGGATCTTTGCATATCTCATCAATGCAGAGGAAAGTTTTTTGTTGAGGACGGCAGAGAGGATTAGCTCAGATTTCTCATCTTTGAATATATTTCTGCATTTTTTGATATATTGACATAAAAAATGGTCATCATATTCCTGCATCAGATCAACCGAAATAGTCAGTTCATCATATTCCTTGCTGCCAATGGTGCCGTATTCAAAAAACTCATTGACAAATCCCGACAGATTGAAAATACAGATTCCCGAAATACCGCTGTCGCTGAACTGTATTTCACCGTATTCTTCTGATATAAAGCGTCCGTCTCCAAGGAGAGTTACTTTCCCTTTTGCCCGTACTCCTTTCAGAATCTTGTACTTTTCTTTTGTAGCGATCGGACAAAGAGCAGCGTATAGCGCCGAATGAGCGATTCCCGATTTTTCAAGCAGCCGATAACCGCTGTCATCTGCTCCGAGTGAGGGAGAAGCCTTTGAACCGGTTGCAAAAATGATATGATCGGCAAAAACCATACAGTCATCTGAACAGATAATAAATTGATTGTTTTTGCGTGTGATCGAGGTAATGTTAAATCCGCACAACTCTTCAATATCATAACGCTTTAGCCCGGAGCGCAGTACATCAAGAACGGTTGATGCCTGATTGCTGTACGGATAAACTCTCCAGCTTTCCGGTTCTTTCCGCAGGATGATACCCTGTTCTTCAAAAAAGTTTTTACAGTCCTGAAATGAAAAACCAGAGATGACAGAATTTATGATAGCACGGTCGCCCCTGTAATGTATTTCGCTGACTGCCTGATTGGATATATTGCATCTCCCGTTTCCTGTTGCAAGCAGCTTGCGTCCGGTACGGGTCTGCTTTTCTATGATTACGGCACACCCCTTGCCGAATTTTTTACCTGCTGCCACTGCTGCTGCAAGACCTGCCGCTCCGCCGCCGATAACGGCAATTTTTACATTTCTGTTTATCATTCTTTTAACACCTTCCCAAGTTCTAACCATAATGATAACACATATTTGAGTATGTATCAATGAAAATTATTCTGACAGGCTGTATTTTTATTGATATGTATGCTGTAAAAATCTACTTTGTATTCAAAAAAATTTCAAAATTAATTGTGCAAAATGATAGAATCATGTTATAATATACAAAGCATTATCTGAATGAGGTGACTGACAATATGCTGAATGTATCACATCTGACAAAAAAATATAATAAATTTACTGCTAATGATAATCTTACATTTATGGTTTCGGACGGAGAAACCGCTGTTCTGGCAGGTCCGAACGGAGCAGGAAAATCAACAGCTATCAAATGTATCGCTGGTTTGCTGCGTTTTAACGGAGAAATTGAAATATGCGGAGCAAAAAATAAATCCGTTGAAGCAAAAAGATATCTAGGATATATTCCTGAAATACCTGCGCCGTTTGAACTTCTGACAGTCTGGGAGCACATGGAGTTCATAGCGAGAGCGTACCGCCTGACGGACTGGGAGGACAGAGCCAAGGAGCTTATGAGACGTTTTGAACTGACTGATAAGCGGGATAAGCTGGGAAAGGAGCTGTCAAAGGGAATGCAGCAAAAGATCAGTATTTGCTGTGCACTTGTCATTGATCCGAAAGTAGTTCTTTTTGATGAACCTTTTGTCGGACTTGATCCTCATGCGATCAAGGAGCTGAAAGCAATGCTCAATGAAATGAAAGCAAAGGGGACAACGATCATCATATCGACCCATATGCTTGACAGCGTTGATGATATATGGGACAGGGTATTTATTATGATGAACGGAAAAATAGAAGCGGAAAGAAGCAGAAAGCAGGTTGAGGAAAGCGGTGAAAATCTGGAAGAGCTTTTCTTCGGTATAACAGAGAGTAAAACGGAACGTGAGGAGGAGGCAGAGTGAATGCAATTGCTTATCTTCTGGTAAAAAATGTAAAAAATGCTGCGTTGGATACGATACGGCATCCTCTTAAGCTGATGCTTTATGCTTTTATTATCGTAAGCATGATTTACGGAGCAGTAATGGGCTTTACGGCTGGTTCAGGCGAAGGAGGAAGTTTTCTGGAGGGAATCATAGAAAGAAGCGGCGGAAGACTTCTGAGCGGGGCATACCTTGCTGTTCTTTATTTTATCAGTATTCCCATTATGCTGAAGGGTCTGAGTTCGGGAACGAGCTTTTTTTCGCTGAGCGATGTAATCAATATGTTTGTTGCGCCGATATCCGAAAGAATGATACTGATTTACGGGGTCGGCAGACAGCTTGCAACCATGCTGATTCTGGTCATTACCTTTTCGGCTTACGGAGGTATGATGGTCAATATGTTCCATATCGGACTTCAGGACACATTCATGCTGATATTCGGAATTATTATTATGCTGATAATGGTGCAGCTTGTGACTTTGATGATATTTTGTCTTGCAAGCTGTCATCCTGTAAGAGCAGCTGTCATGAAGTACATCATTTACGGCATGGCATTCTTTGCAGTCGGAGTTGTCGTAATCTTCATGTTTGCAAACGGAATCAACGATGAAAACTTCTTTGAAGCGGTTTCACTTCCGATACTTGAATTTGTGCCGATCATAGGCTGGATGCACGGCTTTGTGTATGGCATCATTACTGCGGATACTATGAAAATATTGATTTATGGTATTCTTCTTATAGCAGTTGTCTTTCTCAGCCTCCTTACGCTGATAAAAACCCGTCTTGATTTTTATGAGGATGTACTTTCACAGGCAGAAAGCTACCACGAATTCCGTGAATCGATCAGGGAAGGTAAAATTTCCGATAAGCTGATGATGGGAAACAGGGAGATAAAGCTCAGAAAGCTCGGAATCAACAGGGGAGAGGGCAGCACAGCGATTTTTTTCAAGCATCTTCGTGAGGGCGGCAGACGTTCAAGACTTATGTTTTTTAATATGAATACAGTAGTGCTGATATTGTTTTCTGTTGTTGTTTCATGCGGAATGCGTCTTGCTATGCCTGAGATTGAGCCGACTATCATCTATCTGGCCGTCACGATCATCCTTGCGTATGTACAGTTCTTTTTCAGCGCTTCGGGAGATTGGGTCAAGGAGCTTACAAAGCCTTATATTTATCTGATACCCGACGGAGCTGTGAAAAAACTGGTCATGGCTGCTGCGACAGGACTGATCAAACCATTTACAGACGGTATCATCACCTATGTGATTTTTGGAATTCTGACGGGTGGCAGCTTCTGTGATATAGTGATCTCAGCACTTGTGTATGGCAGCTTCGGCAGCGTTTATATCGCTTCAAATATCCTTGCACAGCGGCTTGTCGGAATAGAAAGCTCAGGCGGTATTTTTATTACCTTTTATATGTCGGTCATTGTCCTTACGCTGTTGCCCGGAATTATTATCGGTCTTGTCATAATGTCAAGCCTTGCAGGCGTTTACGGATATATGGCTGCAACACTCCTCGGATTTCCTGTATTGATATGGAATATCATTATTTCGGCAGTTATTTTCTTTGCCTGCCGCAATTTGCTGAATAATACTGAATGATAAAGCATATTTGTCTTGTTTGGATGGAAAAATATATTTAAAAAATGTCTTTACAATAAGAAATTTATATGGTATAATTTCAAATGTTAAGCCAATTCTCGGTTTTGGGAGTAAGCCCCGTTCGGGAAGTTCCACAGCCCATAACTCAGATAAGCAGTCAGCAGCTGCTCCGGCAAGGCATATATTATTTTATAGTAAAGGTGGATAACACAATGCTTAAAGAAGAAAAGGATGCTATCATCAAAGAGTACGCTACTCATGAGGGCGACACAGGCTCACCTGAGGTTCAGATCGCCATTCTTACAAAGAGAATCGCTGACCTTACAGAGCACCTCAAGACTCACAAAAAGGATCACCACTCAAGAAGAGGTCTCTTTAAGATGATCGGTCAGAGAAGAAGTCTTCTCAACTATCTGATCAAGGTAGACATCGAGCGTTATCGTTCAATCATCTCAAGACTCGGTATCCGTAAATAATTGTTTCGGGGCAGTCTGTCTTTTGCAGACTGCCTTGTTTCAGTTATTGAAGGGATCTGAAAACATGGAGCAGTATTTTCGGATTTTAGCAGTAAAACGAGGGAACGAGTATGAATGTCAGGCCGTTCGTTCTCCGGTTTAATTGCTAAACCGGACGTGCTTCTCCAAAGTTTGAATTATCATTTGGAGGTATTAAAAAATGTTTGAAAACTTCAGAACCTTTGAAACAGAGTTTGCTGGCAGACCGCTTGTTGTTGAAACAGGAAAAACTACTCAGCTGGCAAACGGAGCTTGTCTTGTCCGTTACGGCGAAACTGTTGTTCATGTTGCAGTAACCGCATCTGCAAAGCCGAGAGAGGGCGTTGATTTCTTCCCGCTTTCCGTCGATTACGAAGAAAAGCAGTATGCCCTCGGAAAAATTCCGGGTGCTTACGGCAAAAGAGAGGGCAGACCCTCGGAAAAGGCTATTCTTGTTTCAAGAGTCATTGACAGACCGATCCGCCCGCTTTTCCCGAAGGATATGAGAAATGACGTTTCTATTGTCTGCACGGTAATGGCATATGATCCCGATTGTCTGCCGGAAATTGCTGCAATGGTGGGTACTTCAATAGCGCTCAGTATTTCGGATATTCCGTGGAACGGACCTATTTCTGCCGTTTCGGTCGGACTGGTTGATGATGAATTTGTTATCAACCCGACGAAAGAACAGCGAGAGGTTTCAAGAATGGCAGTTACGGTAGCGTCAACAGACAGCCGTATTGCTATGATAGAAGCCGGTGCAGATATTGTTCCTGATGATGTTATGTATAACGGCATTATGGCAGGACATGAGGCTAACCAGTCGATCATTGAGTTTATCAAGGGCTTACAGTCTGAGATAGGAAAGGCAAAGTTTGAATATCCGAGCAATGAGCCTGATCCTGAAATGCTGGAGGCTGTCAAGGCATTCTCTATTGATGATATTCGCATTGCTCTTGATACAGATGATAAAAAGGTTCGTGATGAAAGACTCAAGCCGATTTATGAAAGAGTGCACGAGAAATTTGATGAGATATATCCTGATCAGGCAGAAAAAATTGATGATTGTCTTTATAAGACACAGAAATATATTGTTCGCCGCTGGCTTCTTGACGAGCAGAAGAGAGTTGACGGACGAAAGATGGATGAAATGCGTCCCCTCGCTTCAGAGGTCGGCATCCTTCCGAGAGTTCATGGATCGGGTCTTTTCACCAGAGGTCAGACACAGGTTCTTACCATTACAACACTCGGTCCCGTAAGCGATCAGCAGACAATGGACGGCATTGATGATCAGACATCCAAAAGATACATTCATCACTATAATTTCCCGTCCTATTCTGTCGGAGAAACAAAGCCTTCAAGAGGTCCGGGCAGAAGAGAGATCGGACACGGCGCACTAGCAGAAAGAGCACTTGTTCCTGTCATTCCTTCTGTGGAAGAATTCCCGTATACGATACGCCTTGTTTCTGAAATTCTTTCCTCCAACGGTTCCACCTCTCAGGGTTCTATCTGCGGTTCCACACTTTCATTGATGGATGCGGGCGTTCCGATCAAGGCTCCCGTTGCCGGCATTTCCTGCGGTCTTATCACAGAGGGAGATCGTTGGATGACCATGGTTGATATTCAGGGTCTGGAAGATTTCTTCGGCGATATGGATTTCAAGGTTGCAGGTACACACGAGGGTATCACAGCAATTCAGATGGATCTTAAAATCAGCGGTCTTACTCCCGATATGGTAAAGGAAGCGCTCTATAAAACTCATAAAGCCCGTGACTATATTCTGGATGAAGTTATGCTTAAGGCTATTCCCGAACCGAGAAAAGAGCTTTCAAAATATGCGCCGAAGATGCTTTCCACAACTATTCCGGTTGATAAGATCCGTGAGGTAATCGGTTCAGGCGGAAAGGTAATACAGAAGATCTGTGCAGAGTGCGATGTCAAGATTGATATCGAAGAGGACGGCCATGTATTTGTAAGCGGTCTTGATCTGGATAACTGTAACAGAGCAATGACAATTGTCGATACGATCGTAAGAGACCCTGAACCTGGTACCATCTACAAGGGCAGAGTGACAAGACTGATGGACTTCGGTGCATTTGTTGAAATCGCCCCCGGCAAGGAAGGCCTTTGCCATATTTCTCAGCTTGATGTCAAGCGCACAGAAAAGGTTACTGATGCTGTCAATGTTGATGATATTATCATTGTCAAGGTACTTGATATTGACGAAAAGGGCAGACTTAATCTTTCACGCCGTGAGGCATTGATTGAAGTGGAGGGTCTTACACCGGAAAATGATCTTCCGCCCAGACATCCGAGAGGAAACGGTGGCTTCCGCCGTAATAATGACAGACATTGATATGTTCTGTTCTTCTTTAGCAATTCGCTGATTTTTACACCTATTGGTTTGCAATATGAACCAATAGGTGTTTTTGCGTAAAATATGAAATGATTTTCGTATTGCTTGACAACACAATAAAGTTGTGTTAAAATGAAAACGGTTTTCAAATTAATAGCAGAAGGAGAGCATAGCTGTGAACATAAGTGCATATAACCAAAAGCAAAAAATCAAAGCGGTTTTAATATGTTTGCTGATAGCAGCTGTTATGCTGCTTTCTTCGCTTTATGTGCTGATTCATGCCGATCACGACTGCAGCGGCACAGACTGTACCGTTTGTATGAACATACAACAATGTGAAAATAATATAAAGATGATTTTCTCCGGAATTGCAGTAGGACAGATCATCACTTCCGCAGCGTTTGTTTTTGTATTGATTGTTTTATTTTATACCGTTTGCGCCTCCGTTCAGACACCCGTGGATCAAAAAGTCAGAATGAATGATTAAAACGCTCCGATGATATACCGGACATTGAAAAATTAATATTTCTCGGAGGTTTTATCTATGAAAAAAATTCTTGCTTTAATGATAGCTGCCATTTTGACTGTTTGCTGTTTTGCAGGCTGCAGCAGCGCTAATGAAAACAAAACAGTCTCTCAGACAGACAGTAAAACCGAGGACACTTCAAAGCTCCGAATCGTTACCACGATTTTCCCTGAGTATGACTGGGTACGTGAGATTTTAGGCGATAAGATTGATCATGCCGAACTTACATTACTGCTTGATAACGGAGTGGATCTGCATAATTATCAGCCCACAGCAGACGATATTATGAAAATATCTTCCTGTGATATGTTTATATATGTCGGCGGCGAGTCAGACGAATGGGTTGATGATGCTCTGCAGGAAGCAACCAATAAGGATATGGTTGTCATCGACCTTCTTGATGTTCTCGGTGACAGCGTCAAGGAAGAGGAAGTCAAGGAAGGTATGCAGGGAGAAGATGAGGAAGATGAGGAAGAAGGAGAGGAAGAGATTGAATATGACGAACACGTGTGGCTTTCTCTTAAAAATGCAAAGACGCTGTGCAGTAAAATAAGCCATGAGCTTTGCAATATTGATTCCGAAAATTCCGATACATACAAAGATAATGTGAAAGCATACAATGAAAAATTGGATCAGCTTGACAGCGAATATCAGTCAATGATTGATTCGGCTAAGACAAAAACACTTATTTTCGGAGACCGTTTCCCGTTCAGATATCTGGTTGACGATTACAGACTTGATTATTTTGCGGCATTTGTCGGCTGTTCTGCTGAAACGGAAGCGAGCTTTGAAACGATTATATTCCTTGCCAATAAAGTGGATGAGCTTGATGCCGGAACTATATTTACGATTGAAAATTCGGATAAAAAAATTGCTGAGACCATCAAAAGCAATACCCAATCCAAAAATCAGAATATAGCGGAGCTTAATTCTCTTCAGTCTGTTACGAGCGAGCAGGTCAATAACGGCACAACATATATGTCAATCATGCAAAATAATTATAATGTACTCAAAGAAGCAATAGGCTGACATATTGCAGTAACTTACAGAGATTTGGTGTATGGGAGGGTCATTTCCATACACCATTCAAAGTATATTCATGGGGAGGAAACATATTTATGCCTGAACAAATTATATGTAAAAATCTCACTCTCGGCTATGAAGGTAATGCTGTTGCCGAAAATCTGAATTTTACGGTAAGCAGCGGAGATTATCTTTGTATTCTCGGAGAAAACGGATCGGGAAAAAGTACACTTATCAAAGCACTTCTCGGTCTGAAACCTCAGATCAGCGGCAATATAGAATGGGGTGATGGCTGTAAGGCGAATGAAATCGGCTACCTTCCGCAGCAGACAGTCGTTCAGAAGGATTTTCCGGCTTCGGTAAGAGAAATAGTACGCTCAGGATGTCTTGCGAAATGCGGATTAAGACCGTTTTATAATAAGGAAGAAAAAGAGCTTGCTGAAAGCACCATGCAGCAGCTTGGTATTGATGGTCTTGCCAGACGCTGTTACAGGGAGCTTTCAGGAGGTCAGCAGCAGCGTGTTCTACTTGCGAGAGCACTATGTGCGACAAGAAAAATCCTGCTGCTGGACGAACCTGTGACAGGACTGGACCCCAAAGCACAGACTGATTTGTATGAGCTGATTGCAAAGCTGAACAGTAATGGCATCACTATTATCATGGTATCACATGATATTGCTGCGGCAGTCAGGTATTCTTCCCATGTTCTTCATATCGGAAGCAAAAAACAGCTCTTTTTCGGAAAATCAAGTGACTATATCAAAAGCAGAGTGGGACAAACCTTTATAAAATCGGAGGAGGTAGAAGGTGATGGCTGAAATATTTGAAAAGCTCCAGCTGTACTTTTCCTATCCGTTTGTCAGATACGCTTTGATAGTAGGTCTGTTGATAGCATTATGTTCCTCTCTTCTCGGAGTGACGCTTGTGCTGAAGCGATTCTCATTTATTGGCGATGGGCTTTCTCATGTTGCTTTCGGAGCAATGGCGGTTGCAGTTGTTGTCGGACTGACAAACACAATGATTATCATTGTTCCTGTCACAGTCATCGCAGCGATTCTGCTTCTCAGAACCGGACAGAACACCAAAATCAAGGGTGATGCTGCCGTAGCAATGATATCTGTGGGAGCGCTTGCAGTAGGATATCTGCTGATAAATCTATTTTCTAAATCTGCCAATATTGCAGGTGATGTGTGCAGTACGCTTTTCGGTTCAACATCTATACTGACCCTGAAGGAACAGGATGTATGGCTGTGTATCGGCATATCTGTTTTGGTGATTGCGGTATTTATATTCTTTTATCATAAAATATTTTCCGTTACCTTTGATGAAAACTTTGCAAAGGCAACAGGAACGAATGCGAATGTGTATAACCTTCTGATTGCGGTCGTTATTGCATTGATCATCGTTTTGGCGATGAATCTGGTCGGTTCTCTGCTGATATCCGCTTTGGTCATATTCCCGGCTCTGTCTGCAATGCGGATATTCAAAAGCTACTTTGCTGTAACTGTATATTCTGCTGTACTGTCTGTTTGCTGTGCATTGATAGGAATACTTGTTTCCATACTTGCAGGAACGCCTGTTGGTGCAACTATTGTTTCGGTGGATATCGCAGCGTTTATTATTTCAGGTATTACAGGTTCCATTTGCGGAGGTGCAAGAAGATGAGCAAAAAAATAATGATTATCCTATTTTCATGTCTTTTAACTTTAACTCTCATTACAGGCTGCAACAATAACGGCAACACAAGTGATACAGAAATGATTGAAAAATCTGTTTCTGAAGAAAGTGTTGCCGTAAATGAAATAAGTCAGGATGAAGACGAGAGTAGTTCTGTTAATAAAGCTGATGAAAAAGCCGAATCAGAAATTTCAGCACAGGATACAAACAATCAGATTGATGTGGATTTAACGACTTTAAGCAGTACGATGGTTTATTCGGAAGTTTATAATATTATTTATAATCCTGACGATTATCGTGGCAAAAGAATAAAGATGACCGGCTTATTTAATTCATATTATTATGATACAACTGATAAGTATTATTTTGCCTGCGTTATTCCCGATGCAACAGCCTGCTGTGCGCAAGGGATAGAATTTAAACTGGATGACAACTATTCATATCCGGATGACTATCCGGCAGAAGGAACCGAAATAACAATCATCGGCACTTTCAGCACATACAAAGAGGGATCGTTTGAATACTGTATATTAAAAAATGCCAGTCTTGTCTGAATTTTGTGTATTTTTAGACAACAACTTAACAGAATTAAATGGGCAGAGAATCAAAATCTGTCCTTTTTTGTTGTAAAAAATTCTGTAAACAACAGCCGAACCTTTGAAGATTGTCATCAACCCTGCAAAATGGTAAAAGCGGTATTTATTTATAAAATATTTCTAAACAATTTATAAAATTGCTTGACGATTAAAAGCATTTAAAATATAATTCAAATGCAAGAAAAACAAATACTGAAAAACTATATGATTACTATGTATTTAAAAACGGGGGACGAAAAGATATGAAAAGTAAAATATCCGGAATCATCAATATCATCATAGGGGGTTTTTTACTGATTGCGGTCAATACATTTTTAATACCCTGTCAGGGCGTGATGGAAATGCCGTGCAGCTGCAGCACAAAGGGTGCGGAACTCATATTGATTCTTGTGATCATTATCAGTATAGGAAAGTTTTTCGTCAATGACACAAAAGGTAAGTTTTTTCTTAACTTATCGGTAATTGCCGCAGGAATAGAGCTGCTTTTTATTCCGACTATCGGAAAGTGTCAGGTTCCGTCCATGTCTTGCAATACAAAAACCTTTCCTGCCATCATTATAGGCGCTTTGCTGCTGATAGCTTTTACTGTTATTTTTACAATAGCTGATTTGATCGGAGGAAGGAAGAGAAAAAATGCTGACAGCAAATAGATATGTATTGCAGAATATCAGACATCAAAGTTTTGTAAGCCTTATATTCTTTTTTCTGGTTTTTATTGTATCAACCAGTATTTTCGGAACCGGCATATTTACGGAAAATATAGAGCTTGGAGTGGAACAGTCAGGCAACAGAGTAGGGGCAGATATTATAGCTGTTCCGTCAGATTATGGTGATAATGCAAAGGATGTCTTGTTCAAGGGAAATTCCTGTACCGTACTTTTCAAAGAAAATATAACGGATGATCTGAGAAAATTAAACGGCGTTAAGCAGGCAAGTCCTCAGCTTTATCTTCAAACCCTTGCCTTGTCCTGCTGTGCCTCAGCAGGAATGCAGATAATCGCTATCGACCCAGAAACCGATTTTACGGTTAGCGAATGGATGGGGAATGATACTGTACAGAACTTGGGAATTGATGATATCATTATCGGTTCTGCAGGAGGATTGGGGATAGGCGATAAGATCACCTTTTACGGAAGGAAGCTGAAGGTTGTCGGTATTCTTAATGAAACGGGTATGGGTTATGACCAAAGTATATTTCTTTCTTATGAAACAGCCGATCTGATTACAAGTAATAAAGAATACAGCGATATCTTCGATGAAAAAACAAATTTAGCTTCAACTGTCCTGATCATTGCCGAAAACGGTTATGATACAGAAAGCCTCAGAAAGGAAATTTCCGATACATATCTGCCAAAAGGAGTTTCCGCATATACCGTTGGTGATATTGTTAATGAGCTTTCAAAGCAGGCAGGTTATTTTAAAACATTCGGTGAGGTAATGAATGTAATTGTTGCTGTTATTGGTGCGGTTGCTCTTTTCTCGTTGATTACAATTACATTCCATCAAAGAAGAAACAGAATCGGAAGCTTGCTTTCTGTGGGAATAGCAAAAAAAAAGATAGCCGAGATTTTTCTCAGAGAATATATTTACCTTTTGATTGCAGGAACAGCGGCAGGTATCGTGTTGGTTTGTATTTTTATGCTGCCTTTGCATACAGTTATAAAACAAGCGCTGGATATACCCTATAAATTTATTGGTATAGATAAAGCCATACTGCTCGCATTGAAAACTGTCATTGTCAATACTGTAATTTTACTTATTTCGATTTCTTTGACTTTTTTTAAACTGATAAAGCTGGAGCCTGCAATACTGGCGGAGGAACAAATATAATGAAATTAAAGGTTGATAAAATTTCAAGAAGTTTCGGAAAAAACGGACTAAAAGAAACAAGTTTTGAGCTTGATGAAGGAGATTTTCTGTGTATCACAGGAGAGTCAGGCTGCGGAAAAACAACGCTTCTCAATATTATTTCAGGAATGCTGCATCCCGATAACGGAGATGTATATATTGATGATAGGAGTATTTTCAATGATATGAAGGAAAAAGAACGCACAAGGCTGCGAAATAGTGTATTGGGATATATGACCCAGGGTAATTCGCTCATCCCTGACCTGACTGTATGGCAGAATATCGTTTGTCCTCTTGAGCTTGCCGGTAAAAAAGCAAACAAGAAAATGGTGAATGAATTGACAGAAAAGCTGGGGATTGATAATGTCACAGATTCATATCCGTCGGAGATATCCGGAGGCGAATACAGACGTGTTCTGCTTGCCAGAATATTAATGCTTGATACACACATACTGATGGTTGATGAACCAACCTCTAATCTTGATGAAAAGAGTGCCGTCATAGTAAGAAATGTTCTTAATGATGTGCATTCGGTCAAAGGAAAAAGCCTTGTCGTTGTCACACACGATAAAGAATTTTTAGCTTTTCATCCTAAAATTCTTAATCTTATATGAGTATTCAAAAGGGAGGAGAAATATGAAAATTGGTTTTTGCAAAAAAATCATAGGATTACTGTTGGCGGCATCTATACTAATGTTTTGCGGCTGCAGCAATGAACCGAAAAAAGATTCGAAAACCGACATCCAATCAGACTATTCACAAAGCAGTCGGATCGCTGTCAACGAATCTGACAACAGCTCAGGCTCTATATCGGAAAAAGAGGAAATAACCGGAGACAAAACAGCGGAAGCGGCTTCTGATAAAGCTGAGGATCTTCGTTCCGAAGTAGAAAGTATGACAAGCAGTAAACTGATAAGCTCCGGACAAAATGAAGAATCATCCGCCATTCCAGATATCAATTCTAAAGCTATTTCAGATGACACAGATCAGTCTCATACGGCAGAAATATCAGAAGAGTCTTCCAAAATAGCGCAGATTGATGACAGTTCCGGCACAAAAGAAAATTCGTATAGCTCTCAGCTTAATGAAAGTCCGGAAGAGTCTTCAAAAACAGTATCGGTCAGCGATAAGAAAAAAGAAAGTTCAAATTCGGCACAGAGCAGCAAACCTAAAGAAAATTCACAGGCAGAACTGGTTAGTGAAAAACCAAAGGAAACTTCTGAAAACTCAAAATCTGTTGAGAAACCGAAAAATAAAGAAACATCATCTGAGGTGAGCGAGGACAAGACAGAAAGCTTTTATGGAGTTTTAATTGATGAGGATTGCAGTGATTTTGAGGATCCGCCAATGCACGATCTGCCGTGTATGCTTATGTATTCCTGCCGTGACAGCGGTTACGGATTAGATATTTTACAGGAGGACGGTACATACAAATTCTATATGTTTGATGATAACGGTCAGAAACTCGCCTGGGACTATCTGAATAAGACTACACGAATGTACGGG
Source organism: Clostridia bacterium (assembly GCA_017475765.1). Classification (GTDB taxonomy): domain Bacteria; phylum Bacillota; class Clostridia; order Oscillospirales; family Acutalibacteraceae; genus UBA1213. The sequence goes on along the minus strand of JAFVEY010000024.1, from coordinate 5,668 downwards.
TTGTATGTGACTGTTACAGGAATATATGAGGACGGAGTCATAAAGGTAAAAACTTTTAAAGAAAGCTGATGATTCAATATATCGGGAGGTTTTAATCATGATAGAAACAAATATAAAATCAAGCAAAAGAATCGGGGGAGTATTTTTTGCAATTGCAGTATTGTTGTGTATTTTTACAGTAGTTTTTGCAAACAAAACAAATGCTGCTGATGAAATACAGACAATCGTAACAGAATACAGTGATTTGTGGACAGGCGATATTACTGTCAGGGTTGGTATACCCGTAAAATGGTATGTTAATGTACCTGAAGGAATTACACCCATAGGCTGTGCCGCAACAATTAAAATTCCGGGTCTTGGATGGGGAACTGACACACATAACAAGGAAGAAGGACATCTGAAGCTGACTGAAGGACAGAATTTTATCTATGAGTTCACACCGACAGAAACCGGAGATATTCTTTTTACCTGCTGGATGGGTTCTGGCTGTCATCATAACTATATTCATGTAACTGACGATGGTAACTCGCCGGCTGAAAACAGCAAAAATGACGAAAACACGGTTTACGGTGTTCTTATATGCGGTAATTGCAAATCAGCACCGCCTGCCATTCACACAATAGGCTGCACTCTTATGAGCAGCTGTCAGGCTTCCGGTTACGGACTGATTGTGCCGCAGTCGGACAAGACCTATAAATTCTATAAATTTGACTCCGAAGGCGATACATATGCATACAATACGCTTTCAGCACTCAGGGAGAAAGGAATTGCAAATTATCTTTCGGTTAAGGTAAGCGGAATTGCTACAGAAGAATCCGGAACTTACGGCTACACTTATACCAACAAAAGCGGCGAAGAGGTCAATGATGAGTACACATATGACGGTACGATCACCAATATCTCCTCCATTGAGTATGAGGAAAACCATGAAGGTTTTGAAGCAAATGCGGTGCCTTTGAGCGGAGAGAATGTAAAAATATCCGCTATTTCCGGACAGGAGTATACGGGCGAGGAAATCAAGCCTGATATTACAGTTACAGACGGAGATTACACACTTCGGTCAAAATACGATTATATTGCAGAATATTCAAATAATACCGAACCCGGTACAGCAGTTGTTACCATTAAAGGAATAGGCGCTTTCTATAACGGAGAAACGACAGTTACCTTTGAAATTATTCAGCCGATTGATAATGAGCCTAATAATGATGATGAAAATCCTGATTCTGAACCATCTGATTCAGCAGACAATTCAACCTATCAAAGTTCAGATAACTCTGTTGCTGATGCCTTGCCAGATACAAACAATTCTGGCAATGGCTCTTCCGGTAATACCGGCGCTGATGATAGCTCTGCAAAATCATCTGTTGCACAGACCGATTCCACGAATAATACTGTGTCTGAAAATATACCGGATACAGGTGATGATCGTCCGATATGGATTTTGACCGCAGCAGTTTTATCCTGTGCTGTATTGCTGACCTTAAGAAAAAAATCATCCATATCATAAATTAACCGATTTCCCGAAAAGAGGGAATAGGGAACAGCGTAACCTCTCCTGCCGTCAACAGGAGAGGTTACGCTGTATATCTTATATTATTGTTTTCTGCTGTATCGGATGATATCAAATATTGAAAAGATAATCATCAATACAGACATGATCGTTACAGATGGTCTCATAATGGCATTACAGCGCATGATATTAGTCATACATATATTGATCAGAGTTCCGGGAATAAATATTGCAAGAATCGAAATAGGTATTATTGAAACAGATAACCCTATTTTAATTTTGCTGTCCGGTATGATCAAATGTAAAAACGAAATGACAGTCAGAATGACGGCCAGACCGGTAACGGTATTTCCCGCCCAGTGACAGGTCATCCAGCTGCCATCATTTTTAGGACCGCAGGTTTTAAAAAAAGTAAGTATACCGACTAAAAAAATAATGCTTAGCAAAAGAAGAATAATATCACTTATTCCGAATTTTATTTTTTGGGTTTTCATAAAATCAACTCCTGATATCATATTGCTGCCTTCAACTGCTGAAGCGATAACCAGTACCCCATACAGTTTGAATATATTCCGGATCAGACGCATCTTTTTCTATTTTTTCCCTCAAACGATTGATATGTACAGTAACAGTAGGAGAATTACCCATTGCATCCATACCCCAGATTTGGTTAAACAGTTCTTCTTTTGAAAACACAATGTCAGGATGTGAAGCAAGAAATAAAAGAAGCTCAAATTCCTTATTTTTTAATTCTACATCCTTTCCCCGGACAATAACACGTCTGTACGGAATCAGAATTTGCAGCTCTTTGAATTGAATCATATTTTTGGGAGCTGGTTTATGGCTTATTGTTTTCAAAAGTCTTTCGTGAATACGGATATGAGCATTTACTCTTGCAACCAATTCAGAAGGACTGAACGGCTTAGTGACATAATCATCGGCACCAAGTCCCAATCCCCGGATTTTATCAACATCCTCCTGTCTGGCTGTCACCATAATGACAGGAACATCAAGTTCCTTGCGAACCTCACGGCAGATACTGAATCCATCTGTTCCCGGCAGCATCACATCTAGGATAATAAGATCATATTCTCCGCTCATTGCAAGCTGTTTTCCTTTTGTACCATCGGCACAAATTTGTACTTCATATTCCGAAGCCTCCAGATAATCCCGTTCTAATTCGGCAGCAAGCTGATCGTCTTCTACAATCAAAATTTTTTTCATATTTCATTACTCTCCTCATACAATGGCAATGATATAAAAATACACAAACCATTATCATTATAAGCGCTTACTTTACCTCCATGTCCTTCAACGATACTTTTAACAACAGCCAATCCCAGACCGCTGCCGTTTTCTGGCTTTGTTCGTGAGGCATCTCCTCTGTAAAAGCTGTCAAAAATACGTTCCAGCTGTTCTTTCTGAACTCCGGGACCGTCATCAGTAAAACGTATCTCAACAGCTTTGCAGTTTTTATTTTCACTTACGTCCAGGCAAATAACCGAGTCATTTTTTGTTCGATATTTTACTGAATTTTCAAGCAAATTAACTAATACACGCCGCATTTCTTTGATATCCATATAGACTTCCGCTGTACTGACATGACTGCAGTAACTAAATGTGATATTGTTTTGTTCAGCGAAAGCTTCTTCCTCATGAATAAACCTGCGCAGGAATTCATCCATAGTGATTGCTTCAAAATGATAATGATACCCCGGATTGTCTAACCGTACAAGCGTGGACATACTCTCCAATAATCGCTCCATATCAATGGTTCTTGTAAGTATAGCGTTGTAATATCTGTCTTTTTTTTCATCCGTATCGGCTATTCCATCTTTCAGCCCTTCAGTATAACCCTTAATAGAAGTCAAAGGCGATCTGAGGTCGTGAGAGATACCAATCATAAGATTTCGCCTGATTTCCTCATATCGTATTCTTTCATCATTGGAAGATTTCAGTTTTATACGCATATTATCAAATTCTTGGCATACAACACCGAATTCATCATTCTGTTTATATTCTATTTTAGTATCAAGATTTCCATCAGAAATGTCTTTAGCGCCGGAAATTAAAATATCCAGCGGTTTTAAAATGGAATGGTTTAGCCATCTTGTCAGAAAAAAATTGGCCATTATGACACTTGCCGAAGCTATCAGAATAAACCCTATTAAAAGCTGCGGAGCAATTAAATAAACCGGAAGTAGGGATTCCTGCATTCCGATATTTACTCTTTGCTCATTATAAATTGCTGTAATAAAATAGGTTATTCCGTTCCGGTCGATTTGGTCACGAATGACCATATTATCTCCGAAATAATCTATACTTTCCTTTGAATCAAGATACTTTACGGGATGTTCCCCCAGACATTTGATATCATCATCATCCATATTGCTGAACAGTATATCTCCGCTGGAAACAATCTGTAAACGGAATCCCATTTCAGATAACTCCTGCATTTTCCTTATCTGAACCGGATAAAGAATATCAGGATCACTGTCATTTGTTTCAAACTCCTTTTCAAAATCAAGGTTTTCTAGTGAACTTTCGTAAAGATACAAAGTATATTGCATATTGTAAACGGAACCATTATTATCAGATGAATCTTTAAACGGATTCAGATACATTCCGCTGTGTGTGTTAATATAGGCACTCCATAAAATCATGACAAAAATTACAGGTACACAAATAATTACAATGTTGGATATCATAATTTTTCTTTTAAGTGTCATATATTTTCTCTCCCGATTCCAAAAACATTTATATTTGAATTTGTTTGCAAACTTTTATTATATTATAACATATTTGCGTATCGGAGAACAACCGGAAGAGCTTAACAAAAAATTAAAGTAAGCACCCCGAAACAAACAAAAAGTACTTACTTTATCAAAGAGTATTCTCTTTGACACGATTTTAACACGAATACAGGCTGATGTCAAGAATTATTTTGATGAAAAACGGATTTTATCTGCGTTTGCGTTGCACAAACCTGATATTTTGACATTCACAATAAAAAATGCTATAATACCAACAGCGCTCGGATTTTTTCGTTAAATCATCAATAACATCCGCTTTAAACTTCTATCGGAGGTGACAAGTATTGTCTGAAAGAAAAGATTTGCCAGAATGTGTAGAAGTAAAGCTGGTCGGTGGGGAATATTTTTTTACCCTTCAGAAAAATATCGTAGGGTACTGTCATTTTTCTGAACATAAAGGCTATATTACGAAAAATATCCTGAAAAACAGAAAATGTGCGAAAAAAGGATGTTATTATTTTGAAAAATACGCAGATAATCCATATTGGCTTGCAATTCAGCGAATTGAAGCTGCCGAAAAAAGACAAAAAGAAGCTGCGAAACAAATAAAAAAGAAAAATGAGGATAAGCAGGAACAATTGATCGAAACTGTGCAAAAAATTGCTGATGATTTTGGGTATCATATGAAGGTTCTGCGTGTATCAAAAAACCCATGCAAAAAAGAATATATTGTGTTTTATATTTCAGATAATTCTTATGATGATTGGTACAAATTCATTAATATTGCCAGGAAATTCGGGGCAGTTATCGGTTGCAGAATAGAATTGAGACATGCTAAAGATGCAAATGGCCATTATGCTACAATATAAAATAAAATAAAAAACGGCCTGATACTAATATTCAATAAAATACTTTAAATCGAACAAATTTGGGAAGAAATACGAAAAATCGGATTCAGAACTGAAGTATTCCAGACTCTTCAAAAGGTTATTGATCGGCTGTGTCAAACTTATTCGTACTTTATCTAATGATACTATCAAATCCATTACTGCAAGAGATTGGATTATTAAAGCGTTTAATTGATAATTAGTATATATACTACACGGCAAAAGACAAATGCAAATGGCACAGGGAGGATGTTTTTCAAAATACCGAATGTCTCAAAATTCATGTTTTGGGACATTGGAGGAATGTTAAATAATATTAACGAGTTCATGTATTACGTGCCTTTCCCAAACTCTAAACATAATTTTGAATAAAAAATTCCACTGTTTATAGCTTATGATTTCTGCTTCATGTAACGCTTTAATATAGCCGTTGTATTCATTTTCCATTCTGTCTCTTTTTTCTATGTTTCCTTCTTTGTTATACTTTTTATATGATGATATATAGTATTTTATTG
>JAFVEY010000023.1 GCA_017475765.1 Clostridia bacterium | reverse complement strand
TTATGAAAGATACTGCGATGAATATCTTCCCGACAAAAAGCAGGAAATCTGTGAAAGAGCAGAGCGGCATTATACCGAATTATTAAAACAAATGCCCGATCTGGGCGGAAAAGCAAATTCAATGGCGGAAAATATGGATACATGGTTTACCATGGTTGCGTTTTACGAAGCAAGTGATCATATCATCAACGGCGAAGCCTTTGAAATCATTCACGGCTGGCATATTGACAGACTGCGTTTTCTCGGAAAAATCATTGACGGAAACAAGAACAAATGGCCGTATAGGCTATTTGAAAAATATTATACAAAATACGACAGGGAAGTCAGGGAGCATAAGGCGAAAGGGGAATGGATTGATTCATGGGATGTCGCCTTGAATCCCGAAAACAGGACGGAGGGTTACAGCTTTCATCTGATCGGATGTCCTATTGCGAAACACGCAAAGGAACACGGCTATGCAGAACTGCTGCCGTATCTGTGCAGAACCGATCATGTTCTGGCGGAGGTACTTCATGCAAGGCTGATCCGTACACAGACAGAGGCTCTGAACGGAGATTGTTGTGATTACTGGTATGTAGGGGATAAAAGTCCTGTTCTGGATCAGTACAAGGATTTAGAGAAAATCTGAAAAAGCAATGTAGTAAGCACCTATCTGCGTTGAATCTGCGGATATAGCAAATAGCTATATCTTTATATAATAAATGTTTATAACGCAGTAAACATCGGATGTTGCGGCTTTCGGACATGGCAGGGAGGCATGGAAGCAGGTGAATATTTTCAAGGGTGGACTATTGTAAAAAATGGAATATTATTTTAAATGGAGTTAATATTGTTTTGTTGATAATATAACAATATTAAAAAAATGCCTTGCATTTTCATAGGTTTTATGGTATATTTTCATTGTCGAAATAAAGTAATGCACTTAAACATTCGACCCTAATTATATATCCGGTTTGGCAAAGCGTTCTCGGAGTTAATAAGATAAGCCCGTTGGGGCTTTGTTTTTGAAGCAGCGGTTAGATGTATTTAACATTCTGAACCGTTTATTTCAGAAATAGTGGTTAGATTTATCTAACCATATCGTTCTTGTGTTAGCCTACTCTGAGAGCGCAGTGGCGAACCTGACGGGCACGAGGCAAAGTGCTTTTTATTTTAAGTTTGAGTTAGATGTAACTAACTCGATTCGGCAAAGCGGCGGTTTTTCATCAGCCGTATTCAAAAAGAAGGAAGCGTGAGAAATGGTTAGAAATAAAAGTCCGGTCAGGTTTTTATCGCTTTTGCTGTGCATGGCGATTCTGATGTCCGTTTGCATGGTTTCGGTTGCGGTGAATGCTGCGAGTCTGACTAATGGTACATATTCGGGACTTGCTTCAAATGACGGAGATTCCGCAACGATATATGTTACTGTATCAGGCGGAAAAATCACAAATATTTCAGCTGTCAGCTCAAAGGGCAAGTGGGATAGCCTTATTAGTGAGGTAAGCAGTCAATACATAGGATTATCCACAACAGAGCAGGTCGATGCAGTATCGGCAGCAACGTCAAAGGGTTATAAGAGGGCAGTAAAAACCGCTGTTCAAAGTGCCTTGAGCAGTTCTTCTTCGGGGGGCGGAAGCGGCACGACACCTGTTTATGAAGAAGATAAAACCTATTCAACAAAAACTTATACAAGCGGTACGGTTGCTGAGGTAGTTGGTACAACTTTTAACGGAAATGTTGTGGTTCAATCAGGTGCGACAGTCAGATTCTTAAATTGTACTTTTTATGGAAGTATTACAGGTGATGGTATCATTATCATTGGTGATGAAAATGGAAGCAGTAACAATGCCTGCACTTTTATTAATAGTTATGGAGTCGGACTTACGCTTGCGAGCAATGTATTTGGAACAGTTTATTCAAATACAACTTTAATTGCTGATGATGGAGTTGCAGTTGCTTTTCCGAAAAAAGCTCCTTCAAAAACATATTCCGATATTTATGGAAGTCTAACTGCAAGCAGTATTTTTGCACCAAGTTGGGCTGAGGCAACAAAATCTGATTATTCATCAGGTGGTTCGGAATATCAGCTGTTTACAATTACAGGTACTACTCCGAGTGCTCAGTATCAGCTTTTTCCCGTAACATTGAGTTATACAGGTTATCAAAGCTACTATTATTATGATAGTCAGAACAATTTATACAATTTTTCTGCAACTGTTCCTATGTTGCTTAATATTGTTGATAAAACCGATGAAGATATCAATGGAGAAAGCGGACTGACACTTGATAAAACAGCGGAGCAGATAAGCGAAAACAACTGGAAACTTACGCTTATCGCTTATGCTGAAGGAACAAAAACGGAATCGGTGAATCTTGAAAAATATCCACAAAACAGCACATATAAGTATAGTTATTATACATATAACTTGAATACAAAAGTCGGATTGATGTATTATTTGCTGTATTCACCATATTATATTTATTATAATATTAATGGAAAATTGTATCAGTTGGATTATATTAATAGTTATGTGACAGCTAATGGTCAGCAGTTATTTTATTGTAGTTCTTATCTATCTGACAGCTATAAAGTGGATCAGGGTATACTTGACAATCTTTATATCATCGAAGATGGGAGTATAGCAGATGGAACAGGTCTTAGTTCAAATTCGGCTAAGTCCACCAACTGTACTTTAGGTTCATCCGCAGTACTCAAAGACATCATTTCGGATAAGTTCAATCTTACCGATGGTGCAACAGCAACGGCGGTTGTACAGAAGTATAGCGGCAGTAGTTGGGTTGATAACAGTACATTAACCGCCACGATTGACAAAACCACTAAAACCGTTACCGTGACAGGATTTGATTATAAATCACATTCGTTCTATGGCGAAAGTGATACAACATCTGCCGATAATGCACAAAGAGTTGTTGTGACGATTAACGGAATTACCGGTATACAAACTGCCGAAGAGCAAAAAGATGTAGAAACAAATGCTTCGGGTTCGGGTATTTATGCAAGTTCGACTGCTTCAAATCCAACAGCTTTGTTTACAAGCCCTGTTGTTACAATTCCGGCGAAAGCCAATCAGACCCGCCAGCGCATTGTTGTCAAAAAGGATTGGGGAGAAGGTACAGAAAATACCGACAAAAAGCCGGTTACTGTTGATGTGAAACTAAACGGAGAAACTGTTACACAGCTCACACTTAACAGCGGCAACAACTGGAAAGCAACCTACGAAACCACAGCAAGCGGTACGCTTACTGTTAAGGAAACGGCTATCAATGGGGATCTTAATGCTGTAAATAACTATACAGTTACAGGTGAAAGCACGCCGTCCGATAAACAGCTGAGCGTAAAAGACGAAACTGTTGATATTACCAGTTCTAGTGAGATGATAGAAGGCAAATATTATGTTTTCTATGCTAATCAAGGCAACAGCAGCTTTTATCTTTATGCTAATGCAAGTAATCAAGTGGCAGCTGTTTCAAGCTATTCCGGAAATTATATACCGGACAGTTATTATTGGCGGTTGGTGAAAGTGAACGGGTATTATCGTTTGCAAAATAAGGCAACACAAATGTATATAAGCAGTCAGGGAGTTGAAAACAAATCCGCTCGTAATCTTGTAAGTTCCATTGGTACTTCGGAAAGCAATGCAGAAAAGAATACAAGAGTGGATTTGAATGACACAAGCACGCTTCGAATTTATAGTACAAAGACCAATCAGTATCGACATTTGTTTGCTAATTCTGCTGGTAGCGATACTATTCTCAATGCTGCGGCTAATAATTCGACATTTGTCATCAAAGAAGCCAAAGCAACCCCGACTGTTGACATCTACACCTACACCATCACCAACACACCGAAGAAGTTTACTGTTACATGGATAGATGAAGATGGTACTGTTCTTGAAACAGACGAGAATGTTCTTTATGGTACAACTCCTACCTATGATGGTGATGAGCCGGAAAAGGCTGCAACAGCGCAGTATACATATGAATTTACAGGTTGGACACCTGAAATTACACCGGTAACAGGCGATGTGACTTACAAAGCAGTTTATACACCAACACTTCGCAAATATACTGTAACTTGGAAAGATTGGGACGGTGAAGTACTTGAAACAGACAAGAATGTTCCTTATGGTATAACTCCTGCCTATGATGGTGATGAGCCGGAAAGGGAAGCAGATTCAAAGTATACTTATGAGTTTGTGGGTTGGTCAAAAACTTCCAATGGCGAGAAATTAGAGGAGCCGTTGCCACAAGTTACCGAAGATGTTACCTACTATGCGGTTTACGAAAAAAAGGAAATTCCCGATCCACCCCTGACCGGTATATCCTCAGAGCAGACGGCAGCCTATGTGATCACAGGCATATCGCTCCTTGCCGCAGGAGCCTACTTTGCGGCGGTGCGCAGAAAGCGCAGGAAAACGGTTTAAGATCCGTGCGGAAAAGGCGCAGGGATTTTAATAGACAAAAACAAACGATGAACGACGGAAAAGGACCGGCGTTCACCGAACACAACATCCGGTGACCGGTTTCTCATTCCGGTTATCAAATAATTTTCAGGAGGTATTAATGATGAGAAAAGGAAAATATACAATAGCAAAAACAGTAACGGTTTCGGCGCTTGCGGCTGCAATGGCAGTAAGCATGGGCGCAACGGCAGCGTTTGCGGCAGACCCGGGTCAATGGAATTCTGACTTTACCAATATTAAAGCAACCAACACAGTTACTTATGCAAAAGAGGGTGTAACGCTTAACGGTACATACAAATTGCAGATTAAGGGTCAGGGTGATGTTGCAAGTCTTTCAATCAGTAACAAGAGCGACAATTTGACCGGCGAAGAAGGAAAAAGCCCTGTAATATCAGATACAAAAGCTCTTTTCACAGTTGATGAACTTAATGCAATCGCAGCGAAGGGAGTAGGTACATATACCTTTGAAGTGACAGAAACATTCACAGCAACAAATGGTACTTTCGCTGATGCAACCCCTGCTAAGTATACTGTTCAGGTTCAGGTTAAGAACAAAGGAACAGGAACTACTAACGATTACTATGTTGCAGCTGTTGTAGCTAAGAAAGCAGACGAATCTAAGAGCAATATAGACTTTGCTACAAAATACACAAAATATGCGAATTCTGAAAAGACTGATGGCGATGAGGGCGATGTATCAAAAGGTCTGACAATTTCTAAGACAGTTACAGGTAATGATGCAAACTACACAGATACTTTTGCGTACACAATTACATTTACAAAAGATAGTGTAAATGAGGGTCTTGATCTGTATACAGATTCCGAAATTAAATTGAGTGGAACAGCAGTAGAAAAAGGTGATAATAATCACTATAATCTTGCCTACGATAAAGAATATACCTTCACTCTCAAGAACGGTGGCAGCATCAACTTCAAAGTTCCGGCAGGCACAACTTATACAGTTGAAGAAACAGATACAAAGAATTACACACCTTCTGTAACATTTGTTGAGAACGGCAAAGAGGGAGAGGAAACAAAAATAAGCTCAGGCAAGAAGGTTGAGAGTGCAGTTGCAGGTGAAAAGGAAAATAAGGTTGAATTTACAAACACAAAAGAAAGCAATCCTATCACCGGACTTCTCACAGAAAACGCTCCGTTCATCGCAATGGTAGCAGCTGCAGCTTTCGCTCTGGTGGGCTATGTTGTATATAAAAGACGCAGAACTAACTGATTGATCGGATTGCAGACAGACTTATATAAAGGAGGTACTCGAAGAATGAGCAAAATATTATCTGCGCTCGGAAGCCTGCTGGTTGCGGCAGCAGCGGCGGTTTCATTGTTCGGGGGTTCCTCGGTGAATGTCGGTGCGGCTTCGGAGGAGATCACGGTTTCTGTACCTGTGGAACAGACCATTAAAAATGTCGGCAGCGCATCAACGGATGAGTTTTCATATATTCTGACGGCGGAGGACACCGAAAATCCTCTGCCCGAAGGATCGGAAAACGGCACCTTTCCTTTTTCACTTGTCGGCAGCAGTACGCTTGATCTGACAATGGATTATACATCCGCAGGGGATTACTACTACCGGCTGAATGTCGGCGAAGAGCGTAACCCAAAATACAGAACCGATACAAGACAATACAGGATCCTTGTTTCCGTGAGAGACAGCAGCGACGGTTTCATCAGTCAGATTATCGCTTATAACGAAAACAACGAAAAAACAAGTATCTCTTTTTTGCATGAGCCTATTACCGATGTCCAGCCGGCAGAGGCAGAACGCCCCCAAAGCAGTACACCGTCTGAATCGTTAGACGAAACACCGTCCGGAGGGGAGCCTTTGAAGGAATATTCCGGTGAAAATCAGGAAAGCGCTTCTCCCGATCCGGTCAGCAATACCGACCCGCAGAAAAGCAGTATTGTGTCCGAAGGCACCGAACAACCGGACTCACCGGATGCTCAGGCTCCTTTGACGGGTGACAATGCAATCTATATCGGCTTTGCAGCGCTTGCCGCCATCTCAGGAGGAATTATCTTTATATTAAAAGCAAAAAGCAAAAAAGAAATATAAAAAATATTTTTACGGTGTCTCTTTCCGGGGATGCCGTAAAAGTGTTTTTAAAATTATCACACGGAGAATGTTATGCGTTTCAATTTCAACACTATCGGAAAAAAATTAATAGCGGCAATCGACAGTATCATCAATATCTGCCTGCTTGCCGTGATCGTCCTGACGATGATATTCGGTATCTATTCGATTGCCGATAACAGGCAGCTTGAGCAGCAGGCGGATTCCGAACATTATAAAATGTACAAGCCTACCGCCGATGACACGCTGAGCTTTGAGCAGCTCCAAAAACGCAATCCCGATGTTATCGGCTGGCTGACGCTTGACGATACGCCGATCGATTATCCGCTTTTGCAGGGGAAAAATAACGATATTTATATCAATACCGCCCCTGACGGAACCTTCTCTCTGACAGGCAGTATTTTTCTTGACTACCGCAGCAGCCCCGATTTTTCGGATTTTAATTCGATCATATACGGACATCATGTTGAAAACGATGCCATGTTCGGAGGTCTGGATCGCTTTGCTGAAAAAGAATACTTTGATGCACACAGATATGGTTCTGTTTACTTCGGCGGAAAAAAATACAAGCTCGAAATCTATGCCTTTTTCACCGCCGATGCTTACGATATATCCATTTTCAAACCGGATGTTCCTCCGGGTGAATATCGGGAGTATCTTGATAAGATCGAAGGTGAAGCATTGAATTATCGTGACGCAGATATAACGGCAGATGATCATATCGTTCTGCTCAGCACCTGTTCCTCCAGTTCCATCAACGGCAGAAGCCTGATTGCCGCAAAAATCGGAGAAGAATTACTGCTCACATCATAAAACAGAATGTCAAAAGAGGTCAGAAGATATGACAAAGAAAAAACAAATCATAAATACACAAAATAATGTAAATGCGCAGGAACCATCTTCCGCAGAAATGAAAAAAGCACCCGAACCGTTGTGGAAAGATCTTCTCGGACTGCTGGTGAAAATTGCAATAATTTTATTGGTGCTCCTGCTGCTCTTTACTTTTGTGTTTGGAATACATTCCCATTCGGGCAATTCCATGAGTCCGTCTGTTAACGACAGAGATCTGCTCATTTATTATCGCTTTGACCGTAGTTTTTCCGCAGGCAAGGCGGTCGTATATGAGCATGACGGGGAAATTCTTGTTGGTAGGATCATCGCTGTGGAGGGAGATACTGTTGACGTTACCGAAGAAGGACTGAAAATCAACGGATATCTTCAGCAGAACCATAAATCAGTCGGAGAAACACTTGCCTTTGAGAATGGTATCAGCTATCCTTTGAAAATTCAGCAGGGAGAGGTTTTTATCCTCGGAGATAACCGACAGCAGTCTGCTGACAGCCGATTGTTTGGTACTGTTTCTGAAAGCAGTATCAAGGGAAGTGTTATCACAGTGATCAGGCGGCGGGATATATAATAAAGATTCAGAGAAAACCGGCAGAAATCTCAAACTGTCAATTCATACTTGCTGTGATTTTTGATATTTTTTTATGTAAACACGCTCTAAGCACGAACCGCCCCACAGGAAATACCTGTAAGGCGGTTTGTTACTTGAATAGCATAAAAATCCCTGCTGTAATAAGACACATGAAAGGATAACCCAAAATTCGCTTGAGCTGATTTTTGTTGTTAAATCCTCGATCATGCCAGCCGTCACAATCTGCTGTTTCAGGGAATATTTTTTTGAAATAATCGGTAGACATCACAAGCCACTGATCCTGAACAATAATGTCAAAAGCCTTATTGATATATAAAACTAAAAGAAATCTGCCGGCTAACCGCCAGTAATCATAGTCTTTTTTCAGTCCGTCTATCCCTAAAAATACGATTGCGCCAATAAAGGAAGCGATAAATATGATGAACAGAATATAGGCAATAACCTGTTTGTATTTTGGTGGTTCCGGATGATTTTTTGCTTTTTCCCGGATATCCTCCGGCAGAAATCCCAATATCATACTTGGTTTTGCCATTGGAGAAACTAATAAAATAATCACAAATTCAACCACACATAAACATACTGCGGTAACGATGGTAACTATCATTTTGCTTTTGAAACTCCTCGTAAAAAATCTTCTGTTATTTGACTGCCGAAAAATATACGATTGAACCGTCTGTATGAAAATCGGCCTTTTTATACATTCTGCTCAATATTTTTTTCAGCTGTATACGGGTAGGGAATGGCGGTGTAAACCAGCCTTTTTTTGATAAAATCGCTTTTACAAGACAGTCTGTGATTTTTGATTCGCCTTTGATGTAAAAGCAGGCAATGAATTTTCCGCCCGGCTTTAATACTCTGTAAGTTTCTTTAAAGGCTTTTTTCTTATCCGGAAAAGCATGGAAGCCGTTCATACTCAGAACAATATCCATACTTTCATCTGCAAGCGGCAGATCTCCTACATCTCCTTGTAAACAGGTGATCTGCGGAGAATGGGCTAAACGCTTTTGAGCCTGTTCTATCATATCCTTGCTGTAATCAAGGCAAATGATTTCAGCATTTTTGAGTGACCGCCATTTCTTATGTGTAAAAACGGCTGTTCCGACAGGTACGTCAAGTAGTTTCCCTGTGAAATCATCGGGAATGTAATCCAGCACTTTCCTTGCAATCAGGTTATCGTCCGTACCGCTCCAGAATAATTTGATATACAGCTTGCTGAAAATACTTTTTTGTGTCAGAACATCATCATAGATGTTTTTTGAATCATGGTACGCATTTTGAATTTTATCAGCCATATGTATCGTCCTTTCTGTATCAATAATTATTAGATTTATCTAACTCATCTGTATTATACTTCAATTCTTGAAATAATGCAATATAAATTCTGAAATATAAAAATACCAACCGTTTCACAAAATTTCCCGTGAGTCGATTGGTAGGATAATTCAGAATTTAACAACCTATTTTTTCATAAGCTGAAAATATATTCCATAATAATCATCTTCTTCGTATACAAAAGTCACATTTATTTCCCCCCGTACCTAACGTTTGAGTCCTTTCAAATACAAAATCTTTCAGATTGCCATATGCATAAACATCACTATCACAAAAAATTTTAGTGAGTTCTGGACACCCAAGTTCAGACATATACAAGCAGTAGGGACAATCTAAAATATCAAATTTTGCTTCATTTTTTGAAAAAGAAATCCATTTAAATTTAAAACCTCCTTTTTCTCCAAACACAAAAGCTGCCATCTTTTTCATCACTCTTAAAAAGATTCTCTTCATCAAAGGATTTTTCAAAGAACGATTTATTGATTTCGAGGTTTTAGCCCCTTGACTTTTTGTTGATAACTCTATCCAATCGTAAGCATTCAGAGGATAATACTTTCTTATTGTTAAATATAAAGCTGCTTTTTCACAAGACATATTCCAATGCATATTTTTTATCTTGTTATTATATTGATGTTTTGGTTTCATTTTACAATACAACTCAAAAGATTCATTCAAAATATGTTTCAGTATTTCTATATTAGAAGTGGCTTGGATTGCTTCAAAGGTAGGTGTATATGATTTATTTGCTGTATAAATATTCTTTCTCATTACAATATCTCCATCTATTCAATAATTAGCTGTTAAATTCATTATATAATACGGCATAAATAAAAGTCAACGGAAAAGGAAATAAATGAATGTAAGAATAAAAATTATATCAATTAGCTATTGTTAAATATCTCTAACTGTGTTATAGTATATATAGAATCTTCAAAATTAATTGAAGGAGAGTAGTAATATATATGAAAAACAATAAAATGACAGTGGCTCTGATTTGCGGAATGTTGGGGTGTTTATGCTTTGGTGGCGGTGATTGGCTGATGATGTACGGCGATAATGTAAAAAATCAGGAGTGATTTTATGGACTTTTATATATGGTTATTTCCGTTGATTTTTATATTCCATGATATGGAGGAGATTGTCGGGTTTATTCCGTGGCTGAACAAGAACCGACAGTTCCTTCAAAACAAATATTCTAAAATGATAAAATCGTATGACGGTGTAACAACAGAAGGTTTTTCAGCGGCTGTATTTGAGGAATTGATTGTTTGCATCATCATCTGTATCATTTCTTATCTGACAAATTTTTACGGGATATGGTTCGGAGGACTTTTGGGGTGTGTTCTGCATTTTTGTATTCATATCATAGAATCACTTGTTATCAGAAAATACATTCCTGCGTTGATTACTTCCATCATCTGTTTGCCGATTGGAATCATTATTTTGTATGAAAGTGCAGGAATATTAAGCTATCCTGTTTATATGATGATTCTATACGGGCTTGCAGGTGTTTTGCTGGTTGTTTTGAATTTGAAGCTGGCACATATGATTATGAAAAAAGTGCAAAAAGAAATCTGAAACCAACAATAGTAAAAGCACTTCCGCAATCAACACGGAAGTGCTTTTAGCTTGCATCTGCATTTTGCCGGTAATCTCCTCACCGCTGATTTTTCAATACCGGGATAGTTGATCACCGCCGATCACTGCAGCATCATATACATTGTTACTTTTTGGCAATTACCGTTATCCACGGTTTGCTTTCATGATGAAATGACTTTATTTCTGAAAAACCTGCCTCTTTTAAAACATTTATAATTTGCTCAGCTGTATAAGTTTTCATACCATCAATTATTTTTTCAAATTTTAAACTTGCAGCATCTGTTCCGTCTGATTCGTTGACAATCATAAAATATCCGCCCGGTGTTAATACCTTTGCAACCTCTGAAAAACACGTTTTAAGACCGGGCCAGAAATATATTGTTTCAAAAGCAGTAGCAAGATCATAGTTTTCTGTTTCTAAAGTGAGTGCGGAAACATTGCCTTCCTGAACAATACATCTGCCCGACTCAATAGCAGTTTTATTGTATTCTTTAGCCTGTTCCACAGATAAGGGCGAGTAGTCGATTGCTGTTACTTTCGCTTTTGTATATCGTTTCAAAAGCTCACCGGCATTACGTCCGCCCCCGCAGCCGATTTCCAGAATTTCGTGGGGATTTATTTCCGGAAAATGCGAAAGTCCCCAATCTGCCATTTTGGCATGACCGGAATTCATGCCTTTAATCATCATTTTACCAAGGAATCCCTCCGGTTTTCTTGTTTGACTTACATAGTTTTTAAAAAGTCCCATTTTCTTTTCTCCTTATTTTTACAGCCCGTCTGCATCAATCAAAAGGGCTGTGGTTTCCTTACAGATACTTAATATAATCATAGAATGAAAGAAATCCTACCAGATCAAGACTGGCTTGAGTGTTTCCTTATTGATTAATGACATTGTAGTTAGATTTATCTAACTGATTTTTATTATACCTTATTATTTCGGATTATGCAAGAAAATTTTGTAGAAAAGATATTAAAATTCTATAAATTGATAATATTGTCTACAGATAGTAAGTGCCTATTAATATTTTGCGCTAATCCAATTTTTGTATACTATGGCATTGATAATTTTGTGGGCTGTGAATATTTGAGTTCTGTTGCTTGACAGTTGATCAATATTTTGAACATGAAAAGCAGGACTATTTGAAATTTGATGAAACATTAAACGGGATTTTGTATGAGTATTATTTCAGTTTTTCGACAGAAAAAAGAAAGGAAATATTGTATTCCGTATATCAGGAAACCTATGAAAAATTATCAGGAATTCTTATCAAATTGATTGACCGAAAATTATTGGAAAATGTATGTAATCATATTTATCTGACTTTGCAGGGACTTAGCTTTATGGCAATGAGTAAAGCTTTGACAGAAGAAATGATTGACGCTGAATTTCAAAGATTAAAGGATGAAATAGAAAGGAATTTGGTATGAAAATATTGGTATATGGTGCAGGTGTGATCGGTTGTTATATCGCACATCTTCTTTGTAAAGCAGGAAATGATGTTACACTACTTGCACGGAATGAATGGAAAACAACGTTGGAACAAGACGGACTGACGATATATCATCATCTGCAAAGAAGAAAAACGACAGATCATCCCCATATTACAGATACTTTAGGCACGGAAAAATATGATATGGTGTTTGCTGTAATGCAGGACGATCAGCTGAGAAAGATATGGAAGCCTTTATCAGAAGCCAATACAGATACGGTGATTTGTGTAGGCAATAATATGGTCGCAGAAGAAACCGAAAACTATATTATGTCACATTCTCCCAACAAAAAGCAGGTAGTATTCGGATTTGTGGTATGCGGAGGAGAAAGAAAAAAGACCCATGTTGTTTCGGAACATTTCGGTAAAGGTACTATGGATATCGGTTTACTGCACGGTGAGGCACCGAACGAAGTGAAAGAGAAAAAGAGAAAAGCTTTTTCGGGAACAGGTTTTAAAATGAACTGGAATGATAACATGGATGCTTTTTTAAAGTGCCATCCATGTTTTATATTACCTCTTGCATATATTACGTATGCGGCTGGCGGGGATTTCAGAAATACAAGCAAAGCCGACAGAAAGCTGATTATGAATGCCGCCAGAGAGGGATATGATCTTTTGATCAGGCAGGGTATACCGATTGTTCCGAAAAATGATGATCAATTTTTCAGAAGCGGATCGATGAAAACAGGAATGACTTTATTGCTGTACCTGATGTCAAAAACATCATTGGGCGATCTGGTTGCCTGTGCGCATATACGGCATTCCGTATCTGAAATGATTGTTATGGAAGAAGGCTTTGTGAAACTGAGAAATCAATGTCTGGAATTTAAAATGCCGCATTGGGACAAGGCAAAAAGTCTTTGTCCGTCGTGGGATTGTTTGATAAAATGAATATACAAACAGGTATTTTTCCGGCGGTTATCCGTATACCATGCAGAATGTACTTATTGTAACTTGACTTGCAAGACTTAAAGTGATATTATTAATTTGATAGTTAAATATATTTAACTATCAGCAACATGGAAATGAAATGTTTCATGGAATAAAAAGAATTATTAGGAGATATTGTCATGAATGTTTTGATTGAGGGTTGTATTCTTGCCATACTGCTTTATGTTTTCTGTGCAATTGGCATACGAAAGGGAGCAGTTGGACTGGTTCATCTGTATGAAAAGGATGTGCAGGACAGGGCTGTTGAGCTGGGACTGATCACAGAGGACAGGATCAGGAAGAATGCGGTCATGTTTAAGTCTACGGGGATGCTGCTCTATCTGATATATCCGCTGGTATGCGTTTATGCAATCAACGGTGCAAGGGGATTCCTCTCCGGATTTTGGCAGATCGCTGTCATATGGCTTATTATGGGAGTGTTTGACCGTATCGTTATTGATGTAATATGGGTGGGTCACACAAAAGCGTGGATCATTCCCGGAACAGAGGATTTAAGACCCTATATTCCGCTAAAGGCTCACATTAAGAAGTGGATCATGACACTTATTATTTATCCGGCAGCCGCTGCGGTTTTGTCAGGGATCATGGTACTGATTTTGCGGTAGAGAAATGTTAAGGAGCTGAAACAATGAGTATATCGGGAAAGTTAGCCATGACGGTTCTGAAATTATTCAAAAGAAAACCGAAAGTTATAGATGTGGAAAAAGAGCTTGAAAAATGTAATCGTTTTAACGAAAAGCATCAATTCGTTATGCCGAAAGATAAAAAAGCAGATTATGAACTCATCACTACAGCGGCGGATTATCCTTGTCTTATCATTCGTTCAAGAAAAAGGGCAAGCACCGGCAAGGCGATATTGTTTATATACGGAGGAATTACTTCCATCTGGAAAATTCATCTCGGTATGGCAAGGAGATATGCGGATGATACGGGAGCAGATGTATGGTTCCCGATATATCCGTCTGTATCTGAGGTGAATATCACCAAAAGTATTGATGTGCTTTATGAAGCATACAAAGAGATGATGAGCCGATATGATGTGTCAAAAACAGCCTTTGTTGGTGTTTCGTTTGGTGGAACATTTGCAATGGAACTGATTAACTGGAACAACCGAAAAGGCTTGCCGATAACAATGCCGGCTCTGATTATTGCACATTCTCCGGGCGGAGTACCCGATATTGAAGAGGATTGGGAGCTGATGGAAAGCTATACTGGTAAAGACCCTGTGATGGATATCTCATTAGTGAAAATGGTTGAAGAACTGACTGCACACGGAGAAGTAGTGCCGAAACACGCCATCTGTCCCATCTATGAGGATTTTTATAATGCTCCGCCTACTTATATGTACTATGCCGAGGAAATATTGGCGGCTAATGCAGAAGCCTATAAAAGAGCCTTTGAAAGAGATGGTGCTGCCGACAGACTTCATATACATATTCAGCCGGGAATGATGCACTGTTACTCGTCAATACCGATATTTCCCGAAAGCAAAAGGAGCTATTATGAAAGCGTGGAACTGATTAACGGGCTGATTTGAGGAATTAAAATTTAATGTTCTGTAAGAAATGGGAGAGTAACGAACAATGATCAATATGCATGAGTTCGGAAAGGAACATAAAGATATTATTGTGATGTGCCATCCGCTTGGCGTATGGTGGGATGTTTTTGAATATGTGATTCCGAAATTGGAAAAGCAATATCATCTTGTGATCCCGGCAATGCCCGGACATGATGAGGAACATCCTGAAATGGATTATACCAGCGTGGAGGACATTGCAGAGGAAATTACTCAGTGGCTGAAAAGCAACGGTTATGATAAAATCAAGTGTCTTTACGGATGCTCTATGGGCGGCGGTGTTGTGACAAGAATATTGGCAGAACAGAAGATCACAGCCGATTGTGCTGTCATAGATGCAGGAATGACACCTTACTGTCTGCCGAAGGTGCTGACCTATTTCATTGCCGCAAAAGACTGGTTTATCATGGAAATTGGCAAACACGCAAGCCTGAAAATTCTCCGTGGAATGTTTAATGAAGAAAAATATTCGGAGGAGGATTTGTTGTATGTGAAAAAGGTGCTTGGCAGTATGAGTTCAAAAACAATATGGAGAGCATTTTATTCCTGCAATAATTATTCTATGCCGAGTCCTGTTCCTCAGCCGGAATGTCCTGTGCAGTATTGGTACGGAGAGGAAGAAAAGAAACTCAGAAAAAACGATATCGCATATATTCGGCAGATTTTTCCCGATACGCAGTTTGTTGAAAATAAAGGGATGGGTCATGCGGAATATTTTACACTTCATCCGAAGGAGTTTTGCAAGCAGCTGACGGCATTTATTGAACAATAGGAGGTGACATACAATTAGCAGCCAAATTCTTGATTATACATACAGTCACTTATTGATGATTGCGGATTATCAGACCCCAAAACCACATCGGCATTTATGCTCGCATTTTGCCGTTTCCTGTTCAAGAATGCTGAACTGTATGGTGGAAGGTGAGGAAATTACTACAACAGGAATTTTTATCAATTCCGATGTGCTGCATACCGTCAATTCCGAAAACGGCGATATTCTGATTGCTTTGATTGACAGCACCACGGCCGAGGGACAATTCATTGAAAGAAATTATTTGCAGGGCAGACCTTATATTATAGCGGACAAAGAGTTGTGCGATGATATTCGCAATGTTTTTTACAATACCCAACCCAAAAATTTAAGCTTTGCATTTTTTCAATGTATTTACCGAAATGAAAATATATTAATGCCGAAAGAAATTGATGATCGTGTTCAGACAGTTTTGATATATCTTGAAGAAATTCCTGCCATACCACAGGATATTATGCAGCAGCTTTGCCGGAAAACCTATCTTTCCCAAAGTCGGTTATCGCATTTGTTTTCGGAAAATATGGGTATATCTTTACATCGATACCTTGCCTTTGCAAAAATAAAAAAGGCGGCAGTTTACCATAGTTCGGGAATGTCTTTGACTGAGGCGGCAGTGACAGGAGGATTTCATTCTTCGACACATTTGTCGGCTGCCATGCAAAGAATGTTCGGGATATCCATTTCCGCATTTGAAAAATCAGCAGCTAAATGAAAGTATTTCTCTTGAAAATGTGCTATACTATTGAGTATCACAGAACAGGGAGAGATATCACATGAAGCTGCTGTATTTTTTTGATGATAAAATGAAACCAAAGACAATGGCAGGACAAAGGTACTGTAAACCGACCGAAACAGGAATTTTATATGACGGGATCAGCTGTATCCGTGAATATGATGTCAATTTATGGTTTTACACCAAAAACGGAGTAACGGTTGCTTTTGATACAGGACACCTGAATTTTAAGGATATTGACGAGCAGTTTGCAAAAATCCATCTTGACCCGACAAAAGTTCATCATGTTTTTCTGACCCATCTTGATACTGACCATGCCGGAGGAATTGATATCATCGGAAGAAATATTTTTCCGAATGCAAGAGTATATATGGGTGCAAAGGAAAAAGTCTATATGACAAAGGAAATGCACAGGACTGTTAAATACGGCTTTAAGATCAATAACTGTGTTCAGATCAAAGAGGATTACATACCGATAGAATCCGCAGGGATTTTTCAGATCGGCGATATCAGGGTTGAAGTCCTGCCGACGCCGGGACACACAGTAGGGCATACTTGTTATCTTGTTGACGATATCATGCTGGTAACAGGTGATTGTCTTGCTATTAATGAAAACGGCGGTTATGCCTTTTTTGATTTCTTTACCCAAGACCCCGAAACCAATAAGAAGTCCCTGCAAAAGTTGAAAAATGAAGTTTCCGACAGAAACATCAAATATGTCTGCACAGGACACAGCGGAATCCATCCCTTTACCCCTTCCGTATTTGCACATATTGATGAAAGTGCCGTGTTCGGAAAGAATAATCCGTTTCACAAGGACGGACCGTATAATCCGTTCAAGGATTAGTCATATAATGAATATTGAAGGTTTCAGAATAAAACAAAAAAATGAACTGCCGTATCCGATGGGTGCGGCGGTTCATTTTTGTTGTTTTAGTCAAAGTAGCTTTCAGCTAAAATTGAAACAGCGTGTTTCTGTTTTTTTGACAACCTGCGGTAGTATTCAATCAATATTGCTTCCTCCCTATTCAGATCGTATGATACTACGGTTTCGATCACATGGTCAATGTCTGTATGGCCGATCAGATAATCCACAGAGGTATTAAAATATTCAGCAAGTTTTATCAGAGTCTGAATATCGGGTTCTATTTTATGGTTTTCATACTTATTGATAGATTGCTGGGTTACACCGATTATTTCAGCTAATTGCTGTTGACTGATATTATTTTTTGTTCTTAACAATCTTAAGTTTTTAACCATAGAATCACCGCCTATAAGTAAATGATAACATCTTTAGGGTGTCAAATAAAAATAAATTAGGTTGTTATTGACAACAATTATAAGTTGTTATATAATAAAGATGAGATTATAGATTTTTATATTCTATAAAATAATTTTACGGAGGTTCTTGTATGAAAATGATGAAAAGGCTTGCTGCTGCAGCGATAAGCTCGGCAATAATGCTCAGTATGGCAAGCGTGCAGACATTTGCTGCGACTGTTACACAGGACGGACTGAATGTCACACTTGCTGCTGACAAGGCAGAATATGACAAAGATGAGTCGATCACGGCAACATTGACGGTTGAGAACACGGGAACAGAAGCAGTTACCAATGTATCTTTGGAAACCGTTATTCCTGATGGTTACAAACTTGACAAGGGGTCTGATTTAACCAAACAAGCAGAAAAATTAAATGCAGGTGACAAAACGGATTTGGTTGTTACATATGTTGCCGATTCCCAGGCAAGTGATGACAGTAAGATCGACCAAAGCAGCGTCACTAGTGAAGTAAGTGATAATAGTGCAAGCAGTAGTGATAATTCAGTTGCTAATACGGGAAACAATATTTTTTCAGTTGTATTGTCGTTAATTTTATTGTGCGTGTCAGCTGTACTGATTTTTATTTTTGTTAAAAAGAAAAAGGGAAAAGCGTTTCTGTCTGTTGCAGTTTGTATATCAGTTCTCGGTGCCATTATTGCAGTTGTGCCTTTCGGTACGAAGGCAGCGGATAATAGTAAAACGATATCAATTACTGAAACAATCATTATTGATGGTAAAGAATTGAATATCAATGCTTTTGTGAAATATGA
>JAFVEY010000022.1 GCA_017475765.1 Clostridia bacterium | reverse complement strand
TTATTCGGCGACATAGCCAAGTGGTAAGGCACGAGTCTGCAAAACTCCGATCCCCAGTTCGAGTCTGGGTGTCGCCTCCAGAAACGCCCCTCTACGTCAGTAGAGGGGCTTAAATAATAAAGAATAAAGAAGAAATAATAATGAATGTGCTTTGGCGTTAGCGTTGCATAAGTTCCGCCAGCCAATTGGTCTGCGCTTACGCTTGCCCTCTTTGGGCGTCACTTATCTGTATTATTATTTATTCTTTATTCTTTTTTTATTGTTAAAATGTATTTAATAAAATAGTTCAACGAAGGATTATAAACAAAATGAAGAATACTCATACGCCTGCCAATAGTAAACAAATTGATGATTTACAGAAAAAATTACATATTTCAATTCCAAAAGTGTACAAGTTATTTCTACTGCAGACAAACGGTGCAGAGTTTAACAGGGGTGTTTTGTATGATGTGGATTCTATTGCCGAAATGTATGAAGTGTTGGGATTTGCAGAGTATGCCCCGGAATTGATTAGTATTGGGAATGATAATGGTGATTATGAACTTGTAATGGAAGCCAAAGAAGATGCTGATTGTTTTGGGTTATTGGAGCAAGGCTCTATTGGAATCATACAGCCTCAGAAAATCCAAAATTTTCAAAAATGGGTACAAAAAGGCTGTTCCTTTGAATTTTTTGATGAATAATAATTCATGTTTTAAAAAATGAACCGGTTTATTGTTTTGAAAACAGATAATTAATAAAAAATAGGAACTTGTTCCTGTTTTATTCAAAACGATGACCTATATCATCATTTTTAAAAAGACACATCCCTTCCGCTATGAATTACTCACGGCAGAAGGGATTTTTTTATCCTCTTATTTATATGTTACAGCGTAATTAATATAGCGAAAAAACTGAAGATGTTTCAGAAAAAAGTGTAACCAATTGTGATAGAATACGAGTAGTTATATAGAAGGACTTCTGAAAGGAGGATTCTGATATGAATGATCTGCAGATCGTAGAAATGTATTGGAACAGAGATGAGCAAGCTATTACAATAACAACTGAAAAGTACGGTTCCTATTGCTATTCTATTGCTTACGGTATTCTACATAATGAAGAGGACTCAAAAGAAAGTGTTAATGACACTTATCTGTCAGCGTGGAACAGTATGCCGCCACATAAGCCGAATGTGCTTAAAACCTTTCTTGGAAAAATAACAAGAAGGATTTCCGTTGACCGATGGAGAAAGTACAATGCTGAAAAGCGTGGCGGAGGAGAAATGACAGAGGTTTTAGAGGAATTATCCGAATGTGTTTCGGGAAGCAGTGATCCGATAAAAGAAACTGAAAAGAAAATGTTGAATGACTTAATTGATGACTTTATTTCCAAATTGAAACCAATCGAACAACGAGTCTTTCTTTGTCGGTATTGGTATGCAGATTCTGTAAAGGATATTGCAAAGCGATTTGGCTTTTCAGAAAGCAAGGTAATCAATTTTGATATTTCTCTTGACATTTCCATAACGCTGTTATATAATAATGCTATAACAATGTTATGGAGGTGAACAGGTGAGCAAGGATGAAAAAGCAACAAGGGATCGGATCCATGAAATTGCCATTGCGGAATTTTTGGATAAAGGATTCCGTAACGCTTCTTTGCGCAGTATTGTCAAGGATGCCGGTGTGACGACAGGTTCTTTCTATTGGTACTATAAAAGCAAAGAGGAACTTTATGATGCGATTGTCGGGGAGCATTACAATCATATTCTTCAGATGTATGATGAGGCACTAGATTCATTTTGGGAAATGTCCAAAGAGGAACAGAAAACACATATGGGAGATATCGGCGGAAAATGTATGGCGGCAATGGTGGAATATATGTATCAGCATCTGACGGAGTTCAAGCTGTTGATCGGTTCTTCCGCCGGGACAAAGTATGAAGATCTGCTGCATGAATTGACAATACGTGAGATTGACAGCACACATGAGTTTGAGAAACATATGGAGGATCTTGGATATCCTATGGGAATGCAGGTGGAACCTACTTTGGCTCATAGTATTACCAGCGGTATGTTTGCAGGAATGTTTGAACTGGTGATCCATGATGTTCCGAAAGAAAAAGCATTGAAATGTGTCAGACAGCTTCATGCCTTTTATACGGCTGGCTGGCGGGCATTGATGGGAATGTGAAACGTAATTTTTTACAGTAGGGGATGTAGAGTCCCCTTAAAAATCAACATCGAGTTAGCTATATCTAACTGAAAGGAGCTTTCACTTTATGGAAAAAAAGAAAAAGAAACCATCGGCATTTTCGGTGCTGATGGGATATGCAGGAGGGCATAAGGCACTTACTTATCTGTCGCTAGTGATGTCTGCTATGACAGGGGTATTGGCGCTGATGCCATTTGTGTACTTATGGAAGATCATCAAGGAGGTAATCGAGGTCAGCCCGGACTTTTCAAAAGCAACAGGAATTGTACATAACGGCTGGATGGCGGTGATCTTTGCGCTGATTTCCATGCTGCTGTATTTTGCGGCGCTGATGTGTGCTCATGTTTCGGCATTTCGTGTCGCAGGAAATATGAAAAAGGATTTGCTCAGGCACATTGCAAAACTGCCAATCGGATTTGCCGATGAAATGGGTTCGGGCAAGGTAAGGAGAATTGTAACAGAAGCAACTGCCTCAACAGAAACCATGCTGGCACATAATCTGCCCGATATGGCACAGGCAATCGTCACACCGATTTCTATGGTGATTTTGCTGTTTATTTATGACTGGCGTTTCGGGCTTGCCTGCCTTGTTCCGGTGATCATGGCATTTGCCATGATGTTCCGTATGGCAGGACCTTCTATGCAGGAGGATATGAAGCAGTATCAGAATGCCCTGGAGAACATGAGCAACGAGGCGGTGGAATATGTTCGTGGAATTCCTGTGGTCAAGACCTTCGGTCAGACGGTATTTTCGTTCCATCGGTTCAAAAAATCGATTGACGATTATGGTGACTTCTGTTTGAAATACACCTTTGAGTGCAGAAGCTCCATGATTCTGTTTACGATGTTCATCAATTCTGCCTTTGCTTTCCTGATCGGGCTGACACTATTTCTGACAGCAGGCGGCAATGCGACACAGGATATTTTGGTGAATTTTCTGTTTTATGTGATCTTCACGCCGGTGATTGTTACTACGATGAACAGAGTTATGTTTATGTCAGAAAACGGTATGAAAATCAATGATGCGGTGGCAAGAATCAATTCTATCCTTGAGATAGAGCCGCTTTCCGAAGCAAAGAATCAGAAAGAGCTGTCAGGTGCGGCTGTGGAGCTTTCCGGTGTGACTTACCGGTATTCGGACGATGCAAAACCGGCGGTGAAGAATCTGACGATTTCCGCTGACAAAGATCAGATCGTTGCATTGGTCGGACCCTCCGGCAGCGGTAAGACAACTGTCGCAGGGTTGATATCACGTTTCTTTGATGCGCAGGAAGGAAGTGTCAGAATCGGCGGTGTGGATGTGAAAGACATCGGTAAGGATGAACTAATGAATACAGTTTCCTATGTATTTCAGGACAGCAAGCTTCTGAAACGCTCAATTGCCGATAATCTCAGAATTGCAAAACCTGATGCGACAGACGAAGAAATTTCCGCTGCTCTGAAGGCGGCTCAATGCGAGGATATCATTAAGAGACTGCCGCAAGGAATCAATACCGTGCTTGGCTCGGAGGGAACGTATCTTTCCGGCGGTGAACAGCAGCGTATTGCCATTGCAAGGGCGATGCTGAAAAAAGCGCCTGTTGTTATTTTGGATGAAGCAACGGCATTTGCCGACCCTGAGAATGAAGTGCTGGTTCAGAAAGCGTTTACAGAGTTGACAAAGCACAGTACGGTCATTATGATCGCACACAGGCTTTCTACCATACGAAATGCGGATAAGATTTATGTACTCGATCACGGTGAAGTGAGTGAAGCAGGAAAGCATGAAGAGCTTATTGCAAAGGGCGGACTTTACAGCTCCATGTGGAAGGAATATCAGAGTGCAATAAGCTGGAAAGTAGGTGACGCAGTATGAAAAACAGACTGAAACAAAAATTTGCTCTGTCCGGTCAGGGCGCAAAGGATATGATTCTTGGTATCGCAGCAGTAGTGGCACAAAATCTTGCATTAATGTTTCCTGTGACATTACTGTATCTGTTTACAGGCGATTATATTGACGGTGTTGACCTGTCATCAAGAACAGGATTTTATATTGGTGGAATTGCAATTTGCTTAGTGCTTCTGGTACTGACATCGATTTGGCAGTATAATTTGGCATACAAGGCGACATATAAGGAATCGGCGGAAAGAAGAATTTCTCTTGCCGAAAAGCTCAGAAAGCTGCCTCTTTCGTTTTTTGCGAAGAGAGATCTTGCCGACCTGACCGCTACTATCATGTCCGATGTGGAAGTGATGGAACACGCAGGTTCTCATATGATTCCGCAGTATTACGGAAGTATCATTTCCACTCTTATTATCTGTATCGGACTGTTCTTTTTCCATTGGCAGATGGCGATTGCGGCAGTATGGCCGATCCCGATCGCCCTTGTGATCGTGCTGACCTCGAAAAAGGTACAGAATCATTTCTCACGCAAACAGGCAGAAGCTAAAATTGACCTGAATGATGGGGTACAGGAGTTTATAGAAACCTCCCGTGATTTAAAGAGCAATAATGCAGAGGAAGAATACCTGACAGGACTGGAAACAAAAATAGACCTTGTGGAAAAAACGGCACTCGGCAGCGAACTCGGCATAGCGGTCTTTGTTGTTTCCGCACAGATGTTATTGAAGTTCGGAATCGGTACGGTGGCATTGGTGGGAAGTATGCTTCTGATCAATGGCGGACTGACACTCATGCAGTTTTTCTGTTTTCTTTTGGTAGCGTCAAGGTTGTATGAGCCGATGAGCGGTACACTAATTAATCTTGCGGCAGTCAATGCCCTGCAAATTAATGTTGATAGAATGAATCAGATCAACAATACCAAGGCACAGGATGGTTCAACGAGCTTTGAACCGAACGGATATGATATTACCTTTGACCATGCAGGTTTCTCTTACGAGGATGAAAAGAGTGTGCTTTCCGATGTATCCTTTACAGCAAAGCAGGGCGAGGTAACGGCACTTGTCGGACCTTCCGGCGGCGGTAAGACGACCGTATCAAGACTGGCTGCTCGTTTCTGGGATACAGACAAGGGCAAGGTTACAGTTGGCGGCGTAGATGTGAAAACAGTTGATCCGGAAACATTGCTTTCAGCATTTTCTATTGTGTTTCAAGACGTGACATTGTTTAATAATACGGTGATGGAAAATATCCGTGTCGGCAAAAAAGATGCGACAGACGAGGAAGTGCTGGCAGCAGCGAAACTGGCAAACTGCGATGATTTCATACAAGAACTTCCGGACGGTTATGATACCGTGATCGGAGAGAATGGCAGCGAGCTTTCTGGCGGTGAGCGTCAGCGTATTTCTATCGCAAGAGCATTCTTGAAAGACGCACCGATCATTCTGCTTGATGAAGCAACAGCCTCTCTTGATGTGGAGAATGAAACAAAAGTGCAGAGTGCATTGTCCCGTCTGATCAAAAATAAAACTGTCATGGTGATTGCTCATCGTATGCGTACCGTTGCAGGTGCGAACAAGATTGTTGTACTTTCTGACGGTGGTGTGGCGGAGCAGGGTTCTCCGGCAGAGCTGATGGAAAAGAATGGTGTTTTTGCACAAATGGTAAAGCTCCAAACCGAAGGTCAGAATTGGTCGATCGCATAAGAAATGAAATGGGAGTCCGTATCTAATAAATAGATGCGGACTCTTATGTTGCAACAGGAGGTCATGGAGATTGATTGGATTTGAACAGATCGGATATTATGAAGGTCTTACCGTTATGGTTGAACCGGATTATGGCGATCCGGACAGCAGGAAAGAGAGCTTACCTTCAGGGCGAGGGAAGTATGCGGGAGGAATGGGAAGTGCCGACCGTCATTCTGAATAAACGTGCCTGTCCGTGTCCGCTGTGCGCTCCGTTTGTCGGGAAGGTATT
>JAFVEY010000021.1 GCA_017475765.1 Clostridia bacterium | reverse complement strand
GCACCGCAGAAAAAACAATGGTCTGCCAATCCGCAGGATTTTGCACAGCAGCAGAGCGCAGCGCCGGCACAGTCTCCGGTTCAGCAGCCCGTACAGCAGCCAGCACCGCAGAAAAAACAATGGTCTGCCAATCCGCAGGATTTTGCACAGCAGCAGAGCGCAGCGCCGGCACAGTCTCCGGTTCAGCAGCCCGTACAGCAGCAGCCAGCACCGCAGAAAAAACAGTGGTCTGCCAATCCGCAGGATTTCGCAGGTTCGGCTCAGGGAAAACAGAGCGGCATAGATATCGACTCTTATGCAAGCGATCTTAAGAAAAGAATTGAACAGGATAAATCATTGTCACAGCAGAAGACGCAGGTTGACTATTCGGCTCAGGATGTTGCGGCTTCTCCGATGAAATTTGACGGTAAGGAAGTCAGGGGAACAAAGGTCAATGTTGTTCAGGCACCGAAAAACGGTAAAAACCTGATTATTCCGATTGTAATCGTTGCAATACTGATTGTTGCTATTATTCTTGTGGCAATTTTCGTATTGGGCGGTCAGGGCGGCTCATCGGGAGAAACCTCTTCAGACGGCAAGGCTCAGACATCGGCAGCAGCAAGCAAAGCATCATCTGGTTCGGAATCGTCAAAGGAATCCGCTTCGGCAGGTATTACTGTCAAATTTGAAAAGCCTGACGATTGGGGAGACGATCTGAATGCCTATGTTTATGGTGACGAACGTCGTGAGAACGCTAGCTGGCCGGGACTTCCGATGACCAAAAACAGCGACGGCACATACAGCTATGTTGTTCCGGGTGACATCAATAATCCGCTGATTATTTTTAATGACGGAAAGTATCAGTATCCGTCCGCTAATAAACCGGGACTTGAGGTTGAGGAAGGAAAAATCTATAAGGTTGAATCATGACATAAAGAATAACATAGCATCAAGGCTGCGAAGTACACCCGACAGGGGAATGCTTCGCAGCCTTTTCATCTTTGTATTAATAATGATATCCGGCAAGAACAGGCTGCAGCTGATGACCCGAAAGGGCAGCTGCAACGGCGGACGGAATAAGATCAAAATGAGCCACAAGGGAATTAGGCTTTTTTTCGGGGTCATCCTGAGAAAACGGAACGAAATAAATATGCCTTGTGTTCATCAGCCGTCCGATATTCTGAGCTGATGCGCCGAGGGCATCATTTGTCGCAACAGCAATCAGAACGGGTTTCGACTGCCTTAAATGCGATTTAACCGCCATTGTGACGGCGGTATCGGTTACGGCTGCTGCAAGCTTTGCGGCGGTATTGCCTGTGCAGGGGGCGACAAGCATAATGTCTGTCATGCCCTTCGGACCAATCGGCTCGGCAGCATCAATCGTGTGGATGACTTTCCTTCCTGTCAGACTTTCTGCTTTCTTGATAAAATCCTCTGCTTTTCCGAATCTTGTATCGGTTGACCATGTGTTTTGTGACATGATGGGCAGAATATTATACCCCAGTTCCAACAGCCTTTCCATTTGTCCGAATGCTTTTGACAGCGTACAGAATGAACCGCACATTGCAAAGCCTACGGTTATGCCGTTCATAGATCTTCCTCCTCGATTATGTTATAAACAGCGTTTTTTATAATGATTCCTGCCGTTTTGGGAGCAGCCTTTCCGGGAAGGGAAAGTGCATGGATTACTTTTATCGACATTCTTTCTGCCGCTTTGTCATCGGCACCTCCCGGAAGAGAAGCCAGGTCAATCACGAGTGCATCCGAGGCACATTTTGCAAGCGTCCGTGAATCCAGTATCAATGCAGGTACGGTATTGAATATAATATCATATCTGCCCCTTATTCGTGCGGTATGCTCCGCATTCATTCCCGCCGCTTTTATCAATTCAAGATCCTTGAGCTGTCTTGCACTTACCGAGACCCTTGCGCCAATTCCTCTGAGCATCATCGAAAGTACCCTTCCGATCTTTCCGTAGCCGATGATCAGAACGTCAGAGCCGCTGAGAGTGCCGGCATATTCGTGCATGGCAATTTCAATGGCACCCTCTGCCGTCGGAACAGCATTAGCGGCTGCAAATTCTTCTCTGCTGCTGTAACAGAAGGTCTTTAGTCCGGAAAGAGCATCACTTCCGAGTTTTCCGTTCATTCCGCAGAAAACGGGCTGATCTTTTTTGATTCTTTCTTTCAGCTCACCGAAAAGGATGGGTTTGTCTGCAAAGGGAGCGTTGACAGTTTCACCGTCCTTTGAAATGGGCAGGGGAAATATCAGAGCATCTGCATTTTCCACAGCCGTTTTGATATCTGTGTTTTTCAGTCCCAAGGTATTTTCGCATTTTCCGAACCCGGCGAGAAAAACTCCGAATCCGTCATCGGCAGCGGATCTTGCGCAAAAAAGCTGGCGTTTGTCACCCCCGATGATACCGAAGCTGTTTATATTAAGCATATATTTCCTCCCATGAAAAAACAACAGCGTCATTCATACAAAAACAAATAATCAGATAATCTGTTTATAACATTATATGCCGGATGTATTTTCGGAGTTCAGACAATATTTTCTGAAATTCTGAAAGCTATGCAGCGTTATGATGACGGCGGAGGAATTTCTCGTGATTGGGATATCTTCCTTTTTGACCAGCTGATGAATCCGTAGATATCGTTGATGAGGAAGACGATGAAGCAGATCAGGACGGAAATGTAGGTGATGCTTTCAAAGGAAGCCATGCTCCATAAAACGATCAGAATAACATCGTTGGCAGCATAAGCAAGAGGAAAAAAGGCACTTCTTCTGAAGGTGAGATAGACGGCTATAAAGCTGGTCGTGACGGAAAGCGTACTCGGTATAAGGTTAGCCGTGCCGAAAAAATCAAGAATGAAATAAAATATGACGGTGACGGCGGCGGTGAGAATCAGCATGAAAATAATCTCCGCCCCCCTGAGACGGTTTACCTTTACTTCGGAGCGGTTTCCGCCGTATGGATTTTTCAGCCAGGATATGAGGGAAAAAACAGCCATCGGTCCTGTCATTCCGAGATAGGTGATCATTTCTCCGTAATAAGCAAAGCGGTAGGAAATGATACCGTATATGATACCGAAAAAAATCATCAGAAGCTGTCCGAAGGGATTACCCTTTGCACAGAAAATAAGCGATGTCACGCCAATCAGTGAAGCGGCGAGCGTCAGATAATTGATGCCGTCAAAAATGATAAATGAAATCACTATCAGCAGTACGGAGCCAAGCCACAGAGCGGTCTCCGCTTTTGTAAAGTATGTGAAAATATTTTTTGTTTTGCTCATAATTTACCTCCCGAAAAAATAAGCATCCGAAAGTACATCTTCAAAGACCTAATGATGTACTCCGAATGCTCAAAGCATTTTGCCTGCCCCGGTGGGCAGCGGCAGTTGGTTATATTTTGCTTTCGGCACGATTAACGGTGACCGCCGCCTCCTCCGTGGCTTCCTCCGCCGCTGAAACCGCCGCCGCCATGACCGCCGCCGCCGCTGCTGCTTTCGATACGTACCCGGCTGGTGTGTTCATGGAGGAAGATATCCTGTGCATTGACAAACTGGATACGCTGCTGGGAAGTATAGGCAGAAGCCAGAACGGTTTCACGGAACTTATACGTCCTGCGTACACTTTTGGCTCTCAGGAGAGCAATGATGATTCCCAGGAAAAGTCCGATCACCAGGAATACGACCGCAAATTTGTAGGGGCGGAAAGGGGTTTCGATGATGTTTCCGAAGAAGTTATATCTGTAACAGCCCTTTTCTTCGTTATAGTAGCAGGATTCAAGAACATAGCCCCGTTTTTTGTATTTTTTGAGATCATTAAGAAAGGCATTAATGGCACTTGTGACCTTTGATCTGTAAATCGTGCTGCCTGATGACGGAAGATAGACATACATATCTTCTATGATATCATCTATTCTGTTTACAATGCCCGATGTAGAGTCAGTATAATACAGCTTTGCATCATGGTAGGTATCTATATAGTCGTAGGAAGGCTTGTGTCCCTCAAAATCAAGATAAAGAAAAATGGAGTTGGTGTCCCAGTCCGTTCCGAACAGGGTCTCGTTTGATATGGCGGCAAAGGTTTCCGTCTGTTTGTCATTCCGGTACAGTCCTCCGATAAAGATCCCGACATTCATACCGATCTCGTTGGCGGTGTTTTGTATGAGCTGATGAATCTCGGAATTGTCGGCATTCTCCCCGAAAATGCAGGCTTCGTCTTTGAAATAGGCATTTTCATTATAGTAATAATTGCTGTCATAAAGAGCAGAATCGGTGTCGATAGCGGAATAACTGAAATCATGTTTCGGCTCGGCAACGTCATCGTCACTATACGTAGCCGATGATTCGGAAGAATGATGATCGCTGCTGTGACTATTATAGCTTTCCGAGATCTCATCGTCATCGGAATCATCCTCATAATCGTCATAATAGGAATATTCATTGTCTGTATAGACAGTCTTTGCAGCAAAGACCGGAACGTATATGCAGGAAACCGATACTGCCGCTGCCGCCAAAGCAGCGATAAGTCTTTTTATCATAACAGCAGCCCTCCTATCAGATAGCCTGCCGCCAGAACAACAGCCGTAATAATTGCCGTGAGAAGTAAAGAGTGCCTTCTCAGCTTTTTGTTGTCTATGGGCAGCTCGCCGGATATTTTTCCTGTCTGTCCGTTGATGGCATACTCCCAGACCTTGCCTTTGTAGTGGAAGGTCATAAACCAGACGGGGAGGAGCATATAGCTCCAGCGGAGCTTCATGACATCGTTGGAGAAGGATTTATTTTTCAGTCGGCTGTAACCGCAGGAAGATATGACAGCAGAGCTGTTGTTTTCAAACATTCTCTGATGTATTCTCGGATAAACCTCTTCCTTGTTCACATCAAACTTATCGGCAAAAAAACCGCTCAGATATGCCATATCAAAATCCTTGAGCTTTGTGTAGTCAAACGGTTCGATTGCCTCCATGAGAGCGTCCTCGATTTTTCTGGAGCCGTCGGCAGGAACGCCGTTATATTCCACATTGATTTCTCTGATGACCTGAAACTCCTTTGTCTGGGTATATCTGTAATTGCCGCTTGTCCAATGCTTCACAGTTTCACCGATAGCGTTCATATTTGTATGAGTCAGCGCATCGGCTACCCAGAAGGGTACATAAAGACCTGTCATTTTTTCTATCTGCTTTGACGATACCAGATCGCTTGGGATAAACTTTTTCTTTTTTGCCCACTCATTGAAATATTCGACAGCCTTATCTCTTCCGAAGGCAAACGGAAGCACCTTTGACGGGCGGTACATACCCTCCACTCTGCCTTTGAGGATAACGGGGTTGTGGCAGTAATAGCAGAAAGCAGCCGCAGTATTCATATCGGAAACAATTTCTGCTCCGCAGCTCGGACAGGAATAAAGTCTTGTATTTTCTTCAAATTCTGCTCTTTGCTGTGCTTCTCTTTTTTCTTCGGCGGTTTTTTCAGGAGCCTGTTTCTGCTGAGTCTGTCTTTGCTCATCAGCAGCCTTTTCACGCTTTTGACTCAGCATCTGATTGACCTGTTCTGCTGTAAATTCACTCCGGCAGAATTCGCAGCAGAACATCTGTTTATCCGGTTCAAACTTAAGTTCGCCGTCACAATTGGGGCATTTATACTGTTTTACATCCATATTGACCCTCCCGTATGCCTTTTAAAATTTTCGACGGGTTTCGCCGATCTATCCTGATTATACTATATCTGTCCTCAAAGTGTCAATAATATTAGCAGCCAGTAACTGCTGTTGAATATAGTGAAAATTCGGACTGAGTAGTATATCAAAGGCCGCTCCTGTAAAGGAGCGGCGGCAGTCAGGAGATTTTTCCCAAATACTTTTGTGTGTACTCGGATTGTTCAAAAGTCAGACTTCCATCTTTCTCTTTCTTAATCAATAAAACCATCGGAGAAGGTATACCATTAATAAGACCTCTTTCCCCTTTTTGAGGGTCACAATAATATAAAACAACAGTTGTTTTATATTATTGTGACATTTTTTTAACCGCTTCAAAACTCAAATCATTTTGTTCACAGTATTTTTTGATTACATCTGTCCAATCGTCAAAAAGTTTGCACATAATTTAATCCTCCTTCATAAATGTAAGGTATTGACCCTTTGAATTATAAATAACACTTGTGTTTTGCCTGAATTGTTTCAGAACCATTCTGTATAGTTTATTGTATCATATCTTTTGCTGTTTTCAATATCTGATTTTCAGATTGATGAATTTCTCTCCGCTTTCTGTCTTTCACTTTTTCAAACCCTTGCCTGTGACAATAAAGGGTGATATAATGTTATAAAAGGTTATTCAACTGAGAGGAAATGAAAATATGAAAAATATCGTTTTAATTGGTATGCCGGGATGCGGCAAAAGTACAGTCGGCGTGGTTCTTGCCAAGTCGCTCGGTTACAGATTCCTTGACAGCGATCTGCTGATTCAGGAAAAGGAGGGCAGACTTCTCTGTGATATCATAGAGCAGGACGGACTGGAAGGCTTCAATAAAATCGAAAACAGGGTGAATGCTTCGATAGAAGCTGACAGAACCGTTATTGCAACCGGCGGCAGCGTGATATACGGACAGGAGGCAATGAAGCACCTTAAGGAAATCGGCATTATCATATATATAAGACTGCCGTACAGCGAAATAGAAAATCGGCTGGGTAATCTTGCAAAAAGAGGTGTTTCCATCAGAGAGGGACAGACGCTTCGGGATCTGTATGAAGAAAGAGTTCCGCTGTATGAAAAATATGCCGATATTATTATTGACGAGGACGGCAGATCTATATCAGAAACTGCGCTTTTTATAAAAGAGGGCGCTCAGAAATATTTCAGCGAGGGTAAATATGATAACAAGCAAAGACAATGAAATGATAAAAGAAGCAGCAAAGCTGATCGCCGGATCCAAGGAAAGACGTAAAAAAGAAAGATTCGTTGCTGAGGGCGTGCGGCTTTGCAGAGATGCTGCCGACAGCGGAGCACATATTACTGAATTTTTTTATACTGCCGAAGCAGCAGAAAAAAATCCCGATGATTATCGGAAACTTTGTGCGGCAGCCGACAGAAGCTATGAACTGGGAAAGGCTGTATACAATAAAATTTCCGATACAGGTTCTCCGCAGGGCTTTATGTGCATAATAGATACAAGGCTCGGTACTGCTCTGACGGATATCGAAAAAGGGAAAAAGTATGCAGCTCTCGAGAATATACAGGACCCGTCTAACCTCGGAACCATCCTGAGAACAGCCGAAGCTGTCGGCGCAGACGGTGTCATTCTTTCGTCCGACTGCTGCGATATCTTTTCTCCGAAGGTCGTCCGGGGCAGCATGGGGGCAGTTTTCAGACTGCCGTTTCTGATTGCAGAGAATTTCACCGCTTATATCAAAGAGCTTACCGGCAAGGGAATTCCCACATTTGCTTCAACACCGAGGAATGCTGACAATATTCAATTGACCGATTTTACAAAAGGCGGTATAATGCTTATAGGAAATGAAGGAAACGGTCTGAGAGAGGAAACGATAGACGTATGCTCCTCCAGGGTAATGATCCCGATGCTTGGCAGAGCGGAATCGCTCAATGCTGCTGCCGCTGCTGCTATCCTTCTCTATGAAATGATGAAAGTGACAGGATGAAAAAATGGAAAATGATCTGATATATTGGATATGGCTTCAGGGCTGTCTGGGAGTCAACAGCAGAAAGCTGAAGCCGGCGCTGGAGCTTTACGGTGACGCAAAGAAAATGTATGAGGCAAAGGAATATGATTTGCGCCTTGCAGGATTTTTTTCAGAAACCGAGCTGAGAAAGCTGTGCAGCAAAGCAACCGACCACTGTGAAAGGGCTGTCAGAAATTGCGAAAATTCAGGGATTACTGCATATCATCTGAACGGTGCAGATTATCCGAAAAGATTGGCGGCGATATCATCTCCGCCGATAGTGATTTATGTAAAAGGAAAATTGCCGCCTGAAAAAAAACTTCATGCCGGAATCGTGGGAACACGCTATCCGTCAGACGGGTCAAAGTCGCTGGCGTATAATTTTGCTTATGACCTTGCCAAAAATAATAGTGTGATCGTCAGCGGAGGAGCAAATGGCATTGATATGTGCGCCCACAAAGGAACGGTTGATGCGGGCGGTGTCACGATCTGCGTTGTTGCAGGCGGAATAGACCGCATCTCATCAAGAGAACTGGATTTTATTATGAACGGAATTACTGTTAACGGTGCTGTCGTTACGGAATATCCTCCGGGAGTAAAGCCGGAAGTATATAACTTTCCGATGCGCAACAGGATCATAACGGGTCTTTCGGACTGCAATATCGTTGTTCAGGCAGGTATCGGCAGCGGTGCTCTGATTGCGGCTAAATGTTCTATTGCACAATACAGAAAGCTCTTTGCCGTTCCGGGACCTTCCGATAACGAAAGATTTTCAGGCTCCAATACGCTTCTGAAATTCGGCTGTTCGGCTGCACTTACATACAGGGATATTCTTCATTGGCGGCAAAGCGAACTTCTGAAGCCTACGCCGCCCGAAAAGCAGAATCCGCAGATCAATGAGGAGATGAAGCTTGAAATTACCGGGAAATTCGAGAATATTCCGAGATCATGGGAGGACGGCAAAAGAGCATTCAGACCACCGACAGGATATATCCTCAATTCGGAGATCGACAAGGCGTGCAGATCC
This sequence comes from Clostridia bacterium, assembly GCA_017475765.1. GTDB lineage: Bacteria > Bacillota > Clostridia > Oscillospirales > Acutalibacteraceae > UBA1213. Next base: position 14,255 of record JAFVEY010000021.1, on the reverse strand, counting down.
TTTGATATGAATTTGTTTTACGGAGCCGATGATGATTATGAGGAGGAGCTTGACAGCGAGCCGGATATAGAAGCCTATAACAGAGCCTATGCGGCAGCTGCTGAAAAGGCACAGAAGAAGGGGAACAAGAAAATTTCCACGGCAAAGACCGAGATCACCATGAAATCGGAAGAAAAGACAGCCGAAGAGCCTGCTCCGAAAACGGAAGAAAATAGGCAGGTACACTTCCTGCTTGATCCTGACGATCCTGAATCAAGGATGGGAATCATGCAGGAGGCAATGGCGCTGAGAAAACAGCCGCAGTATGAAAAGATGAGCCTTCCGGCAAGAATCGGGGAAGTGATTCAGAAAAGGTTCGGCTTTGTTCTGGACGAGATAGAAGAGCCTGTTGAAAGAAAATATATGTATACACAGGAGTATACCGATGTTCTCCGGCTCAGAAGAATTTACAGACTGCTCGGATGGGAATATGAACAGGAGCTTCAGATTGAGATGACCGATATATTCCCTGAAACCTTTGACGGTGTTGCGGATTATGCGGGCAAATCAATGAAAAAGAACCGAAGAAGAGTTTCCGAACCCGTCATAGAACCGCAGACAGCGTCTGATCAGAAAAAGGAAAGCGGAGCGGCAGGTTCGGGATTTGGGGAAAATGACATATATCCGGCACAAAAAACAGATAAAAAGAGTGAAAATGCAGTAAAAGAAAAGAAAATTTTGTTAGAACAGTTGACAGAAAATGCTTCTTCGGTGTATGATACAATTTCAGATACACCTATCAATGTCAATACGATCAAGCTGCGCACAGGATTGAGTATAGGCGCTGTGCTTGCTGCACTGACTGAGCTTCAGATAAAAGGACTGGCGGAGGTTCTGCCCGGAAGCAGATATGTCAGGCTATAATGTGATTCGGAGGGGAAGTAATGTCAAAGCTTGTTATTGTTGAGTCTCCCGCAAAGGCTAAAACAATTAAAAAATATCTCGGACCCGGTTATGAGGTGGTTGCCTCTATGGGACATATCAGGGATCTTAACCCTAACCGTCTGAGTGTGGATATAAAGAAAAAATTTGCGCCAAAATATGAGCTGATCAAGGGTAAGGAAAAGCTGGCGGACGATCTGGTGAAGCTGGCAGAAAAAAGCGAATATGTATATCTTGCAACCGACCCCGACCGTGAAGGAGAAGCAATATCGTGGCATCTGGCTTATCTGCTGGGACTGGAGCTTTCGGACTCAAATCGTGTGACATTCAACGAAATTACCAAAACGGGTGTGAGCACCGGTATGAGCGCACCCAGACAGATCGACATTGATCTTGTCAACGCCCAGCAGGCAAGAAGAATACTCGACAGACTTGTCGGCTACAAGCTGAGTCCTTTTCTTTCTCAGAAGATAAGGAAGGGTCTTTCGGCAGGAAGAGTGCAGTCTGTTGCCGTGAAGATCATCGTTGACAGGGAAAGACAGATAAGAGCCTTCAAGCCGGAGGAATATTGGAGCATTGACGCAAAGTTTATCCCCAAGGGCAGCAGAAAGGCTTTTTCGGCGGCTTTTTATGGAAACAGAGATGAAAAAATAAAAATATCAAATCAGGAGCAGGCACAGAAAATTTTGGACGAAATCAAGGATCAGCCTGCCGTTGTCGAAAAGGTAAAGCATGGCACACGCCGCAGAAAACCGGCACCGCCGTTTATCACCTCTACCCTTCAGCAGGAAGCATCAAGAAAACTCGGCTTCCAGTCCAAAAGAACCATGAAGGTTGCTCAGGAGCTTTATGAGGGCGTTGATATTGACGGAATGGGTGCTGTCGGTCTGATTACCTACATGAGAACCGACTCCCTCAGAATTTCGGAGGATGCGCTTGATGCTGCTGAGGAATTTATCAGAAACAAATGGGGAGAAAAATATCTCCCGAAGGAACACCGCCATTTTAAATCAAGATCCAACGCTCAGGACGGTCACGAGGCGATCCGACCCACAACGATCGATTTGGAGCCGTCAAAGGTAAAATCCAGTCTTAGCGCTGACCAGTATAAGCTGTATAAGCTGATATGGGAAAGATTTATCGCCTGCCAGATGGCTGAATGTGTTCAGAAAACCACTCAGGCGGATATTGCGGTCAGAGATTATATCTTCAAGGCTTCAGGATACAGAGTTGATTTTGACGGCTATACGGTGCTTTATGTTGAAAGCAAGGACACGGCGGACGATGAAAAGGAATCCGAGCTTCCGCCGCTGGAAGCTGGAATGCCGCTCAAGGTAAAGGAAATTGTGCCGAATCAGCATTTTACACAGCCGCCTGCAAGATATACGGAAGCAAGTCTGATCAAGGCGCTGGAGGAGTACGGCATCGGCAGACCTTCCACTTATGCTGCAACGATCACCACCATTACGACAAGAGGATATGTCAAAAGAGAAAGCAAAACGCTGATCCCGACTGAGCTCGGAGAGGTAACGACAAAGCTCATGGAGGAGCGCTTCCCGAAAATCGTCAATGTCAGATTTACGGCTCAGATGGAGCAGAATCTTGATACAGTCGAGGAGGGAACATACGAATGGGTGCAGCTCCTCACAGACTTTTACGGAGATTTTGACAAGACGCTCAAAAAAGCAAAAGAAGAGATGAAAGGCGTCAAGATCGAGCTTGAAGAGGATAAGACGGATCTCGTATGCGATAAATGCGGAAAGCCGATGGTGGTCAAGTTCGGCAGATACGGCAGATTCATTGCCTGCTCCGGCTATCCCGACTGTAAGAATATCGTAAAGGTTGTCAATAAAATCGGCGTTCCCTGTCCTAAGTGCAGCGGTGATGTGATCGTGAAAAATACCAAAAAGGGCAGACAATTCTTCGGCTGCTCCAATTATCCGGAATGTGATTTTGTCTCTTGGTATGAGCCAACAGCGGAAAAATGCCCGCAGTGCGGCGGTGTCCTTTTCAAGAAAAAAGGCAAAAAGCCGAAGCTGTTCTGCACGGCCGAGGGATGCGGTTTTGAAAAAGATTTCGTGGAGGACGAAGAGTAAATAAGAGCGATAAGCAGAAAAATAATGATGTAAATATCGGGTGATTATATGGGACATGACATGGTGTTAAAAGCAATAAGAAAAGAGAGTCTGATCTTTATGATATTTGGCAGTATCCTTTTTCTGCCTACGCTGATCCTTGCGATTGTCTTTTTTGCAGAAAGCGGATATGAAGTCGGAGGTATTTGCTGTCTGATTGCAGCTGTCATCGGAGGTTTGCTGCTTTTCTGGGGCATACGGCTGATCAGACATCCCGAAAAACATGGGATATTCAAGATCAACCCGTATATCCTCAAAATGGCGGATGAGCTTTATGCCGGGATAAAATATGACGACGGCTTTATTATTATGTCTGACAGAATGATCGCCGCCAAAAAGGATGTTTTTTCTGTCAATCCTCTCAACGAGGTTCTTATGATCTATCTCTATAAGCAAAGCACCAATATGATCCCGACCGGAAAGGTGATTGTTTTTGCTTGTGCAAGGGGCAATTTTTCTGTCAATGTTTACGGCAGGAGAAAAGAAACGATCATGAATGTCATCCGTGCTGCAGCTTCATGCAGTCCGAATGCAAGAGTCGGCTACACTCCCGAAAACCAGCTTTATCTTGAGAATGCACGTCAGCAATGGGATCAGATGTACGGAAAGAAGTAACGGTCAGCGTATAGTGAACAGTATCCGGCTGCTTTCACTATACGCTTTTTTATCTCGCTTTCACGGCGGGATTTTTTATTTTTTGTTGATATCATCGGTAATATATGTTACAATAGATAAGAATATATTTTTACGGATGATGAATTTGGTGGTGGGGTAATGTATATCAATGTTCTCGGAGCAGGACTTGCCGGCTGTGAAGCAGCATGGCAGGCAGCGCAAAGGGGAATCGGAGTCAGACTGTTTGAAATGAAGCCAAAAAAGAAAACGCCGGCGCACAGCAGCGATCATTTCTGCGAACTTATCTGTTCCAATTCGCTGAAAGCGGCAAGAGTCGAAAGTGCGGCAGGACTGCTTAAAGAGGAAATGCGCCGCATCGGTTCGCTGCTGATGGAGGCTGCCGATCAATGCGCTGTTCCGGCAGGAGGCGCTCTGGCAGTTGACAGGGACAGGTTTTCTTCCCTTGTAACGAAAAAAATACGTTCACATCCGCTGATTGAGGTGATGGAGCAGGAGGTGACGGAGCTTCCGGAGGACGCTGTTACCGTTGTTGCAACAGGTCCGCTGACAAGCGACATTCTTGCAGAAAAAATAATCGCCCTTTGCGGCGGTTCTCTTCACTTTTTTGACGCTGCTGCGCCTATCGTGACAGCAGAAAGTATTGATATGAACAGCGCTTTTACAGCTTCACGCTATGACAAGGGCGGAGATGATGCCTATATCAACTGCCCAATCAACAAGGAAGAGTATGAGGCTTTTCATGCGGCACTTGTTTCTGCGGAAAGAGCGCCTCGACATGATGTTGATGTGATGAATCCGAAGGTTTATGAAGGCTGTATGCCTGTGGAAATACTGGCACAGAGAGGGATTGATACTTTGCGGTTCGGACCAATGAAGCCTGTCGGTCTGCGTGACCCGAAAACAGGACACAGACCGTGGGCGGTTCTGCAGCTCCGGACAGAAAATCAGGACAAGACCATGTATAATCTCGTGGGTTTCCAAACTAATCTGAAATTTCCCGAACAGAAAAGAGTGTTCGGAATGATCCCGGCGCTCAGGAATGCGGAATTTGTGAGGTACGGCGTTATGCACAGAAATACATTCCTAGATTCACCGAAGCTGCTTTCGGCTGATTATTCGTTCAGAGCAAATCCTGATGTGTTCTTTGCCGGTCAGATGACGGGCGTGGAGGGTTATATGGAGTCGGCTTCATCGGGAATGATGGCAGGAATCAATGCGGCGGCAAGGCTTCTCGGCAAAAAGCCGTTCCTGCTTCCGAGGGAAACCATGATCGGTGCGCTTGCCGATTATGTTTCGGGCGCACAGACAAAGGATTTTCAGCCGATGGGCGCTAATCTTGGAATTCTGCCGCCGCTTGAAACACATATAAGAGATAAAAAACAACGTGCCGCAGCGTATGCCGAAAGGTCGCTGAAACTTCTGGACGGGATTCTGAAGCATGAGGTATAATAGGAGAGTGAATATATGAAGGTAATGGTTGACGCTTTCGGCGGAGATAATGCGCCGCTTGAGATTATCAAGGGCTGCATACTTTCAAAAGAGGAAAACCCTGATGTTGAAGTCGCTATGGTCGGAGATATCAATAAAATCAATCAATGCGCAAAAGAAAACGGCTTGGATATATCAGAATTTGAGCTTTATAATGCAGACGGTGAAATTGTTATGGAGGACGACCCCGGAGTGGTTCTGAAAGAGAAAAAGGACAGCTCCATGGCGGCAGGTCTGCGCTTTGCAGCAGAGGGAGAAGCTGATGCTTTTGTGAGTGCCGGCAATAGCGGCGCTCTTATTCTGGGTGCGACAATGCTTGTAAAGCGCATAAAGGGAATCAAGCGCCCTGCATTTGCCCCGATCATGCCGACCTCGGAGGGACCGTTCATGCTGATCGACGGAGGAGCCAATGTTGAAGTCCGTGCCGAAATGCTCAGACAGTTCGGTATTATGGGTTCGGTCTATATGGAGAGTATAATGGGAATTGCCAATCCGAGAGTTGCCCTTGCTAATGTCGGCACAGAGGATCACAAGGGCGGACCGCTGCAGCATGAGGCATTCAGACTGTTGAAAGAGAGTGGCATCAACTTCACAGGCAATATCGAAGCAAGGGATATCCCGGCAGGAAAAGCCGATGTTGTCGTTGCTGACGGCTTTACGGGCAATATCATTGCAAAAATGTATGAGGGAGCTGCAAGAGAGCTTTTCGGAAAGGTGAAGGGCGTGTTCTTTAAAAATCTGAAAACCAAACTGGCAGCAGGTCTGATCAAAAAAGAATTATATGAGCTTAAGCAATATTTTGACTACAACCGATATGGCGGAGCGGTTGTTATGGGTGTGAGAAAGCCTGTGCTGAAAACACACGGCAGCGCTAATGCCGTTGCGGTTTCTGCCGCTGTCAGGGTTGCGGCGGAATTTGCCGCTTCAGGAGCAATTGATATTATTGAAAATAAACTGAAGCCGCTGACTTAATGAAAGAGAACCAAAAAATAATCCGTCTGTCGGAAACAAGGAGAAACATTTTAATGAAAGAGCTTGAAAAGCGTATAGGTTATCAATATAAAAACATATCGTATCTTGTAAATGCCCTTACTCATTCGTCTTATGCAAATGAATCAAAGGGTACGGCTAAAAGCAATGAAAGACTGGAATTTCTGGGAGATGCGGTTCTCAGTATTGTTGTGTCAGATTATATCTACCGAAATTGTCCGAAGCTGCCCGAAGGAGAGCTTTCAAAGCTGAGAGCGGCGCTTGTGTGCGAAAAAAGCCTTTGCCGTTTTTCGGCGGCATTGGGAGTGGGGGAATATCTGAGACTTTCGAGGGGGGAAAGAAATCTCAGGGGTCATGAACGTCCGTCTATTCTTGCTGATGCGTTTGAAGCGATCATCGCTTCCATCTATCTTGATGGAGGAATGGAGGAAGCAAGAAAATTTATTCTGCACTTTGTGGAGCCTGAAATCAAAAACCCGAAGCCGAGGGCATTCAAGGATTACAAAACAACTCTTCAGGAGATCATACAGAAAAACCCCGAAGAGCATCTGGAATATGTTCTTGTCGGAGAAGAAGGTCCCGACCATGACAAGCACTTCTTTGTCGAGGTGCATCTGAATAATAACGTCATCGGCAAGGGCGGCGGCAGAAGCAAAAAGGAAGCTGAACAGCAGGCCGCCCGTGAAGCCCTCAAGCTGATGGGGTATTGAGTACAGCATAATGAAAGAAAACAGGATGAAATAACAGTTTTGTAATTGTGGTCACAGAGGTGCGTATCAATGTTGATAACAAAAGTCATATCGGCAATGGTTGAATATTACAGCGGCGATCCGAAAAGAGTTGCCCATTTTATGAAGGTATATTCTTTTGCAAAAACGATTGGAGAGCGTGAAGAGCTTGACGCAGAAACTCAGGAAATACTTGAAGTCGCTGCCGCCATGCACGATATAGGAATCAGACCGGCGGAGGAAAAATACAAAAGCTCGGCAGGAAAATATCAGGAGATCGAGGGAGTGAAGCCGGCAGAGGAAATGCTTGCTTCTTTGGGTGCAGATGATCGGCTGACCGAAAGAGTGGTGTATCTGATCGCTCATCACCATACATACGATCATATTGACGGAATTGATTATCAGATTTTGGTTGAAGCCGATTTCCTTGTCAATGCCTATGAGGACAATCTATCGACAAAGGCGATAGAAACGGTGAGCAGAAAAATATTCCGTACAAAAGCCGGAACAGAATTTCTTAATGAGATATATTTAAAATGAATATGACCAGTTCAAAACATTCCAACATCGCCATATTTGTACCGCATAACGGGTGTCCGCACCAATGTTCCTTCTGTAATCAGAAAGAGATAACGGGGCAGAGCTTTCAGCCGCATGGTGAAGATGTGATAAAAGCGGTTGAAATTGCAAGGAAAAGCCTTGGCGAAAAAACACAAAATGCAGAAATTGCTTTTTTCGGCGGCAGTTTTACGGCGATAGACAGGGAGTATATGAAGGAGCTTCTTGATGCGGCTTCTCCTTATGTCAGGAGCGGCGAATTTTACGGGATCAGGCTTTCGACCCGGCCCGACGCCATCGACGAGGAGATCCTTGATATACTGAAAAACAGCGGAGTGACCTCCGTTGAGCTTGGTGCGCAAAGCATGGATGACAGAGTTCTGAATATGAATCAGAGGGGACATACCTCCGAAGATGTCAGAAAATCCTCTGAGCTAATCAAATCTTACGGCTTTTCTCTCGGTCTGCAGATGATGACAGGACTTTATGGCAGCAATGACCAAACCGACATCAGAACCGCCGAGGCTTTGGCGGCGCTGAAGCCTGAAACTGTGCGTATTTATCCGACAGTGGTGATGAAAGGCACACAGCTTTTTGAGCTTTATCAGAGCGGAGAATATAAGCCGCATACATTGGAATCAGCCGTTGTGCTGTGTGCTTTTCTTCTCAGGTATTTTGAGGAAAGGGAGATCAGCGTGATACGTCTTGGACTTCACGACAGCGAGAGTCTGAGGGGAAATATGGCTGCGGGTGTATTTCACCCGGCGCTCAGGGAGCTTTGCGAAAGCAGGATCATTTTTGAAAATACGCTTGACCTGCTGAAAGAAAAAAATATCGGAAACGGCAGAGTTGAATTTTACATTCATCCCCGATCTGTTTCAAGATTTATCGGGCAGAAAAGGAGCAATCTGCAGGCTCTTGCAAGGCTCGGTGTTGAGGCTGTCATCAGGCAGGATGAGGCTTTGGATAAATATGAGGTAAGGATAAGCTGACAGCTGTCCGTATTTTACATTTAAAATTAATCGGATAAACTTTCCCACATCAGCGACAGCACACAAAAGTTTCGCTCAAGCCTTTTCCAAAGGCTTGCAGGGACAGGGGCAGCGCCCCAGCGGGTCAAGGGCAGCGCCCTTGGGGGACGGGGGCAGCGCCCTTAACAATAATTAAGAAGGGTGATCAGTACAGTGCGTTTGAAGGCGTTGGAGGTTCAGGGATTCAAGACATTTCCTGATAAGACAAAGTTGTGTTTTACGGAGGGAATAACGGCAGTAGTCGGCCCTAACGGAAGCGGAAAAAGTAATATAAGCGATGCGATCAGATGGGTGCTGGGTGAACAGTCGGCAAAGGCGCTGAGATGCTCGAAGATGGAGGACGTTATTTTTAACGGAACGCAGCAGAGAAAGAAAACAGGCTATGCACAGGTAACGCTTTCTTTTGACAATGCAGACAGGACACTTAAGTTTGACGGCGATGAGGTTGCGATAACAAGAAGATATTACCGTTCGGGAAACAGCGAATACCTTATCAATAATACGGCTGTTCGTTTGCAGGATATCCATGAGCTGTTTATGGATACGGGTCTGGGTCGTGACGGCTATTCAATGATCGGTCAGGGCAAAATTGATTCTATCGTTGCAACAAAGGGCGAGGACAGAAGAGAAATTTTTGAGGAGGCTGCGGGTATCTCCCGTTTCCGCTATAAAAAAGCAGAAGCTGAAAGACGGCTTGACAAAACAGAAGAAAATCTCGTTCGGCTGAGAGATATTATGACGGAACTGGAGGGAAGAGTTGAGCCGCTGCGTGTTCAGTCCGAAAAGGCAAAAGCCTATATACAGTATGCGGAAGAAAAAAGAGGACTTGAAATTGCTTTGTGGCTGAGGACACTCGAAAAATCCGCCGCATCCGTCCGTGAACAGGAAGATAAGCTCTCTGTCGCTAATTCACAATATAATGATACTGTCAGCGCACTTGAAAATATACAAAAGGAAACAGAGGGGAATTATACCAAACAGAATGAATATTCCTCCAAAATAGATGAGATCAGAAGAAGTATTTCCGAGAAGGAAGAGCAGGCTTCGGAAAAACGCTCACGATCGGCTGTGCTCAGGAGCGATATCAAGCATAATGATGAAACTGCCGAAAGAATCAGGGGAGATATCGAAGCCTTCGCTCAGTCGGGACAGGAGCTTTCGGGAGAAATCGAGGAAAAGAAAAAAATCGTTCAAACGCTGACAGGAACGCTCACAGATCAGAACGGAGAACAGCAGAGGCTGACAGATGAGCTTCTGAAGCTGCGTTCGGGAGAAAGCGCATCGGCAGATAAGCTCGCTGAAATCAATGCTTCTCTGGCAGAACTGACGGGAAAGGCAAGCGATGCAAAAATCGAATATATGACCTCGTCCTCGTCTATCGACGAACTTACCGAAAGAATGGATGTCATTGAAAATACCATCAAGGCAAGACGTTCACAGATAGACACTCTTGACAATATTATTGATGAATACAAAGTCATGAGCAGCGACTGCATAGACAATATCAATGCAGTTACCGCTCAGAGAAAGAAAACCGAGGAAAGTATTTCTGCGCAGGAAGATATCTGCGCAGAAATCAAGGCTCAGGCTGACAAAATGAATCTTTCCGCCCAGCAGCTTTCGGGCAAGGCAAGAATGCTGGAGGATCTTGAAAAAAATCTCGAAGGCTTTGCACACAGCGTCAAGATCATCATGCGAGAAGCGAAAAAAGGCACTCTCAGCGGTATACATGGCCCTGTTTCCAGAGTTATCAAAACACCTTCCCGATACAGTACGGCGATTGAAATCGCTTTGGGAGCTGCCATGCAGAATATCGTAACGGCAAACGATGCCGATGCAAAAAGAGCAATCGCCTACCTGAAACAGCATGATGGAGGACGTGCTACGTTCCTTCCGATGTCAACGATTAAGGGAAGAGAACTGAACGAACAGGGACTTGAAAAATGTCAGGGATTTGTCGGAATTGCCGCTGAGCTTTGTTCATGTGATGACAGCTATCGTGGGATCCTTCTCAATCTTTTAGGCAGAATTGTCGTTGCCGAAAACCTCGACAGAGCGGTTGAGATCGCCAAAAAATACTCCTACCGTTTCAGGGTCGTTACGCTTGATGGTCAGGTTGTCAATGCGGGAGGTTCTCTGACAGGCGGTTCGCTTTCAAAAAATACGGGTCTTCTTGGCAGAACAACGGAAATTGAAAAGCTGAGAGCTGAAGCCGCCGAAGCTGCCGCAAAATCAAAGGAGCTTGCCGAAAAGCTGAAATTTGAGCAGCAGAAGCTGTCGGAGCTGCAGCAGCTGCTCAAGGCTTCTCTTGACGAGCTGACAACCGTTCAGGGCGACAAAATCAAACTTGATGCAGAAATCAGAAGCCGTATGACAGAGCTCGAAAGTACCAAAAAATCTCTTGCAGAAATACAGGCGGAAAGGTCTTCCTCCGTTCAGAAACTCAGCGAGCTTACGGCGGCTATGGAGGCAGCAAGAAGCAGAATGGACGGCTTCCGCAAACAGATTTCCGAAAACGAGGAAAAGGCAAGAGAACTGACAGGCTCAAAAGATGAGCTTGTACGAAAAAGAGAAGCACTCAGCGAGCAGCTTCAGGAGATAAAGCTGAAAATCCTTACCACAGAAAAGGACATAGCCGCCGCAGAGTCAGAGATCGAAAGTGCAAAGCAAAGACGCATCGGAGCAGATGAAAAAATCAGACTCGGCAAAGATGAAATTGCGCAGATCGGGAAAAAGAACGAAGAAATTGTCAGGGAAACCGAGGAGCTTGAAAGCTCTGCACAGGCTCTGGCAGAGGAAGCAGGAAGGCTGAGAGAGGATATCGGCAGACTCAATTCCGAAAGGCTTGCGCTTGAAAAGAAAACAGGCGAGCTGAGAACAGCCGAGCGTGAAAAGACCGCTGAAAAGGAAAGAATCAGCGGAGAGCTTGCAAGGCTTGAAGAGAGAAGAATCAACCTCCAAAAGAGCTATGACGAGATCATATCGAAGCTGTGGGAGGAATACGAGCTGACAAAGCGTGAAGCCGAAAATCATGCCGCAGAGATAGAGGATGTCGGCAAAGCGCAGAGAAGGCTGTCCGAGCTTAAGCAAAAGATCAAAGCTCTCGGAACAGTCAATGTTTCGGCAATCGAGGAATATAAAGAGGTCAGCGAGCGTTACGAATTTATGAGCGTTCAGCTCGGCGATGTTGAAAAATCAAAGGCGGAGCTGCTGCACCTGATCAACGATCTGACAAAGCAGATGAGAGAAATCTTTATCGACCGCTTTAACCTTATCAACAAAAACTTTTCGGAAACCTTTGTCGAGCTTTTCGGCGGAGGAAAGGCTGCTCTTGCACTGTCTGACCCCGAAAACGTACTGACAACAGGCATTGAAATATCTGTTGAGCCGCCCGGAAAGATCGTATCGCATATTGAGCTGCTTTCGGGAGGAGAAAAGGCGCTTGTTGCCATTGCGCTGTATTTTGCAATCATGAAGGTAAGCCCGGCGCCGTTCTGTGTGATGGACGAGATAGAGGCGGCGCTTGATGATGTGAATGTCTACCGTTTTGCGGAATACCTGCGGAGAATGAACGACAGAACACAGTTTATCTGTATTACGCACCGGCGTGGTACAATGGAGGAGGCAGACGTTCTCTACGGTGTTACCATGCAGGACAGGGGTATTTCAAAGCTGCTGGAGCTGAAAGCAACCGAAATTGAACAAAAGCTGAATATGAAGGCCTGAACTTTTGATAGATATCAGGACAGAACAGGAGGAAATTGACAGTATGGGATTTTTTGAGAAAATCAAAGAGGGTCTGAAAAAGACCAGGGACGCACTTTTCGGAAGAATCGACCAGCTTCTGAAATCCTTTACCAAAATAGATGATGAGCTTTTTGAGGAGCTGGAAGAGCTTCTTGTCATGGGCGATGTCGGAATGTATACGGCAGACAAAATCTGCAATGAGCTGAAACAAAGGGTGAAAAACGAGGGTATCACAGATCCTCAGGAAATCCGCCGGCTTCTGGAAGAAGTCGTGACCGAAATGCTTAAGGGTGGACAGGAGCTTGATATCAGCACAAAACCATCCGTCATACTTGTTATCGGCGTAAACGGCGTGGGAAAGACAACAACTATCGGAAAACTCGCCGCAAAATTCATCCGTCAAGGAAAGAAGGTAACATTGGCTGCCGCCGATACCTTCCGTGCGGCTGCTATTGATCAGCTGCAGATCTGGGCGGAGCGTTCCGGTGCGGATATCATCAAGCAGAATGAGGGTTCAGACCCTGCCGCCGTTGTGTTTGACGCTATCTCATCGGCAAAGGCAAGGGGCAGCGATATTATCATAGCCGATACCGCAGGCAGACTTCATAACAAGAAAAATCTGATGAATGAGCTTGCCAAAATCAACAGAATTATCGACAGAGAGCTTCCCGATGCAGCAAAAGAGGTTCTTCTCGTGCTTGACGCAACCACGGGGCAGAATGCCGTCAATCAGACAAAGGAATTTAAAAATGCCGCAGGAATCACAGGTATTGTTCTGACAAAGCTGGACGGTACGGCAAAGGGCGGAGTTGTCCTTGCTATCAAGGAAGAGCTTGATGTTCCTGTTAAATTTATCGGCGTTGGCGAGCAGATAGACGATCTCCAGCCGTTTGACCCCGAAGAATTTGCAAGAGCGCTGTTTGCAGACGAGGAGCAGCTTTCCGAGGAAATTGCAGCGGAAACAGTTGAAAATACGGAAGCTGCCGAAGAGGAAGATGACAAGGCAGATCCGCTCAGACCTTCCACAGCCGATATCTGGGCGCAGATCGACGCAGAAGCCGAAGCGGAAAAAGCCGCCGAGGAGGAGCTGAAAAAACAGCAGCCGCAGCAGACAGAGGAAGAAAAGCTGGCAGCAGAGACAGCTGAAAAAGAAAAGCTGGAACAAGAGAAAAAACAGCGTTCGGAGGAAAGAAAGTCAAAAGCAAAATCCAAATACAACTGGAATGCCGAACCGCAGGAGTCAGAAACTGAGGATGATGACTGGCTGAAGCAGTGGAGAGAAGGAAACGGCGGCGAGTGATATGGATAGTCATCTGTCCGGTGAGAATTTTACAGAGAGAAAGTTATTTTGACAGATTAAGGGAAGAGGTTTATATGATTTTTGTAATAGCTTCAAATAATAAGAAAAAGGCCGAAGAGCTTGAAAGGATATTAAAGCCCCTCGGTATACAGGCTAAAACGGCTGCCGAACTTAACATTGATCTTGATGATGTTGAGGAAACAGGAGAAACCTTCAAGGAAAATGCCGAGCTTAAGGCGGAAGCTGCCTGCAGAAAAACCGGAATGCCGGCAATAGCCGATGATTCAGGACTGAGTGTTGATGCTCTCGGCGGCAGACCCGGAGTGTATTCCGCAAGATATGCGGATACGGATGAGGAGAAAATCAACAGGCTGCTTGACGATCTGATGAAATCGGGAACTCAGGACAGATCAGCGCATTTTTCCTGTGTTGTGTGCTGCTGCTTTCCGAGCGGAGAAAAGCTGTATGCTTTCGGTCAGTGCGATGGCACCATAGGCTACGCTCCGAGGGGTACAAACGGCTTTGGCTACGATCCTATCTTTTTTGTGGAGGGAAACAAAACATTTGCTGAGCTTACCGATACACAGAAAGATGCAATGAGCCACCGTGGAAAGGCTCTCAGGGAGTTTGGAGATGTACTGAAGAAAAAACTGAACAAATGATTCAATACGGTAAAGAGGAAAGGAAAATAATATGCTGACAAGTAAACAAAGAGCGTTTT
>JAFVEY010000020.1 GCA_017475765.1 Clostridia bacterium | reverse complement strand
TTGTCCGATGTCGTTCTCTTGTAATAGAACTCATATCTGTAATCGCCGTTGCCGCCTGCGGCTGCGCCCTTGACGGTGACAGCTTCTCCGACCTGGAAGTTCGTCTGGCTGACAGTCGTATTATTCCAAATGAATTTTTCAATATCTACAAACTTAACCTCATTATCATTAGCATATCTTTCAGCTTCTGTACCTTTTTTACCATAAATGGTAACACCCGAAATGTGGGCATCATATCCGGATTCATGAAAATAATAGCCTATCGCACCATGACCTATCTCTGTTACGCTTTCAGGAATAATGACACTTGTCAGGCTTGTGCAGCCGGAAAATACTCTCCAATCTATTTCCGTCACACTATCAGGAATCGTAACATTCGTCAGGCTCGTGCAGCCGTAAAATACCCCATAATTTAACTTTGTCACACCATTGGGAATTGTGACACTTGTCAGACTTGTACAATTGCCAAATGCAGATTCTTCAATCTCTGTCACGCTGTTCGGTATATTGTATGAACCCTTCTTACCTGCCGGATAGGCAACAAGAGTTGTCATCGCTTTATTAAACAAAACACCGTCTTTCGATAAATAGGATTCATTATTTTTGCTGACCTTGATACTCGTCAGACTTGTGCAGCCAAAAAATACACTATCATATATATGTTTCACACTGTCAGGGATCGTTACACTCTTCAGACTCGTACAACCGGAAAATGCACCGGCAAATATATATATGACGCTGTCGGGAATCGTTACTCCGGTAAGTCCTGTACAATCTATGAAGGAATACCCCGATACATGCGTCACGGTATCCGGAATGGTATAGGAACCCTTCTTACCTGCCGGATACATGAGAATATTCGTTTTATCCTTATCAAACAAAACACCATCCTCAGATAAATATTTTTGATTATTTGCGCTGACATTGATACTCGTCAGATTGGGGCACTCCCTGAATGCCATATAGGATATCTGTGTAACGCTGTCAGGAATCGTGATAGTTTTCAGGCTTGTGCAGTATTCAAACACCCAATCACCTATCCTTGTCACGCTGTTACCAATTGTTACATTTTTCAGACTTGTGCATTTTTCAAATGCAGCAGTAATTATGTCTGTCACACCGTTACCGATCGTTACACTTTTCAGACTTGTGCAGCCACAAAATGTACATCTGTTTATCTTTGTTATGCTGTCAGGGATTTTTACACTTGTCAGGCTTGTGCATTCGGAAAATGCACTTTCACCTATTGTTGTCACGCTGTCAGGGATCGTTACACTTGTCAGACCTGTACAATGGTAAAATGCGCTGCTATTTATCTTTGTCACGCTATCAGGGATTGTTACACTTGTCAGGCTTGTGAAGCCGGAGAATGACCAACTGTCTATACATGTGACGGGTTTTCCATCAATTTTGCTTGGTATAACAACTTTTGTTTCGCTGCCCTTGAATTTTGTGATGGTGATATTACCGTTGTCATTGACTTTATATTCAAAACTGTCTGAGGATGTTTCTTTCGTGGTTGCCGCACTAACAGAAATATTAGTGCCTATCCATGTACCAATCTCTGCCGCAGCGCCTGTACCGACAAGCATAGCTGCCGCAAGCGAAACAGCACCAATTTTTCTGAGTAAAATCTTTTTTTCAGAACTCATATCAATTTCCTCCCAATCATTTCATTAAATATATTTAAATTATATAATACCACTTTACTTTTGTCAATGCAATCCAACTAAGCAATAAGTATAAAATATTCACACGTTTATCCTGAAAAAAATCCCATGGCTATTGTATTTTAAAGAAATTTGAGTTATAATTGTTATCGTGACATAGTGTTGTCGCATATAAATTATGTATATATTGCTAATGAAAAGCAACGGAGGTAAAAACCATGCAAAAAAAAGGCGAGCTTGTATCATTCAGACCCGATATAAAGGTGGTTGACTGCACAATAAGAGACGGCGGTCTTGTTAACGATTTCAGATTTACCGATGAATTTGTCCGTGATCTCTATCAGACAAACATAACTGCCGGAATAGATTATATGGAATTCGGTTACAGAGCTTCAAAGGATATGTTTGACGAAAGCAAATTCGGAAAATGGAAATTTGCAACCGATGAGGATATCAGAGCCGTTGTCGGCGATAACGATACAGACCTCAAAATTTCTGTCATGGCGGATGTCGGCAGAACTGATTTCAGACGTGACATCAAGGACAAGGCTGACAGCCCTGTTGATCTGATCAGAGTGGCAACCTATATCAATACGATTCCTGCCGCTTTGGAAATTGTTGACTACTGCCACAACAAGGGTTATGAAACATCCTTGAATATCATGGCTATTTCAAAGTCAAATGACAGCGATCTGGACGATGCCCTTGAACTGATCGGAAAAAGCTGTGTTGACACCATTTATATTGTTGACAGCTACGGCTCGCTCTATCCCGAACAGATGAGGAGACTCGCTTCCAAATATCTGGAATGCGGAGAGAAATACGGAAAAAATATCGGCATACACGCTCATAATAACCAGCAGCTTGCTTTTGCAAACACGATCGAAACCCTGACAATGGGTGTCAGCTATCTTGATTCAACGGTCAGCAGCATGGGACGAGGTGCCGGAAACTGTCCGACAGAGCTTCTTCTCGGCTTCCTTAAAAATCCGAAATACAACATCACTCCGATACTCAAATTTATTGAAGAGCATATCAACAAGCTCAAAGCCGAAGGCGTTGTCTGGGGATATGACATTCCCTATCTTCTCACCGGCAGACTCAATCAGCATCCTCGTGACGCTATTCAGTTCACCGCCGACAAGCGCACAGACTATGCCGATTTCTTCCGTTATCTTTATGATAAGGATTCCTTCTGAGCCGGAGTATTACTGCCATTGGAATGATATTGCCAAATAAATCACCGTATCCGGTGAAAGGAGTAGTTATATGACACTTGAAAAACTGCTTACCAGACTGAACTATACTGTCGTTTCGGGCAGAACGGATATCCGTATCTCCGATGTGATATATGATTCCAGAAAGGTCGTCAAAGACTGCGTATTCGTCTGCCTTATCGGTTCCAACACCGACAGCCACCAATTCGCACAGGAGGCTGCCGATAAGGGCGCTGCCGCCGTGATCGTGAGCAGAGATATCCCTGTCAGCGGTGCTGCTGTCATAAAGGTTGACGATACAAGAAAAGCGCTTGCCTTTATGTCTGCCGAATATTTCGGAAATCCTGCTGATACGCTTACCACTATCGGAATCACAGGCACAAAAGGCAAAACCACCACCGCTTCCATGATCCACTCCATTCTGGAAAAGGGCGGCATTAAAACGGGCATTATCGGAACTCTCGGAATCATCATCGGCGACAAGCTCATCAAAACTGCCAACACCACCCCCGAATCATACGAGATACAAAGAGCCTTAAGGCAAATGATAGACAACGGCTGCAAATGCTGCGTGATGGAGGCTTCTTCTCTCGGCATAAAATGGCACAGAACAGACGGATTTATTTTCGATTACGGCATCTTTACCAACTTTTCGCATGACCATATCGGCGGTGCGGAGCATCCGACAATGGAGGACTATCTTGAATGTAAATCCAAGCTCTTCCGTCAATGCACCACAGGCATTATTAATACAGACGACCCGACAGCTGACAAAATGATCGAGAAACACACCTGCCAGATAGAAACCTTCGGCTGCAATGAAACAGCTCAACTCCGGGCTTCCGATACAAAGCTCATATCCAAACCGGGATATCTCGGCGTTCATTTCACGCTCAGCGGAGCGCTTGATATGCCTGTTGATGTGGACATCCCCGGTATGTTTACGGTTCATAATGCTTTGGCAGCCGCAGCGGTATGCAGACATTTCAATATTACCCAGCAGAACATCTATGACGGTCTTAACGAAGTAAAGGTAAAGGGCAGAGTGGAAGCTGTCAAAGTTCCCGGCAATTATACGCTCCTGATCGACTATGCACATAATGCGGTCAGCATGGAGAATATTCTTACAACTCTCCGGGAATACCACCCTAAACGCCTTATCACCCTTTTCGGAGCAGGAGGAAACCGCCCCCGTGACAGGCGCTTTGAAATGGGTGAAATCTCAGGCAGACTTTCCGATCTTTCGGTTGTGACGGAGGATAATTCCCGTTTTGAGGATGTGAACGATATCATAGCGGATATAAAGGTCGGCATTGATAAGACGGACGGAAAATATGTCACGATTCCCGACAGGACAGAAGCCATCCGCTACTGCATCCAGAATGCACAGGACGGAGATATCATTGTTCTCGCCGGAAAAGGACATGAGGATTATCAGGACAAAAACGGCAAAAAAACTCACTATGACGAACGTGAGGTCATTGCGGAAATTCTTAAAAATGAGGGAACGACATGAAAGCTATCACCGCTGCAGAAATAACAGCTATCGTTGGCGGAACGCTGCTTTGCGGAGATCCCCAAACGATCATTACCAATATACAATACGACAGCCGTTCGGTTGTCAAAGGCTCACTTTTTGTTCCGATCAAGGGAGAAAGAGTTGACGCTCATCAATTCATAGAGCAATGTCTGGAAAAAGGCGCCGCCGCCTTCACGGAATATGAAGCTCCCGAAGGCGCCGAAAAGCCGTATATCAAAACAGACAATAATCTTAAGGCTCTTCAGACACTATCCGCATGGTACAGACAACAGTTTGACCTCAAACTGGTCGGCGTGACAGGAAGTGTCGGAAAAACAAGCACAAAGGAAATGATCGCTGCCGCACTTTCAGGCAAACTGAATGTCATGAAAACAAGCGGCAACAAAAACAGTCAGATCGGACTTCCGGCAACCATATTCGATATTTCCGATGAAAACGACGCTGCCGTGATAGAAATGGGCATGAGCGAATTCGGTGAAATGGACAAGCTCTGCGATATTGCAATGCCCGATATTGCCGTTATGACAAATATAGGCAAGGCTCATATCGAAAATCTCAAAACACAGGAAAATATTATGTCCGAAAAGCTGAAAATCACCAAGCATTTCGACAAAAACGGGATTCTGTTCCTTAATGGTGACGACAAACTGCTTTCAACGCTCCATCACAAGCAGCCGTTCAGGACTGTTACCTTCGGACTGACAGATGGCTGTGACTACTATGCCGCCAATATTGAGTCGGAAGGCTTCCATACAAAATTCGTATGCGTTACAGGCGAAAAACAGCGCCGCTTTACGATTCCCGCTCTCGGTGTCCACAGCGTTGCCAATGCCCTTGCAGCGATTGCTGTGGGGGATGCACTGGGACTTGATGATGAACAGCTGCAACAGGGGCTTTCCACCTACAAAAATGCCCCCATGCGCCAGCAGATATATCAGCCCGACGGCTACACCCTGATTGATGACAGCTATAACGCAAGTCCCGAAGCGACCAAAGTTTCTCTTGATGTGTTAAAAAGCATATCAAAAGGTTACTCCATAGCCGTACTTGCCGATATGCTTGAACTCGGCGAGCAGGCTGCTGATGAGCATTATTCTGTCGGCAAGCACCTTGCCGATATCGGCATTGACTGTCTGATTACGGTCGGTTCTCTGTCCGTCAACACAGCCAAAGGCGCCAAAGACAACGGCTGCCCGTCAGTAAGCACCTTTTCTTCCAACGGGGAAGCCTACGATTTTCTTAAAACACTTATCAGAAAGGACTGCACCGTTCTTGTAAAAGGTTCAAGAGGGATGCACACCGATGAAATTGTCAAAAAACTTCTGAACAGATAAAATTTAACCGCTGCACAGTTCTTAACATCTGTGCAGCGGTTATTTTCTGTTATATCTGAGTTTTAAAATATCTGACGGATTCCGTATGATTTTGCTCAACAAGAATCATGCCGTATTTTTGATCATTAACAAAGTAAAAATAAAGATTACCGTCTTCGGTATAATCCTTCAGCGCCTCTTTTTCTTCCTCTGTATTAAAATAAAGAGCCGCCTCCATTTCCTTTCCTATTTCATATCCGATATTATAATCCGTTCCTTCAAGAGTAAAAACCGCTGTTCCATCATTATTGAACCATATTGAAGAATTGCTGATTTTACCTTTATCAGCACTTTCAATTTCCTCTCCATGCGCCTTGCCGTCAAGGAATTGCCAGCCGCCGCTAGTCAGAATACCTGTAAGCTCTTCTTTGGCTTCAGAAAACGATCCGGAAGGAAAATAGATATCAGGCGGCAAGGATTGAGCATCACTTTCCTCAGCGTCAGAAGATATTTCCGAACCGTCTTCAACGGAAACGGATGACATTCCGGAAGCCGCATCCGGCTTTCCGCCGGACATTTCAGAACAGCCGGAAAGAGAAATGACAATAAATAACGATAACGCTGCTGTATTAATCTTTTTCATACAAAATCAGTCCTTGAAAAGATTTTTAACCTTGTCAAAGAAGCTGGAGCGCTTCTGATAATTGCTCGATTCACATGAATCATCAAACTGCTTGAGGAGTTTTTTCTGCTCAGCAGTAAGATTTCTCGGCACCTCAACAGTCACCCTGACATACTGGTCGCCTCTGCCTCTTGAATTCAGGTGCTGTATGCCCTTGCCCTTGAGCTTGAAGATATCGCCGGGCTGTGTTCCGGGATGTACCTGATAGCTTGATTTTCCGTCTAGTGTCGGAACAACCACCTCATGTCCGAGTGCCGCCTGCGTAAAGGTGAGTGGAATCTCACACCACACATCGTCGCCCTTTCTCTCAAACAGATCATGCTTTTTAACGCTGATATAAACATGAAGGTCGCCTGCGGGGCCGCCGTTATAGCCGCTGTTTCCGTGACCACCGACATTCAGTATCTGATCCTGACTGATACCTGCCGGAACTGTCACCGTTACCGTTCTCGATGAACGTATCCTGCCCACTCCTGAGCATTTCGGGCACGGCTTTTCAATGACCTTGCCCTTGCCCCGGCACTTGTCACAGGTCTGAGATGTCTGCACCACACCGAAGGGTGTGCGCTTCTGAGTCATCACCTGACCTGTTCCGTTACAGTCCGGACAGGATCTCATTTTTGTTCCTTCAGCTGCACCTGTTCCGTTACATTCCTTACAGGACTCTACATTCTGATAGGTGACTTCCTTTTTGCAGCCTTTTGCAGCCTCCTCAAACGTAAGTGTAAGAGTGGCTTCCACATCGGAGCCTTTTCTCGGCGCATTCTGATTTCTCTGCGTCCTTCCGCCGAAGCCGCCGAAAAAGCTGTTGAAAATATCTCCCAAATCTATATCCTGACCGAACGGGTTTGCTCCGCCGTAGGCTGTCGGACCTGCTCCGTAGTTCGGGTCTACTCCCGCAAAGCCGTAACGATCATATCTTGCTTTTTTATCCTTGTCCGAAAGCACCTCGTAAGCCTCGTTCACTTCCTTGAATTTGGCTTCTGCTTCCTTATCTCCGGGGTTAAGGTCAGGATGATATTTTTTTGCCTGCTTTCTAAACGCCTTTTTTATCTCATCGTCCGATGCACCCTTCTGTACCCCCAGCACCTCATAGTAGTCTCTTTTTTCTGCCAACTATACCACCCCAGTAATTAAAATTAACCGTGAAAATTCATTCGGATGATTCCGCTTTTATCCCTGCAAATATTATGTACTGTCTGCATTTTTAACTTTTTCAGACTGTATACCTGCCATCTATTATGATAATATAATATCAGCGTATTTTCAAGAAAAATATAAAAAATTTCATCAATTCACTGTCTTAACCCAAAAAGGGAAAACCAAATAATTCGGTTTTCCCTTTTCGAGCAGTCGGTAAACTCAATTGCGTATCTATTGATCAGTTGTCGTCAACATCTGTAAAATCTGCGTTGTAAACGCCGTTATCGCCTGTCTGCGGAGCCTGCTGTGCTGCTGCGCCCTGTGCTGCTGCATCCTGATAGAGCTTTTCGGAAACTGCATACATTGTCTTCTGAAGATCGTCCTTTGCAGACTGAATGGTATCCATATCTGTTCCGGAAAGAGCAGCCTTAACAGCAGCCACCTTTTTGTTCAGTGTTTCCTTATCCTCATCGGAGATATGCTCGCCGTTTTCGCTGAGAAGCTTTTCAACAGCATAAACAAGGTTTTCAGCCTCATTTCTCTTGTCAACCTCTTCTCTGCGCTTCTTGTCCTCTGCTGCATACTGCTCGGCATCCTTGATAGCCTTTTCGATATCGTCCTTGTTCATGTTGGTGCTTGATGTAATGGTAATATGCTGCTCTCTGCCTGTGCCGAGATCCTTTGCGGAAACATTTACAATACCGTTTGCATCTATATCAAATGTTACCTCTATCTGCGGAACACCTCTCATAGCCGGTGCAATACCATCGAGCTTAAAAAGACCGAGCTGCTTGTTGTCCTTTGCAAATTCACGCTCACCCTGAAGAACATTGACCTCAACCTGTGTCTGATTATCTGCTGCTGTTGAGAAGATCTGGCTCTTCTTTGTCGGAATGGTTGTGTTTCTGTCGATGATCTTTGTCATAACGCCGCCCTGTGTTTCAACACCGAGAGAAAGCGGAGTAACGTCAAGAAGAAGAAGACCCTGCACATCGCCTGCCAGAACGCCTGCCTGAATAGCGGCACCGATGGCAACGCACTCATCGGGGTTGATGCCCTTGAACGGATCCTTGCCGATCAGGCTCTTGACAGCATCCTGAACAGCTGGAATTCTTGAAGAACCACCGACCATCAGAACCTTGTCGATCTCGCTGATAGAAAGACCCGAATCAGAGAGTGCCTGACGAACCGGACCCATTGTCTGCTCAACAAGGTCTGCTGTAAGCTCGTTGAATTTAGCTCTTGTCAGCGTGTAGTCAAGATGCTTCGGACCTGTTGCGTCAGCTGTGATGAACGGGATATTAATCTCAGCCGATGTAATGCCTGAAAGCTCGATCTTTGCCTTTTCTGCTTCATCCTTCAGACGCTGCATAGCTGTCTTGTCGCCCGAAAGGTCGATACCATTATCATTCTTGAAGCTCTGGACAAGCCAATTGATGATCTTCTGGTCAAAATCGTCGCCGCCGAGGTGGTTATTACCTGCTGTTGCCAGAACCTCCTGAACGCCGTCACCCATCTCAATGATAGATACATCGAATGTACCGCCGCCGAGGTCATAAACCATTACCTTCTGATCATTTTCCTTGTCAACGCCATAAGAAAGAGCGGCAGCTGTCGGCTCGTTGATGATACGCTTTACATCAAGACCGGCGATCTTGCCTGCGTCCTTTGTAGCTTGACGCTGAGCGTCCGTGAAGTATGCAGGAACAGTAATAACTGCCTGAGTAACAGTTTCGCCGAGATAAGCCTCTGCGTCCTTCTTCAGTTTTGTCAGGATCATAGCAGAGATCTGCTGCGGTGTATATTCCTTTCCGCTCACTTTTACTTTATAAGCGGAACCCATCTGTCTTTTGATAGAAGCAATCGTATTGTCGGGGTTGGAAACAGCCTGACGCTTTGCCACCTGACCAACAAGTCTTTCACCGTTCTTTGCAAATGCCACAACAGACGGCGTTGTTCTTGAGCCTTCTGCATTAGCGATAACGACAGGCTCGCCGCCTTCGATAACTGCTACACATGAGTTCGTTGTTCCGAGATCAATACCAATTGTCTTTGCCATAATAGTTTCCTCCAGTTTATTATTAATTTATAAAATTCATTCAGCTCACCTGAGCTGTTGTGATTGATAAAACATCGCCTGACGGCATCCACATCAGTTTGCCACCTGAACCATCGCATGACGGATGATCTTGTCGCCGATCCTGTATCCCTTCTGATAGACTGAAACAATATAATCCTCTTCCAGCTCTTCATCATCCGTTCTTGAGATAGCATTATGGAGCTGCGGATCAAACTGCTCTCCTCTTTCGCCGAATTCCTCGACATTAAGCTGTTTGAAAGCATTTTCCAGCTGCTTTTGGATCATTTCAAGCCCTTTCCTGAATTCCCCGTCAACATCACCGCAGGACGACAATGCCAATGTGAAATTATCCGCAACGGGCAGGAATGCTTCAATGATCGTCGCTGCCGCATTATCAAAGGCTGCGAGCTTTTCCTTTTCCGTTCTCTTACGGAAGTTGTCATATTCAGCTGCCATTCTGAGGAACTGATCCTTTTGGGCATCAAATTCGCTTTTGAGCTTATCATATTCTTCCTTGCTTACAGTTTCAGCACTTTCAACTGCTTCTGTATTTTCGGATACAGTTCCATCTTCAGCGTTTTTTTTCTTTGCCAAGATATATTCTCTCCTTTCATACGCCGTCGGTACCCGGTCCGGCGCTTCCTATCAGCTCTGCCAGCATTTCCCCGACGGATGACGCCGTATATTCAAGCGCCGATATTATTTTAGGATAATTCATTCTGACCGGACCTATCAGCGCCAATGTTCCCGTACACTGCGGCGAAGCCATATAACGGCACACAACCACGCTGAGACTGGACAAGGCAGGATGATTGATTTCTCTTCCTATCAGAACGCTTGCATTCGTTCCGGATGCTTCAAGCAGCTTTGAAAGCTCTCCCGAATGTCCGAGAAGCTCCATTACCTTTTTTCCTTCCGCCGAAGCAAGTTCGGGCATCAGAAACAGGTTTGACTGACCCTTTATCGAAACGCTTGTCGAAGCCGCTTCCTTTGCCGCATCATACACGGACACAAGAACGCTCGACATCAGCATTGACATTTCACCGAGTGAAGCTGCTGCGCTCTGCATAAAAGCCGGAGTCACTCCGACAGCCGGTATTCCTGCGAACCTTTCGTTGACTGTCCGTTCAAACATTTCGGTAAGCTCCTCTGTCAGAACATAGTCGCACCTGAAAAGTTTTGTTTTCACCGAACCCATTGATGTAACAAGCACGGTCATTGCCGTATATGCTCCTGTCCGGACAAAGCTGATATGCCTTATCAGGGCATTTTCTCCGGAAGGAGCGGCAGCAACCGCCGTACAGCCTGTCATTTTGGACAAGATCTTTGCAGCGCTGTCGAGCAGATGTTCAGGTGCATCGGAGCTGAGATACAATATATCATTGATCTGCCCCTGAACATCTTTGGTAAGAGGTGCTGTCTTCATCAGTTGATCGACATATATTCTGTAACCCAGTTCTGTCGGGATCCTGCCTGATGAGGTATGTGTCTGTTCGAGCAAGCCGAGTGAGGCAAGCTCAGCCATATCATTTCTGACCGTAGCGGAGGACACATTAAATCCGAGTTCCTCGCAAAGAGCCTTTGAGCCGACAGGCTCGCCGGTTCGGATATATGCTTCCACAACCGCTTCAAGGATTTTCATTTTTCTTTGAGCCGGTTCCATTCAAGCCACCCCTCTGTTAGCACTCTCGGTGTCTGAGTGCTAATCTATATATAATTTAACATCAAAACCTCAAATTGTCAATATCTAATTTGTTAAATTATTGTAACAGACGGAATTTTTTCCTCTGATCCTGCTCCAACATTATTCTTTATTCTGCGAAGCAGCCGTATATTCCGCCCTGTAATGAAAGGATTGACCGATTTAGCAGTTTTTATGACTGTTTGCTAATTTATTTTAATTAAAAAAATTTGATATAATATGAAACAGTTTTCGCCTTTTTGGTGTTATATGGAGTGAAATCGGTGATCATCGAAAAAACAAAGAGGAGGTACAGAACGTGGACGAAAGTATACTTATCAAAAAGCTCAAAGAGCAGGATCCCTCAGCGCTGGAAGAAATTATCAGAAAATATACCCGTCTGGTTTCATCAATTATAGGCAGCATAGCCTGTGGCAATCTGACAGAGCAGGATGTGGAGGAGCTGACGGAGGATACCTTCATCGCTCTGTGGTACAATACCGAAAAGGCGGAAGAAAACAAGCTGAAGGCTTATATCTGTCAGATCGCCAAAAACAAAACCAAAAACAAGCTCCGGGATCTCGGCAGGCACAAGGTCGTCAGCATTGAATCCGTCACAGCCGAAGACGACTTTGCGGTTTCCGATGAAACAGAAGCAAAAAATGCAAGTCTTTGCCTTCAGGAAGCGATCAACGAAATCGGAGAGCCTGACAGGGAGATCATACTCCGCCGATATTACTACTACCAATCCTCCTCGGCGATAGGCAAAATTATGGGAATCAATCCGCAGACCGTCAGAACAAAAATTGCAAGAGCAAAGGACAAACTCAGAAAGATACTGATTGAAAGAGGGTTTACATTATGAAAACACAGCTTTTTGATATATTTGAAACAGCACCGGAAGGCATCGACGAAAATACTCTTGAACCGGCATACAACATTGATCCTGAGGAGGTCATCAAAGGAGTCATGAAAAAAATATCTGTGAAGCAGACCCCTGCCAAAAAGAAAAAAGCAAAGAAAAAAATCGTCCTGACGCTCATCGCCGCAGCTGTTGCAGCAGGAATCCTCGGTACGGTCAGCGTCGGAGCAATGGGCGGATTTAACGAAGCCTTTGGCGATATGTTCGCCGGCGAAAAATCAGGCAATCTGTATTCGGGCGGAAACGTCAGCATCCAAAACAACGAAAACTATAAAATCAATTTCCTCGGCGTTACAGGAGACCGGAATAATGCCTTTGCTCCCTTTACCATTAAAAATGCTGACGGTTCAGCCTTCACAGCCGACCCGGAAAAGGACTATATCCTCCCCCTAAATATGGATTATGATCCCGATAGCGACAGTATACTGATCAGCAGTACCTATACAAACGGAACCTATGACAATGTATCTATCAAAGTTCCCTTTTTCACCAAACTGACATCGGGGCGTTACTCGGAAGTTGATTATGTTAACGGCGGCGGGGAGATCAGCTACACCTTTATGGATGACAGTACCATCAGATGTATTCCCAGCTATACCTCCGGAATCATGCTGGAGGAAATGAACCTCAAAGGCGAGGAAATGAAGGTTGAGATAAAAGAGCTTTATGTATATCATGATGTGGAAGAGATCTGCACCTGTACCAATGTGTACGGTGATGAGAATTTTGACGAAACACCACAGAAGGAAGCCGATGCAAAAATCAGAGAGGCAAGAAAGCATCTGAAAGAGGGTCAGGTCATTGTCGGCAAATATGATCATATTGCAGCTGCTGACGACTCCCATATCAGCATAACGGCAAAATACTATCTGGCAGATGCAGAGAAAATCGATCTTAATATGACAGGTACATGGAAACTCAATTATCGTGACGAAAACTCTGTACAACTGTCAATCAAATCCAAAACCATCAGCCATGAGTGTTGGGAAAAACGTGGTACTGTTTCTTATCAGGTTAATTCCATAACGGCAAGTCCTTTTACAGCAGTCATTGACATTCAGGCAGACAAGGATTCAGAGCGCATTGATAAGGAAAGCGGCGTAGACAACGAATTCTTCTTTGAAGTAGCAAACTCCTGCCCTGTTATCACGCTGAAAAACGGTGAAAAAGTACAATGTGAATACCAGTCTGACCTCAACAACGGAGACACCTATGAAGAAACAAACGGCAATTACAAAATCGAACTCCGCTATACAGCTATCCAGGACGGCATTGATACAAAGCGTCTGTTCATCAACCCCGATGAAATACAGTCTGTCGAGATAGAAGGCGTGACTATACCTGTCAGATAAGCATTACATCATCTGATTGGTAAAATACCCGCAACAAAAATGCACACCCAAAAGGTGTGCATTTTTGCGGTAATATTATGAACGCTTATAATCATTATTATTTAGCTGCCGATACTTTACTCTTGGATATGGAACCGGTAGCAATCAGACGCTTAACGCCTGTCTTATCAAGTGCTGTACCCAGCACAACGAAAAGAGCGGCACTTCCCACACCCTGAATGATATTGGAAGGAACGTCAGAAAGTGATACCATAAGGGCAACCGGAAGCTCTGAACCGGCAATCCATTTTAGCAGGGTGCCTGCAACGAAATAACCGCCGACACAAATAATAATTGCCGGAATAATACCTATCAGATTTCTCTTATTGATGATCGTTTCCTTTTTGCTTGTAAACACAATGGCTGTAAGAGCCTTGATGATCATTGTCGGCAGAACCCAATGCGGATAGCCCGAGAGGTAATCCGAAAGTCCTGCCCCCACAGCAGCCGAACCGATTGCATACGGAGCCGGCAGAAGCGATGCTGCAAGATAGATGATTCCATCACCGATGTGAACATATCCCTGATGAGTCGGAATATGCACAAATGCTGTCATAACGTATACCATCGCTGCAAAAAGTGCTGATAGTACCAGATTTTTAAGATGTTCCTGATATTTTTTTCTTTCCATAAAAACACTTCCTTAATTTTTTATTCAGCAATATTATCGATAATTCCTTAACTGTAATATGGATATGATACAACACATCTGTCCTGTTATCAATATCCAGTTTCAATATTTTTGAAATGTACAGTTAAGCTTCTGTCAGCCGCAAAGGAATCAAACCGACATATTTTTATAAAAATGTTTGACACTAAATTCAAGTTATACTATTATATTAGGTGTTACGCATCTGCATAATCTCTGTTAAGACGAAAATATTATCATTAAAAAGCGGTGATAGCATTGTATCCTCAAAAACAAAAGAAAATAGCTGTAATCAATGATTTCTCCGGCTTCGGCCGATGTTCCCTGACTGTATCCATCCCGATCATATCAGCTTTCGGAATAGAATGCTGCGCACTTCCGACAGCAATATTTTCCAATCATACGGGCTATGAGGATTACTATTTCGATGATTATACCGATAAAATGGAGCCGTATTTTTCAAAATGGAAAAAATTAGGTCTGGAATTTGACGGTATCTACACCGGATTTTTAGGCTCCGACAAACAGATCAATATCGTGACGAAGTTCATCCGGGAATTTGCCAAACCCGAAACGGCTGTCGTCATCGACCCTGTCATGGGCGATAACGGCAGAACCTATGCAACGCTGACCGAAGATCTTTGCAGACATATCGGTCAGCTCGCCGGATATGCGGATATCCTTACACCAAATCTGACAGAAGCCTGTATTCTAACGGACTACCCGTACAGAGAAAACATCAGCGATACAGAAGAGCTGAAAACAATAGCTGCCAAGCTGCAGTTTCTCGGAAGTAAAAATATTGTAATAACCGGAATCAATAACGGCAACAATATAAGTAACTTCATTTTGAGGCAGGACGGAACATATATATTACAGTCGCTCCCCCGCACCGGCGGTCAGCGTGCCGGAACAGGCGATGTTTTTGCTTCAATCATATCGGCGGATTCGGTGAACGGAACAGCGCTGGAGGATTCTGTGAAAAGGGCAGCAGAATTTGTCGGCAGGGCGATCGCTCTTTCCGACAGGCTTAATATTCCGTCTCAGGAAGGTGTATGCTTTGAAATGCTTCTCGCAACATTAAATGAATCGTAAAACATAGTAAATATCAACATTTAATTCCTCGCATTTCCGTATTTATACCGTAAATTTGCAGAAAATAAAATATTTTATTGTAATATATTGTCGGAATATGATATCATGTACGAGGTAAAGTATATCCGATCATTCTGATCCGAAAGGATAATTGATTATGACTAAAAGACGAAAAGCGATTGTAATATTAACCAGTTTATTCATGACGGCTGCGATTGCATTAAGTTCACCTGCTGTTTATGCAGAACCAGGTGAAAATGATCCCGATGAGCCGGATTCATCGTACTACGAGGAACCGTCCTATGAACCCGACCCCGATCCTGAGCCTGAGCCTGACCCCGAACCGGAACCCGACCCTGATCCGGAACCTGAACCCTATTATGAACCCGATCCGGAACCAGAACCGGAACCCGATCCGGAACCAGAACCTGACCTCGATCCTGACTCCGAACCGGAGCCGGAATCATATGATCCGTACTATGATCCGGATCCTGAATCAAACTATGAGCCTGACCCTGCTGCCAATTACGACCCTTATTACGGAGATGATCCGGACTATTATCAGGAAAGCTATGATCTTCCGGAAACAAAAACTTCAGAAATCAGCACGGACATATCGGTTGATACATCCGAGCTGACGGATAACGACTGGGCAAAGCTGCAGGAAACCATCAATTCAAATACAGCGGGCAGCAGCAAAAGTGAAGATGCAAAGGATTTTGCCTCTATGAAGGAAATCGGTGATAGTGTTAATGACACATGGATTTACCTTCTTTTGGGTCTTTCACTTATCATTGTTGGTGCAGGACTGATAACCCTTGTCGTGATTCTTAATATCAGAGCCAAAAATCATGCAAAGGCCGATCAAACCATTTCGGCACATACAGCACCGCCGCCCTTGAAAAAGAAACATTCACCGTCACGTTCCGCACAACTTCCCAAAAATCTTGACGATACGCTGGACGAACCGCTGGATCTAAAAGATATCAGAAAATAACGGTTCCATCGAATTTATAGAGATTATTTTTCTTTTATAGAAATACCGCCGAGCCATTATGTGCTATAATGACTGTGACAAACGGTATTGACAACACACAAATACCAGACAAATCGGAGGACAAGGAATATAATGGATAAGTCAGAACTTTTGAAACTGAAAAAAACAGCCTGTAATGTCAGACTGTGGACTATTGAGGGCGTTTTTAACGCAAAGTCCGGTCATCCGGGCGGATCGCTTTCTGCCGCAGATATCATGACCTACCTCTATTTCAACGAAATGAAGGTTGATCCCGAAAATCCCAAGGATCCGAAGCGTGACCGTTTTGTGCTTTCAAAGGGTCATTGCTGCCCCGCTCTTTATGCGGTGCTCGCACTCAAAGGATTTTTCCCGACAGAAGAGATCAAATCTCTCCGCCATATCGGTGCAATGCTCCAGGGACATCCGGATATGAAACACACACCCGGAATCGACATGAGCTCCGGATCTCTCGGTCAGGGCATTTCTGCTGCCTGCGGCATGGCTCTTTCAGCGAAGCTCAGCGGCGATGATTACAGAGTATATGCCATGCTTGGCGATGGAGAATGTGAAGAAGGTCAGGTCTGGGAGGCTGCCATGTTTGCTTCTCACTACAAGCTCGATAATCTTACCGTGATCGTTGATTTCAACGGACTTCAGATCGATGGTACCGTTGCGGATGTAGCAGGTCTTGCTGACCTTGACAAGAAATTTGAATCATTCGGATTTGAGGTTATCCAAATTGACGGCCATGATTTTGAGCAGATTGAAGAGTCCATCAATAAGGCTAAATCTGTCAAAAACAAGCCCACAGCTATCATAGCTGCCACCGTCAAGGGCAAGGGCGTTTCTTATATGGAAAATCAGGTCGGCTGGCACGGCAAGGCTCCGAATGCTGACGAATACAAAACAGCAACAGAAGAGCTTAAGGCACAGCTTAAAGCATTGGAGGCATAATCATGGCAGAGAGTAAAAAGATAGCAACAAGAGAAAGCTTTGGTATAGCACTTTGTGAGCTGGCTAAAGAGCATGACGATATAGTTGTCCTCGATGCCGACCTTGCAGCCGCAACCAAAACAGAAATTTTCAAAAAGGCATATCCCGACCGTTTCTTTGACTGCGGTATCGCAGAGGGCAATATGATTGGTGTTGCTGCAGGTCTGGCAGCAGCAGGAAAGGTTCCCTTTGCCGCTTCGTTTGCTATGTTTGCAACGGGCAGAGCTTATGAGCAGGTAAGAAATTCTGTAGGATACCCTCACCTTAATGTTAAAATAGCAGGTTCACACGCCGGCATTTCCGTCGGCGAGGACGGTGCAACGCACCAGTGCTGCGAGGATATCGCACTAATGAGAACAATTCCCGGCATGGTGATCCTTAATCCGGCAGACCATTATGAAATGATCGAAGCTGTCAAAGCCGCTTATGCCTATAACGGTCCTGTCTATATTCGTTTGGGCAGACTTGCCATTGAGAGCTTCAATGATCCTGACAATTACAGCTTTGAAATCGGCAAGGGTATTACTCTTGAAGAAGGCGATGATGTCACCGTCATTGCAACAGGACTGGTTGTCAATGAGTCGCTTAAGGCGGTTCGTGCGCTTAAGGAAAAAGGAATCAGCGCACGTCTTATCAATCTGCACACGATCAAACCGATTGACAAGGAGATCATCATCAAGGCTGCCAAGGAAACAGGCAGAATCATTACTGTTGAGGAACATAACATCATCGGTGGTCTCGGAGAGGCTGTTGCAGCTGTTACTGCTGAAAGCTACCCTGTTCCTGTAAACCGTATCGGTGTTGAAGATATCTTCGGTCACAGCGGTCCGGCTGTCGGACTTCTTTCGGAGTTCGGTCTTGATGCTGCCGGCATTGAGAAGAAAATCATAGAGATTCTCAACAACAAATAATACAAAATAATGAATCGGCTGCAGCAACCATCCAAAATTGCTGCAGCCGAATTTTTATTGATCACTTCAAAACCGCCGCAGCGGTCATCAGCATGATTTTTATATCATAAAGGAAATTGAATTTTTCTATATATTCAAGATTATATGCCATTTTTTGCGGCAGTACTGTATTGACATACACATCATCGGTATTCTCGGCGCCGCTGAGCAGCTTTTCCTCATCCTTGAATTTAATGGATGCAAGAGAGGTGATACCGGCAGGCATGAGGAGTGTCGCATTCATCTCGTGCGTATAACGGTCAACATAACGCTCTACCTCCGGACGTGTTCCGACAAAGCTCATGTCGCCCTTTAACACATTAAAAAGCTGGGGAAGCTCGTCCAAACGGCATTTTCTGAGAAAATGTCCTGCTTTGGTGACACGGCTGTCATGGCTGACTGTCACCTGAGTGCCGAGTCTTTCCGCATCCGATACCATCGTGCGGAATTTAATGATATGAAATACTCTTCCGTATGTCGTGACTCTTTTTTGCAGAAAGAAAACATTTCCTTTTGAATCCAGCTTGATCCATATTGCAATCACCAGCATAAACGGCAATGCGATAACCGTCAGAATCAGTCCGGCTATGATATCAAATATACGCTTTACGGCAAGGCTTGCACCTCTTTTGGAAAGTATTTCGTAATAGGGTCGAACGGCATCGTTTTTGAATTTTTCGGGCAGCTTATCCCATTTCCTCAATATTATCACCTCCGATTTTCTGCCATTAGAATTAAAACCCTTTGTTTTTAAGACCACTGACAAGACCGACATAAAATTCACGGATATCAAGGTCGGGCTTATCATGTCTTGAAAGATCGATCACATCTGCATGAGAAACCCCGTCTGTGGCTTTTGATTCAAGATGTGTGAAATTTTCGCCCCACTTTGCTGATTCAACTGTCACAAGACCGTCATTCGGTCCATCAAAATGCTTTGCAAAGAGATAAGAAAAATTCAGCGGAAATACACTTTTTATCGGCTTATTTATTTTGCTTCCGACACTCTGATAATATACATTTTCGGAGTCGGGAGCATTCTGATTGAATTCCTTACAGGAAGAGGCTTTCAGATCTCCTACTGCCCTGAGGAAATCAGGCGAGCTGTCACCGATCAGCCTGAATGCGGAATTATATCTGTCCGCTACCCTGTTTTTAAAGCTTTCTGGCATATTGTCAAGAAGCCATTCAGCAAATACACATCCCCTGTGCGGTGTATTGATCGTGGTAAGGGAAGCGACATACCGATCCATGCCAAGACATGAAATAGCATACCGGCTGTCAAGACCGCCCTTTGAATGAGCAATGATATTGACCTTTTCACAGCCTGTTTCCGTGATGATGTGTTCGATCTTCTTTGCAAGCTCGGCACCGCTTTCGGCAATACTCAACGCCGACTGCTGCTCTCCGTAATAGATTCTTGCACCGTTCTTTTCAAGCTCGGCAGGTATTCTGCCCCAGTAGTTAAGGTGTTTGATATCACGAAAAAATACGCCGTGAACCATCAGTATCGGATACTTTGTCGCACAGATATTTTTTCCCCTGCGCTCGGCATCGTTACGGAAGCGTCTTTCCTCCATGGCAGTCTCACAGCGTGTGATATGTATAATATGGCAAAGCACATAAATATTTGCTATCGGTATCATTCCGCAAAGAATACCTGCCACACGCCATCGGAAGCCTATCATCGTTCCCGCAAGATAGGCACGGATAATGCCGTTCCAAAAAACAATATTTTCGGCAACAAAGACGATCAGCACATTGATCCAGAATCTTTCCGAAAACATACCGTCAGCCGAAACAGCCGACAAAATCACATAGCCGCTGTCAAGGAACAGCAGCGCCAGAAATGCACAAAGCAGATCCGCCCCGTCAGAAGCAGACCTCACCCTGCAATCTGCTCTTTTTATGAATGACGGCTTTATATTGAAAAATATAAAGACCGCACACGACAGCCAGTAAAGCCATCCCCATAAACTCATCGCCGCTGTGGTGCAGAAAAGCACCGTTGCGGCGAAAATAATCAAGGTTAATATTGAAGTTCTTATCCAATTTCTCATATCATTATTATGCGTTTTTCTTTTCGTCTTTCCTGCGCAGCTGCTCCTTTGCAACGGCAAGCATCAGCTTGATACGATTCTCCTGATTGACCTTCGGTGCGCCGGGGTCATAGTCAATGGCAACAATATTGGCTCTTTCATCCGCCATTTTTATCGGACGAACCATGCCCTTTCCGTTGATATGATTCGGCAGACAGCCGAACGGCTGTGTGCAGACGATATTTTCAAAACCACTTTCGACAAGCTCCAGCATTTCGCCTGTCAGAAGCCAGCCTTCACCCATCTTGCTTCCGTAGCCGACCATACCCTTGACAAGAGATTTGGTATGCTGATAGGTTCCATTCGGTCTGAAGCCGAACTTTTTCTGACTTGCAATAATCAGCTCCTCAAGGCTCGAAAGGTAATCAAACAGCTTTTTTACGATGATATATTTCGCCTTGCTGCCACCGTACAGTTTATAATCCTCCATACGGTTATCTACCTTAAACAACGCAAATCCCAGTATGCCCGGCAGATTGACCTCGCAGTCCTGCTCATACAAAAATTCTTCCAGATTATTATTGCCCAGACTGGAGTATTTTACATAGATCTCTCCCACAATGCCAACCTTTACCTTTTGGACTCTTTCAACCTTGATTTTTGAAAAATCCTCAGCAATGCTGTCAAGATTTTCGGCAAGCTCCTTTTTGGTAAAGCCGTGACCGCCGGCAAGAATATCCGTCAGCTTTGCAACCCATTTTTTGACAAGCGCATGACTTTCGCCCTTTGTGACCTCATAGGGCTTTGTCTGATTGTCAAGAGCCATGATCATATCTCCGTAAATCAGACCTGCCGCAATTCTTCTGATCATGGGTATGGTAAGGCTGAAACCGCTGTTCTTTTCAAGACCCGACATATTAAGGGATATGACCGGCACATTTTCAAAACCCGCCTTGACAAGTGCCTTTCTCAGAAGATGTATATAGTTAGACGCACGACAGCCGCCGCCTGTCTGGGTGATCATAAGAGCGGTCTTATTGACGTCATACTTGCCGCTTTGCAGTGCATGGATCATCTGACCGATGACAAGAAGTGCTGGGTAGCAGGTATCGTTATGCACATATTTCAGTCCGACCTGTGCAATTTCCGGTCCCTCTGTATCAAGTAAGACGCAGTTATAGCCGTAATGAACAAATACATTTTTCATAATCTCAAAATGTATTTTAGCCATATTGGGAATGAGAATCGTATAATTTTCCTTTCTCATTTCTTTTGTGAATATCAGTCTGCCGTTATCATCATAAACTAATTTTGCCATTATATCACTCCTTCATCGCTGCCCTTACTTTTTACTGCTGCCCGTTGTAGCCAGAAGGCTTCTCAGTCTGATCTTAACGGCTCCGAGATTCGTGATTTCGTCGATCTTGATCTGAGTGTAGATTCTGCCGTTTCTTTCAAGTATTGCCCTGACTTCATCGGTTGTAATGGCATCAACGCCGCAGCCGAAGGATACAAGCTGGACAAGGTTCATATTCTTATGATGACTTACATATTCGGCAGCCGCATACATTCTCGAATGATAGGTCCACTGGTTCAGAACACCCGTCCTGACCTTTTTTGCTTCCTTGTTGCTGACGATATCCTCCGAAACAATTGCCACACCGAAGCCTGTGATCAGCTTGTCTATTCCGTGATTGATCTCAGGGTCAGCATGATAGGGTCTGCCGGCAAGGACGATGATTTCCCTGCCCTCTTTCTCTGCTCTGCGAATAATATCATTGCCCTGTTCTCTGATTTTTTTGATATAAGCCTCATATTCCGCATAAGCAGCCTTTGAAGCCTCTTTGACTTCTTTAAGAGTAATATCTCCGTAATATTTCAGAAGCTCGGCATGGATCTTTTTCGGGAAATCCTTCGGTCTGTGAATTCCGACAAATTCATGGAAGAACCTGACGTCCTCAATGCCTCGTACATTGGCATGGATAACTTCCGGATAATAGGCAACAACAGGACAGTTGTAGTGGTTGTCGCCGAGCTTTTCATCAAAGTTATAGGACATACAGGGATAGAATATCTGTTTGATGCCGTTGTCAAGAAGCCATTGAACATGACCGTGTATGAGTTTGGCAGGGAAGCATACCGTATCGGACGGAATGGTCTGCTGACCGTGAAGATACAGCTTTCTGTTGGAGAAAGGCGAAACAACGACCTCAAAGCCGAGCTTTGTCAGGAAGGTATGCCAGAAAGGAAGAAGCTCAAACATATTCAGTCCCAACGGGATACCGATCTTTCCTCTTTTGCCCGGCACAGGCGTATATTCTTTGAGCAGCTTCAGCTTATACTGATATATATTGAAGCTGTCGTCAGGTGATTTTTTCGTGATAGGCTTTTCGCAGCGGTTTCCTGCGATGAATTTTCTTCCATCGCTGAAGGTATTGACTGTCAGGCGGCAGTTATTGCTGCAGCCGCCGCAGTTCACAGCTTTTATCTCATGTTTGAATTCCTTCAGCTTCTGAATATCCAGTATGGTTGACTGATTACTGCTGCCGCATACTGACTGAGCATAAAGAGCCGCACCATACGCCCCCATAAGTCCCGATATATCAGGACGGATGACATCCACGCCCATTTCCTGCTCAAATGCCCGCAGAACCGCATCGTTAAGGAAAGTACCGCCCTGAACGACAATCTTCCTGCCAAGCTCACGGGGACTTGAAACACGGATTACCTTATAGAGAGCATTTTTGACAACACTCAGGCAAAGTCCCGATGAAATATCCTCAATGGTGGCACCATCCTTCTGAGCCTGCTTTACCGAAGAATTCATAAATACCGTACAGCGTGAGCCGAGATCCACAGGCTGCTTCGCCAGCAGACCAATCTTTGAAAATTCCTCTGCCGAATATCCGAGGGCATTGGCAAAGGTCTGCAAAAACGAACCGCAGCCTGATGAGCAAGCCTCGTTGAGGAATATATTGTCGATGGCGCCATTTCTGATTTTAAAGCATTTGATGTCCTGACCGCCGATATCTATAATAAATTCCACATCGGGCATAAATTTCTTTGCCGCCGTCATGTGTGCAATGGTTTCCACAATACCAAGATCCACACCGAAGGCATTTTTGATAATTTCCTCACCGTAACCGGTTACGGCGGAGCCTGCTATTTTGATATCGGGACATTTTTCGTATACATTGGTCAGAAACTGTCTTACAATCGGCACAGGATTGCCGCTGTTTGACATATATTCCGAATAAAGAAGCGTTCCGTTTTCATCCGTGACAACACCCTTTACCGTTGTCGAGCCTGCATCTATTCCGATAAAGGCTTTTCCATTGTAACCGTCAAGACTGCCCTTTTCCACTTTCGCTTTAGCGTGTCTTGTCCTGAACTCCTCCAGCTCCTGTTCATTTCTGAAAAGCGGCTTGTTGAAGGCGAAGTTGCCTGTACCTTTATACTTTTCTATTTTTTCCTCTGCTGCTTTGAAGTCAATGGATTTTTCGGCACAAAGCGCCGCACCTGCAGCAACATAATAAAGGGAATTTTCCGGACATATACCCGTTGTTTTAAGCGCCTTGTCAAAGCCTGCCCTTAGCTGCGGTATAAAAGTCAGAGGGCCGCCGAGATATACGATCTGCCCCTTGATTTCTCTTCCCTGTGCAAGACCGGCAATCGTCTGATTGACCACCGCCATAAAGATACTTGCGGCAACATCCTCTTTTTTGGCGCCCTGATTTAAAAGCGGCTGAATATCTGTTTTGGCGAAAACGCCGCATCGTGAAGCGATCGTATAGATCTTTTCATGCTTTTCTGCAAGTCCGTTCAGATCTTCGATCGGCACATTCAAGAGCGTTGCCATCTGGTCGATAAATGCACCCGTACCGCCTGCACAGGAACCGTTCATACGAACCTCCATTCCTCCCGAAAGGAAGAGTATCTTTGCATCCTCTCCTCCAAGCTCGATAACCACATCGGTTTTGGGGATAAAGGTATTGGCAGCCACTCTTGTTGCATATACCTCCTGGATAAAATCAATTCCGCAGGCATCAGCCACACCCATACCTGCCGAACCCGACATCGCTATTGCCGCTGTTTCTCCCGAAGGGATCTGCTTTTCGACAGTTTT
Source organism: Clostridia bacterium (assembly GCA_017475765.1). Classification (GTDB taxonomy): domain Bacteria; phylum Bacillota; class Clostridia; order Oscillospirales; family Acutalibacteraceae; genus UBA1213. The sequence goes on along the minus strand of JAFVEY010000020.1, from coordinate 4,534 downwards.
CAGAAGCTCTGCTATTTTACTTGTGATCTGTGAATAATGTCTTTCATAGGTTTTATACAGAATTTTGTTATTATCATCAAGAACAACACATTTCACGGTCGTTGAACCAATATCCAATCCTATCCTTACCATAGTGCCATCTCCCTGTTCTGAATAACTCTCCAAAATATGCAAAAAATATCATTATCATGCCGGATTATGCAATCACAGCCTGACTATAATTCCAATCAGATTAACATTATAGTACAAATACGCCGATATATAATTCTATAAAAGAATTATAATGTCGAAATAAGTGCCAAAAAACCAACTTTCTGGGCATGAAAACAGGGCTTTTATACAGTAATAACGGCAATTCTGCAAAAACTATACAAATTGTATCATTTGTAGTAACCGTTCAGCCTTTGCAGCCAGTCCTGCTCATCCATACACTTACTTCCGCCGGAGCTGATACTATGTTCCAGCTGCATCATTTCCCTGATATGTCTGTGTAATTCATCATGAAGCGAATGGCTGTCTGCCGAAACAAAATCCGTATGATATACTTTAAGATTGGAGCGGATCCCGTCAGAATATCTGCTGCCGTCTGCTCTGATTCCCGTAATTACAGTTCTGATTCTAGGACAGGTCACATCGTCACAGATATTACCCTCGTTATTGGTGCATAAAATAAAGCGGCGCTTCCCCCCGTCCTCCCGGTTCAGCTCCAGAACAGCCTGACCGGCAGTTCCCGAACCGGCAAAAAAGTCAAGAACTGTAATATCATTTTTATGTATCCGGTTGTTGTAATCATAGTAGAGACTGATGAGATATTTGACAAGCGATACAGGTTTAGGATATGAAAATTTTGATTTTCCGACTATTTTTTCAAGCTCCCTTCTTCCTTCCTCATTAACACCGACCTTTGTCCCGAATCTGCTGTATGCACATAACGGATTTTTCGCATTGGTAAATATCAGCTGTTTCGGCGATTCCTTCGCCGCTTTACCCTTATGATAAACCGCCCTGACAGCAAAGCCTTCCGATTTGACCACGAAATAAGTTCCCTTTCCGGCTTCTTCATCAATTGTTTGCTGAGACCATCTCGACCTGAATTTAAGCACCAGATCACTGGCATTTCTGCCTTTTCTGACGATCACAGGCTTTATCAGTTCATAAGAAGGATTCGTTGTCTGAACATAAGTTCCGTCCTTTATATGAAATCTGACAATTCCTTTCCTGAACCGAAAAACATTTTCTTTGTTGATCGCATTATACAGCGGCGCATCGTCCAGTTTCGTTTTGATCTTCTCCACCAGAAGCTCCTTGAGCTTATTGTTTTTTGTATTGCAAAGATTTTTTGCATAGCAGAGGACATATTCACAGTTGGAATAAAAATTAATTTTCTGTCTGCCGAAATGCTGCGTTTTTTCCCAGCAAAACTGTGTGATAAAATTTTCTTCTCCAAAAATGCTGTCACACAAAAGCTTCAGATTGGCTTGTTCGTTATCGTCAATTGAGATAAAAATGACTCCGTCATCTGTCAACAGTCTTTGTGCGATCACCAGCCTTTTTTCCATAAAGGAAAGCCATTTGGAATGTCTGTATGCGTCCTCCTCAGATATATAATTATCATTATATACAAAATCCTCATGTCCCGTGTTGTACGGCGGGTCTATATAAATGACGTCTATTTTTCCCTTATGTGTTTTTTCAAGAAGATAAAGCGAATGAAGATTATCTCCTTTCAGAATAAAATGATACGGAGCATTTTCACCCGCATTGATTCCCTCAGACACGTCCTCGGTAAAAACAGGTATATGATCCCTCCGTATGATATCAAACGGTTCTTCATATTCTTCCCATACCAGTCCGTATTTTTTTGCTCTCAGCTCTTTTTCCATCTCACGGAGAACAAACTGTATTTCATCATCCGCTTTATGCTTCTCCTTAAGCTCATTGATCAAGCCGAAGAATTTATTTTCTTTGATTTTTGTAAGATGATCCATTCTATCCTCCCGAAAATATTGCCGCAAAGCCTAATCATACCCCTATCAGCTTGTAAAAACCATTATTCTATAATAATACCATGTTTTTGGCAAAAATTCAGCATTGCGTCAAATTTTTCCGATAAAATAATCTCTGCCGATTTTCTTTGAGTCAGTTGATTTCTTTGCAGACTATTGTATTTTTCGGTGATTTGTACTATAATTCAAAGAGTGATATTAAATCGAGCCGTTTTATCATTTTTAACGGCAGAAACGGAAAGATATTATGTTTAAAATATATAACTCTATAAGTAAGCACCGAAGAATCACACTTTTTTTATGTGACCTTCTTCTTTGGAACTTATCCTATTATATGGCTTATGGAATAGATAAGAATAATTTTGCACTAAGCGGAGATATTACTGTATTTCTGTGGGCACTTCTGATAGAAAATATATGCTTTGTATGTGTATTTATCCTTTTCAGGCTGTATAACAAGCTATGGCGCTATGCGGATATCGAGGACTTCTTCTATGCCGGCATTGCCTCATTGACAGCCAATCTCGTGTTTATGTCGATTACCATGATTCTGGGATTGTTTCTTCCGGAATTTAACCTCGGAACGAGAATTTACATCAATTTTGCTTTGATGTCTACCTTCTTTGTGATGATGTTCAGAATCATTTACCGTCTGAATAAGATACTTGAAAGAAGAAATCTGGCACATAAAGCAAAAAAGCGGCTCCTTATCATCGGCGGCGGCGAAGGAGCACTTTCGGTTCTCAGCGAGCTTTCAAAGGCTCCGGGAAATGAATATATCCCCGTATGTATCGTTGATGACGACAAGGAAAAGCTGCACAGAAGAATTGCAGGGGTCGAGGTTGTCGGAACGACTTATGAAATTCCTGAAATTTGTGAAGAAAATGATATTGAGGTAATCCTATTCACCATATCCCAGATAAGTCTTACAGATAAGAAACGTATCCTTGATGCCTGCACAGACACCCATCTAGAAGTCAAAATCATCCCCAATATCTATAATCTCATGACATCGGGGGTACCGATAACATCCTCTATCCGCCAGGTCGAGGTTGAAGATCTTCTCGGAAGAGAGCCTGTGGTGTTCAACACCGAAAAATATGGAAAATATATTATTGGACAGACCGTTCTTGTCACCGGAGGCGGCGGTTCTATCGGTTCGGAGCTTTGCAGACAGATCGCAAGGCTTGACCCGAAGCACCTTATCATACTGGATATTTATGAAAACAATGCTTATGAGATCCAGCAGGAGCTGATCCGAAAGCACGGAACAGATCTCTCTTTTGAGGTTCAGATCGCCTCTGTTCGTGACAAAAAGAAATTGGAGCATATTTTCAGCACAAGAAATATAGATGTCGTCTTTCATGCAGCAGCGCATAAACACGTTCCCCTTATGGAAACAAACCCCGAAGAGGCTGTTAAAAACAATGTTTTCGGAACGCTGAATCTAGTTGAAACAGCCGATAAATATCATGTTAAAAACTTTGTACAGATCTCCACCGACAAAGCGGTAAACCCCACAAGCGTCATGGGTGCAACCAAGCGCATATGCGAAATGATCATTCAAACCATGGGGCGCAGAAGCAAAACCAATTTTGTTGCTGTACGTTTCGGAAATGTTCTCGGCTCCAACGGCTCAGTCATACCGCTTTTCAAGGAACAGATACGCACAGGCGGTCCCGTTACTGTTACTCACCCTGACATTATCCGTTATTTCATGACCATACCCGAAGCTGTATCACTGGTACTGACAGCAGGAAGCCTTGCAAAAGGCGGAGAAATATTTATATTGGATATGGGGGAGCCTGTAAAAATACGTGTGCTTGCCGAAAATCTGATACGCCTTTCGGGATTCAGACCGCATGAGGATATCAAAATAGAGTATACGGGACTTCGTCCGGGTGAAAAACTGTATGAAGAGCTTTTGCTGAATGAGGAAGGTATCACAAAAACAGACAACAAGAAAATATATATAGGAAAGCCGATAGAATTCAGCAATGGTATTTTTTTTACACATCTGAAAAATCTTTATTATGCTGCTCATAAAAATAATAAAAATCTGGTTGAAGAGATTATTGCGGAGATTGTTCCGACGTATCATCACGAGATAAACGGAGCTGAGTCGCTCCCCGAAGATATTGATGAGGATGAAAACAACTCCTCTGCAAATCACTAAAAAGCATCATGCCCCGATACAGTCAACGTCTGTGTCGGGGCATGATGTATATACTAAGGAGGTCACATGAAAACCGGTATACTCAATTTGTATTTACTGTATTGATATTATAACAAACATAAATCTGTGTTTGTCAGAGGGGCAGAATTTTTGAATGACCATAGTCGGTTGCCGAACTCTGAACACACAACTCTACTCTGATCATTGTACAGGGATTATCCTTCTTATTTCTTCCTCGGACATACCCATATTTCTCATTCTTACGATCATCTCATCAGCAAATTCTGCTCTGCCTCGTTCCTGTCCAATGGCAATGCCTTCTGCTCTGCCTTCAGCTCTGCCTTCTGCTCTG
>JAFVEY010000019.1 GCA_017475765.1 Clostridia bacterium | reverse complement strand
TTCCATGGTCGGAAAGCCATTTTGCCATGTCAAAAATATTGGCATTATCAACACCTGTCAGCGACTTGTGACCTTCGGCGTTCATGTCTTTCAGGTCAAGCATGACCAAATCGGTAACATTCATCAGTTTTTCAAACTGAGAAAGCCACTCGGGGTCGCTGCTGAAAGGCTGACCTGCGGTGTCGATGGTTGTATTGATGTTTTCCTTTTTGGCAAGCGTAAAAAACGCTGTGACAAATTCCTGCTGTAAAAGCGGTTCGCCGCCGCTGACGGTGATACCGCCGTTATTTTTCCAGTAACTCTTGTACCTGCGGACGTGCTGAAACAGTTTCTGCGCCGTCCACTCCTCCCCCTGACTGTTCCATGTGTCGGGGTTGTGGCAGAATTTACAGCGCATTTTGCAGCCGCTGAGAAAAACAACAAACCGTACTCCCGGTCCGTCCACAAGCCCGAAGGTTTCAAGCGTGTGGACATTTCCGGTAATGTTAAAATCAATATCGTCTGTCATAATCAAAGAGTTGCATGGCAGGTACGTGAGATAACATCCAGCTGCTGCTCACGGGTAAGATCAATAAACTTAACCGCATAGCCAGATACACGGATCGTAAAGTTTGCATACTCTTCCTTCTCAGGATGCTCCATAGCATCAATGAGCCTATCTGTGCCGAATACGTTTACATTGAGGTGATGTGCGCCCTGATCGAAATAGCCATCCATTACCTGAACGAGGTTGTCAATACGCTCCTGCGGCTCGTGACCGAGTGCATCGGGGTTGATCGTCTGCGTATTGGAAATACCGTCAAGAGCCCAATGATAAGGAAGCTTTGCAACAGAGTTAAGAGAAGCAAGAAGTCCGTTCTTCTCTGCACCGTAGCTCGGATTTGCACCAGGTGAAAGCGGTTCGCCGGCTTTTCTTCCGTCAGGCATATCTGCTGTTGCCTTACCATATACAACATTTGATGTAATGGTAAGAATTGATGTTGTCGGCTCGGAATTTCTGTATGTGTGGTGCTTCTTGACTTTCTCAAGGAATGTCTTAAGGAGCCATACAGCAATATCGTCTGCACGGTCATCATCATTACCGTAACGTGGGAAGTCGCCCTCTGTGATGAAGTGGAGAACGATGCCATCAGTATCTCTTTCTGTTCTTACCTTTGCATACTTGATAGCGCTGAGTGAGTCTACAACGTGTGAGAAGCCTGCAATACCTGTTGCAAATGTACGGCGTACATCTGTATCAATGAGAGCCATCTCGGCAGCTTCATAGAAATACTTGTCGTGCATATAGTGGATCAGGTTCAGAGCGTTTACATAAGTGCCTGCAAGCCAATCCATCATGATATCATACTTCTCGATAACCTCATCATAATCAAGATACTCTGAAGTGATAGGTCTGATCATCGGACCGCACTGCTCACGGGTCTTAGCGTCAACACCGCCATTGATCGCATAAAGAAGACATTTAGCAAGGTTAGCTCTTGCGCCGAAGAACTGCATTTCCTTACCTGTCTGTGTTGCGGATACGCAGCAGCAGATGGAATAGTCATCGCCCCATACAGGCTTCATAACATCGTCATTTTCATACTGAACGGAGCTTGTATTGATAGATATCTTGGAAGCATACTTTTTGAAGCTCTGCGGAAGAGCAGAAGAGTAAAGAACCGTAAGGTTAGGCTCCGGGGACGGACCCATGTTTTCAAGTGTATGGAGGAAACGGAAGTCATTCTTTGTTACCATTGAACGTCCGTCAACACCGATACCTGCAACCTCAAGAGTTGCCCATACAGGGTCACCTGAGAACAGCTGATTATAGGAAGGAATACGGGCAAACTTAACGATTCTGAATTTCATAACGAGGTGGTCGATAAGCTCCTGTGCCTCTTCCTCTGTAAGGATTCCTCTGTCAATATCTCTCTGGATATAGATATCAAGGAATGTTGAAACACGGCCTACTGACATAGCTGCACCGTTCTGTGTCTTGATAGCTGCGAGATATCCGAAATAAAGCCACTGAACAGCTTCTCTTGCATTCTTTGCAGGACCTGAGATATCATAACCATAGATCTTTGCCATTTCCTTCATGCCGTTGAGAGCACGGATCTGTTTGCTGATCTCTTCACGGAGTCTGATGACCTCATCTGTCATTGTACCGTCGCCTGTGTTGGCAAAATCCTTCTTCTTCTGCTCAATAAGGTAATCAATACCGTAGAGAGCCACACGGCGGTAGTCGCCTACGATACGGCCTCTGCCGTAGGTGTCCGGAAGACCTGTGATGATCTTGTTATGACGTACAGCCTTCATCTCAGGAGTATATGCGTCAAATACGCCCTGGTTGTGAGTGGGAGCGTACTCTGTAAAAATCTTATGAAGTTCAGGATCAGGAGTATATCCGTAGGTTTCGCAAGCCTGTTCAGCCATTTTGATACCGCCGTAAGGCATAAATGCTCTTTTGAGAGGTTTATCTGTCTGAAGTCCTACAACCTTTTCAAGAGTTGTATCCTCCTCATCAATATAACCTGCGCCATAGGAAGTCAGACCGGAAACGATCTTTGTTTCCATATCAAGGACGCCGCCCTTTGCTCTTTCCTCCTTCTGAAGCTGCTGCACCTTGCTCCAGAGCTTATTGGTTGCTTCTGTCGGGCCTGCAAGGAATGATTCATCGCCATCATAGGGGCGATAATTCTTCTGTATGAAGTCTCTTGTGTTTACTTCCTCTTTCCAGATTCTTCCTTCAAAGCCTTCCCAAGCCTCTTCATTTCTCTTGTCCATTTAAGAAACTCCTCTCCTAATTATATAATGTCAGTCTGCTGATAAACGTGCCTTTGTTAAATAATTGTCATATTTTATCGGAAAGTGTTACAAAATCAAGCATTCAGATTTATCTTTAGCAAATGACTGTAAATTTAATATAATGCCCTTTTTCGATTTTGTCAACCTTTAGAATAGTCTTTCTTAAATTATCGTATAAATTATACAAATTAACACCTCAAATTTACCTAATTATATGTGAATTTTGACAATCTTCATTTTATCAGAAAACAATATGTTGTGTCTGTTTTGTCTATGTGGTAATACAACTTGTGGTATCGGCAAAAATTCGTCAAAAAATATCGGCAGTCCGATGACGGATGGAGAAATAGAAGAGAAAATGTCCTGATCTGCCGAAGCAGATGAATCAACTCTGATGATTATATTTGACAAAGATATATCTTTCTGATAAAATGTTAAGGTTGATGAAATGCTAAATAAATTGTAAAGGAAAAGGAATTTTTATGAGTGAGATATCTGATATGACAAACGGATTTGAGGAACTGCATCTGCCGAAGGAAATTATGAAAGCGATTGCTGACCTCGGATATGAGCAGCCGACACAAATACAGTACCAGTCCATTCCAGTAATGAGATCGGGAAGGGATATGATAGGACGCTCTCAGACAGGCACAGGCAAAACAATGGCTTTTGCCATCCCTGCAATAGAAATGATTAATGCCGCCGAGGATAAAACTCATGTACTTGCCATCATTATGCTCCCGACAAGAGAACTGGCAATGCAATGCTGCGGAGAAATCAAAAAGCTGACAAAATACTGCGAGGGTATACGACCTGTTGAGGTGTATGGCGGCGCTCCAATGGACAGACAGATTACCAAGCTGAAAAGAGCCAATATTGTCGTGGGAACACCCGGCAGAATCATGGATCATCTCAGGAGACGAACCCTCAAGCTGGATCATGTCAGGCTGGCTGTTCTTGACGAGGCAGACGAAATGCTCAGTATGGGCTTCAAGGAGGACATGGAAACAATACTGCGTGAAACTCCCTCCGAAAGACAGACCGTTCTCTTTTCTGCAACAATGCCCGATGCTGTCATGTCCATTACCGAAGATTTTCAGGTCGATCCCGAAATCATTCAGATCAACAGCAAAAAGGTAACGCTTGACAATATAAAGCAATGCTATGTCGATGTTCCTATGGGCAGAAAAACGGACGCTCTCAAACTGCTGCTTTATTATTACGAGCCGTCACTTTCTATCGTATTCTGCAATACCAAAAAAATGGCTGAGGAAATATCTTCCGCACTGATTCAAAGCGGATTCAATGCCGAAGCGCTCCACGGCGACCTGAAACAGTCACAGCGAACGACTGTAATGGATAAATTCAGAAATGGAATCACATCCGTTCTTGTTGCAACAGATGTTGCCGCAAGAGGAATTGACGTTAATGATGTTGAATATGTTTTTAACTATGATATCCCTCAGAACACCGAATACTATGTTCACAGAATCGGACGAACAGGAAGAATCGGCAAGGAGGGCAATTCCATAACGATATGCAGCGGCAGAAGGCAGGTATATTCCCTTTTGGATATTGCACACAGCGTGAAATCAAATATTGAAGAAATATCTGTTCCGACAGGCGATGATATCAATTACAAAATCGCAGAAAAGAATATAACCCAGGTAGAAAAGTCCTTAGCGGAACCTGCTGCTGACAGATACAGGGATATGGTGAATCTGCTGCTTTCAGAAGGATATTCCCTATTTGATATCGCTGCTGCCGCACTTCAGATGAATTTCTCCGAAAAGGAAATTAAAATCAGGGATATCAGATCTGAAAGAAAGCAAAGCGGCAGAAACTCCCATGTTGATTATACCAAAATCATGCTCAATATCGGCAGAGCCAGTCGTGTGGCACCAAACCATATTGTTGCCTCCATTACCGAAAGAAGCCTGCTTCACGGATCGGATATCGGCAAAATCGAAATTTATGACGATTTTTCCGTTGCGGCAGTCCCCTCCTCTTCCGTTGACGAGGTTCTCGATATGATGTATGGCGCAAAGGTATGCGGCAGACCGGTAAAGGTTACTGTATTTGAGGATAAAAACACCAGCCGTGTGCATAAAAATAATAACAACGGCAGAAAACCGCAAAGCAAAAGCAAGGAGTTTTCCAAAAAGAAATCCTCTGACAAAAAAAGCTCTTCCAAAAAGGTATACAGAAAAGGCGCCAAACGGCACGGCCAATAACAAGGAGGAAATGCCGTCATGAAAAAGTGTTTATTGATTACTGCTGCTGTATTGCTGACATTCCTGCTGTCTGCCTGTTCGCAAAGCAGCTCTGACGAATCATCAGAAAACAGCGAAAATACGATGATAGTGACAGCCGATATTTCAAGCCAAAGTTACGAACCTGTATCTGAACCGCCGGAAAGCTCTTCCGAGATCAGCCTTCCCCAAGGCATTTATGAATCAAAAAAAGGTTATCTGAAATTCATCAACAAACATAACACCATGACAGTAACATTTCCTGAAGAATTTTATCTGACGGATGATGATTACATACCATCGGACGGCATCTATCTTCAAAATAAGGATGGAACGGCGACACTCCAATTGGAAGTCATCGAAAACGAAGGGGTCAGTAAGGATGACCTTGTCGCCTATCTGAAGGAAACCTATGCCAATGCGGAAGTCTATGTAAACGATGCCAGAATCATTATCTGCAAAGCGATCACGAAGGATGCAAAAGGCAATCAGGTTGCTGCTTACCTCAAAGCCAAAATAACAGACAGCGGCTATCAGGAAGCTGTATTGTATTTTCATGAAGAGGATAAAACCAGATTTGAACCGATATTCAACAAAATAACACTTTCGTAAAAACCCCGTCATGCTGAAAATTCCGTAATCAGCATGACGGGGTCTGACTATATTTTCAGAGAATTCAAAAAATCCGTAAAATAGGCAGGCAGCTCCGATGATAGCGTAAGAACCTCACCTGTTCTCGGATGGACAAATGAAATATAATACGCATGAAGGCATTGTCCGCCAAGCGAGGCAATGACTTTTTTCGGTCCGTAAACGGGATCCCCCGCAACAGGGTGTCCGATATGTGCCATGTGAACTCTGATCTGATGTGTTCTGCCCGTTTCCAGCGTCAGCTCCAGATGAGTAAAACCGCTGTAACGTCCCAGAACCTTATAGTGGGTGATGGCATTTCGGGAGTTTTTATCAGTCACCGTCATTTTCTTTCGGTCTGTCGGGTGACGTCCGATCGGCAAGTCAACCGTACCCTCATCGTTTTTTAAATTACCGTACACAACAGCCTGATATTTTCTTGTAAAGCTGTGTTCTTTGATCTGTTCGGCAAGGAGATGATGCGAAAAATCATTTTTTGCCACGATCAGCAGACCGCTTGTGTCCTTGTCTATTCGGTGTACGATTCCCGGACGGAGCACACCGTTGATTCCTGACAGGCTGCTGCCGCAGTGATATAACAGTGCATTGACCAGCGTTCCGCTGAAATTGCCGGCTGCCGGATGAACGACCATATTTTTCGGCTTGTTGACGACCAGAAGATCATCATCCTCATAAACAATATTCAGAGGAATATTTTCAGGAACGGCTTCGGGAAGTATTGGATCGGGAATCGTAAGAACAATCCTGTCCCCGATTCTGAGCTTGTAATTTTTGGAAGGTATCTTACCATTAACAAGAACATTTCCACCGTCAATAAGCCGCTGTACAGCGGAACGGGTAATGTCCGCAGCAGCGGAAGAAAGATAGGCATCAATTCTTTTTCCGGCTGCCTGTTCACCTGCCGCAAAGATTTTCTCAGTCATTGATCTCACCGTTTTCTGTCTTATCCGCAGCAGCGGATTTTTTTATTTCCGGCATTAAAAATATAGAGAGGATAAAAAGTGCCGCCCCTATTGTAATGCAGTAATCTGCAAAGTTGCAGATCGGAGGGAAAAAGGAAAGAGAAATATAGTCTATCACAAACCCTCTGAAAACCCTGTCGAGCAGATTGCCTACTCCTCCGCCGATAATCAAAATAACTGAAGCGGTAAAAAGTTTTCCTGTCAGTTTCTTTGAGGCAATCACATAAACAAATATCCCTATCATCAATACCGTAATAACCGCAAATATAAGCGTGGCATTCTGGAACATACCGAAAGCCGCTCCCCTGTTTTCTGAATAGATCAGATAAAAAAGATGATCAATCACTGTGATCCGTCCGTCAGGAGATAGACCCTGATAGATGAAATACTTTATTACCTGATCAATGATAACAAGCACGGCAGACAGTATCAAAACGAAAGCAAGCGTCAAATTCTTCACCCTTTCATCAATATCGAAAGCGGTGCATCCGCAGATACACCGCTTAATGCGAAGTGATATAAATATAAATAATCAGATATCAAGCTCCAGCGCTTCTATTACCGATGCACAGCGTCTGCAAAGCGTGGGATGTTTGCTGTTTTCTCCCACAGTACTGCTGAATATCCAGCAGCGCTCGCACTTTTCACCGTCAGCATGGGCAACCTCTACCTCAAGCGATTCAACTGCCGCATCAACAAGCTCCACACTTGAAACGATGAATGCTGCTGCAAGCTCTTTTTCCGCTGATTTGAGGAACGCAAGCTGTTCGCCGCTGCTCTTAAGCGTTATCTTTGCTTCGAGAGACGAACGGATCGTCTTATTCTTGATCTCGACTTCAATTGCCTTCTTAACGATATCACGGGTTTCGTGTATTCTGTCCCACATAGCGATAAAGCTCTCGTCAAGCTCAATGCCTGTCGGTTTCGGCAAATCGTTAAACAGTACGTTTTCGGCATTAGCGGATGAATCATGCGGCATATACTGCCAAATCTCATCCGAAGTAAATACAAGTATCGGAGATACCAGTCTTGCCATTGCGTCAAGGATAGTATAGATCGTTGTCTGAGCTGCTCTTCTTGCCTCGCTGTCGGCTTTTTCTGTATAGAGTCTGTCTTTGAGAACATCCAGATAGAAATTACTCATATCAACCACACAGAAATTATGAATTGCCTGATACACAATATGAAAATCATAGGTATCATAGCCCTTTCTCACCTTGGCATTCAGCTCATCAAGCTTCTGAAGCGCCCATTTGTCGATCGGCAGCAGCTTATCAACAGAAACCTTATCCTTATCCGGATCAAAATCGCTGATATTGCCGAGGATATAACGTGCCGTATTTCTGATCTTGCGGTATGCTTCGCTGAGCTGAGAAAGAATCTCTTTGGAAATTCTGACATCTGCATGATAATCGGATGAAGCTACCCAGAGTCTGAGAATATCCGCACCGTACTGGTCTATGATCTGTAAAGGAGACATACCGTTTCCGGCAGACTTGGACATCTTCTTTTTCTCCATATCAACGACCCAGCCATGTGTTACAACCGCTTTATACGGAGCAGCACCCCTTGAAGCAACCGATGTCAGAAGGGATGACTGAAACCATCCTCTGTACTGGTCGGCACCCTCAAGATAAAGATCCGCAGGCCATTTGAGATACGGACGTGCTTCACATACTGCCGCATGAGAAACACCCGAATCAAACCATACATCCATGATATCCTTTTCTTTTTCAAATTCCCTGCTTCCGCATTTCGGACAGGTCAGTCCTTCGGGAATCAGATCAGCTGCTTCCTTTTCATACCATATATCGGAGCCGGACTTACCGAACAGCTTCGATACATGAAGCATTACTTCCTTATCGAGAATCGGTTCGCCGCAGTCCTTGCAGAAGAATATCGGAATCGGAACGCCCCATTTTCTCTGACGTGAGATACACCAATCCTTGCGCTCACGAACCATTGCACTAATACGATCCTCTCCCCATGCGGGAACCCATTCAATATTTCTGATCTCATTGATAGCGGCATCCTTGATATCATCCACTGAGCAGAACCATTGCTTTGTTGCTCTGAAAAGAACGGGGTTTTTACATCTCCAGCAATGCGGGTACTGGTGTATGATCTTCTTAAGTGCAAAAAGTGCGCCCGTCTTTTCAAGATGCTCGGCAATCGGCTTATTGGCATCAGCAGTAAGCAGACCGGCAAACATACCTGCTTCTTCGGTCAGTCTTCCCTGTGCGTCAACCGGAACAACCATCGGAAGCTCCTCGTAATTACGGCACACATTATAGTCATCAACACCATGTCCGGGAGCCGTATGAACGCAGCCTGTACCGCTTTCAAGAGTGACATGATCTCCGACAATAACAAGTGATGTTCTGTCGATAAACGGATGAGCGGTTTTCATATATTCAAGGTCTGCACCCTTGATGGTGCCTATCACCTCATAGTTTTCTTTGCCGGCAACCTCCATGGCGGAAGCGTAAAGCTCCTCAGCCATCACATAATATTCGCTGCCGCATTTAATCAGGCTGTAATTGAATCTCGGTCCCACACAGATTGCAACATTCGCCGGAAGTGTCCATGTTGTCGTTGTCCATATTACAAAGTAGGTGTTTTTGAGATCGGCACCCATTGCGCTGAGCTTACCCTGATCATCCGTTACCTTGAACTTCACATAAATAGAATGACAAGGATCCTCGGCATATTCAATTTCTGCCTCTGCAAGAGCTGTGGCACAGTCAGGACACCAATATACAGGCTTTAAGCCTCTGTAAATATATCCCTTGCTTGCCATATCCGCAAATATCTCAATCTGCTTTGCTTCAAAATCATGTGTTAGTGTAATATACGGATTATCCCATTCGCCTATGCCGCCGAGACGCTTGAACTGTTCACGCTGACCGTCAATATAGCTTGTCGCAAATTCACGGCATATTTTTCTCAGCTCCACATCGGAAATGATGTCAGAATTGCTGACGCCTGCCTTTTTTCTTGCCTTAAGCTCTGTCGGAAGTCCGTGAGTGTCCCAGCCCGGAACATAAGGGGATTTGAAGCCCGTCATATTCTTATATCTCACAATAATATCCTTAAGGGTTTTATTGAGAGCATGACCCAGATGAATGTCTCCGTTGGCATACGGAGGTCCGTCATGAAGAACATAAAGCGGCTTTCCCTCATTAAGCTCCATCAGACGCTCATAAACTTTGTTTTCCTGCCAGCGCTTCAGGGTCTGAGGTTCGGATTTTGGAAGTCCTGCCCTCATCGGGAAGTCTGTTTTCGGCAGATTCAATGTACTGTTATAATCCTGCGGCATTGGTTTTCTCTCCTCTGTAATAATTAATAACCTGAATGGATTCCGGCACAGCCATGTGCCGGAATCCGGTAAGATAATTCATCTTATCTTCTCTTTTTATGACTCTTACCCGATTTCCCGGAATGTGGTTTATCAGCACCATCAAGTTTCAGCACACCCAATTTGGCTTCGGGCTGAGAGCCGCTTAAAACAACCGGAGTGCGGCTGCTTCCGGTAATTCCGGATTCAGCATTTTCTTTACTTTCTGCGGCAGTTTCTTCTGCTTTTTCATCAGTATCCGCTGTTGTCACGACCTCTGCCGCCGGAGCTGCCGGTTCTTCGGTTTTGACTTCTGCAATCACCGTTTCCTCTGCCTTTGCTTCAACTGTGCTTTCGGCAGGCTCAGCTGCTGACGTCGCTGTTTCAAGTGCAATAGGCTGTTGACCGTGAACAGGCGGATAATTTTCTTCAAGCTCCTTCTGCTGCTTTTTGAAATCCTCCGGCTTTGCCAGAGCATTGATAATTTTCAGATGCTCCTTATATGCCTGCAAAAGAGAATTCCTGAATTTGCTTGCTTCTCCCATCAAACGGATAATGCTCTTTTTCTGCGCTTCAAGAATACGGTTATTTTCCTCTATTTTGTCGGCAGATTCACGGAGAGCCCTGTTCATCAGTTCCTCCACTCTTGCATTTGTTTCGGCATTGATATTGTCGGCACGTTCCTGTGCTTCTCTGACAATAGATTCTGCTTTTTCCTTTGACTCAGACAGCTGCTCGTCGGATTTGCGTGTTGCCTCCATCACGATCTGTTTTGCAGTCATTTCTGCGGTAATGATAGCGCTCTGAACACTTTCCTCTTTTTCTTTATATTTCTGAATTTCTTTATTCTGAGCTTCTATTCTTCCCTCAAGCTCCCTGTTGACAAGCTCAAGGCTTCTTACCTTTTTTACAACCTTATCCAAAAAGGAATCCACATCATCAATTTTATATCCGCTCAATCCGGTTTTACGAAAGGAGATGTTTTCAATTTCTTCCAAAGTAATCATATTTTAACCCTTCCCGACCTTGATCCATTTTCAGCGAATCCGGTCTATCAGAAATAAACATTATCGCTGCCTACTTCATCCATTGCATCCTGTCCCGAAAGAGTAACATTGCTCGGCATGATAATGAAAGTGTCCTCAGCAACCTTTTTTACATTGCCGTTATTGGCATAAGCAACGCCGCCGAGAAAATCAATAATGCGTCTTGACACGTCCTTATTTGTATCCTCCACATTCAGTATGACTGTATTTCTTTTCATCAGCTCATTCGCCATTTCCTTCACCGAAGGATCGAATGCTTCGGGCTTGAAAAGCACAAACTGAACGCTTGCGGAGTCATGGATATTGATAACATTATCCGATGATCCTGTATCCGGCTCCGGCTCGTCAATGTCGATATCCGGCTGAGCGTCATCCTCCATTACATCTGTATCGTCATAATAATCATCGTATGCGACCTCATCCTCAGGCTGCTTAAGTATACTCTTGAATTTTCCCATAAAGTTTGCCATTTTTTATTCCTCCTGAATTTATCTGTATATTCTGGCGCCAAAGAGCCTTGAGCCGACTCTTATCATATTTGCACCCGACAGAATTGCTTCCGTATAATCGTCAGACATTCCCATCGAGAGAAAGTCCATATTTACATTATCCGATTTTTTCGCTGAAATGTCAATAAATAGTTTGTACATATCGTCAAAAAATTTAGAAATTTCTTTTTTTGAGTCGCAGATCGGCGGAATTGACATCAATCCCCTGATTCTGATACCTTCCAAAACGCTTATTTTTTGAATCAGCTCATCAAGCTCTTCCTTCATTACGCCGGATTTGCTTTCCTCTCTGCCGATATTGACCTCAATCAATATATCGGTCGTGATATTGTTTTTGACAGACTGCTTTGCTATTTCGTCCGCCAGTTTAATACTGTCCACAGACTGTATCATCGATACCTTTCCGATGATCTGTCTGACCTTATTTTTCTGGAGATGTCCTATAAACTGCAGATCGGCATGAGCAAGATCATATTCGTCATATTTGGACAGCAGCTCCTGCACTCTGTTTTCTCCTATCTTTTTCAATCCCAGCGATATGGCATAGTTGATAATTTCCGGCTCAACAGTTTTGGTAGCAGCAAGGAAGCTGATATCCTGTGCCGTTCTTCCGCTTTTTTCCGCAGCGAGAGCAATATTTTCCGTGATCTCCTCATAATTTGCCCTGACATCGTCAAGCCTTTTAATTTGTTCTGTCAATAATTTTTCCGTCATAAAGATTAGCTCCTTCCACTACTACTTCATCATAAGCCTTTAAGATTCCTATTTCGTCAGTATACAGTTCCTCATCATCTGGAGACTGCTTGCATATCACGAAATCATTGCCGGTATAGAGTGGTATGATCTGCTTGAACAGCAATTCATTGCTGATACGGATATAGACGCCCGGCACAGTTTTGGTTACTTCCTTTGTATTTCCGCTTTCATCCGTTTCGGTTTCCGTTATGGTACATTCATGTACTGCATTTTTTGATACATAGATACCTGTGTATACATTCAGCACAACCGCTATATTTTCATTTCTTATACCTGCCATTTCTTCATTCATATAATTTCCCTGAAGAATAACAAGTGCATCCGAGGTTTTGGTTTTCTGATTGATAGCATAAACCTCCACCGAAATATTGCGGTTATTGACAAGAGGTATCTCCACGCTTAAGCTGTCGGAATTTTTGATTCTCAATGCGTCATCTGCGCTGACTTCACAGGCTATATACCAGTATACTCCCTCCATCACCTTGCCGACAACATCGTCATCCACAGGCTTCTGACTAATCTTATCCTCACTCAGATCGCCCGGCATAAGATCATCAAGATCAGCGGAGGTATAGATATTTTCATATCCGTCGGCAGTACCGACAAAATATCCCGTTGCAGGCGACAATATCGACTTTGACTTCTGAGATTCTGCTGAGTTCTTTTTCAGACTGCTCACCTGACTTTGCAGCTCTTTTATTTTTTCTGAAAAACGTGCTACCTTCCCTGTGACAAGATGCCGCTCATTAATATTATAAAGCAGATTTTCCACATTATTATTCGCTTTTGAAAAATCACCGTCAGATATATTTAGATTGATCTGCGACAATAGCGTATCAATATTCTTATCCAGCTCATCGGGTGTTGCCGTGAGTGTTTCCGCCGTCTTATTCAGCTGCTGCAGCCTATCTATCTGAGCTTCAAGATTATCTATCGTCTGTTTGTCCGCAGCGGCACTCTCGCTTGAAAATACGTTTGCGATCGCTTCATTTTTTGAAACCTTATCTCCGTCAGACAGCGTATAGGAAATAAAGCCCCCGTCCTTATATGTAATCAGCTGCTCGTCACGGATAAAATATCCGTTGACGGAAATAGAATCAGAAACGGTCATGATATTGGCAGTTTCTGTTTTTATCTGAGTAAAATTCGATTTTAATACGACCGAAATAATATATGCAATAATCAGCACAATCATAAGTGCTATGACTATTTTTCTTATAATTACCGTTTTATCCATGATTCTCTCCTATCTCCACTCAATATCAGACACAGTATATTCTATCACAATTCTTTTGTGATGTAAATACTAAACATCCTTCCGATCGATGATCTTTATTGCTTCTTCCGCCACATTATCGGTTCTGTCGGCTTCTATCCAATTGATATAGCTGTCTTTCCTGAACCATGTGAGCTGACGTTTTGCATAATGCCGTGTTGCCGCCTTCAGATTTTCTGCTGCTTCATCAAGCGATATTGCACCATCCAGATACGGCTTCAGTTCCTTATAGCCGATGGCGGCGGAGGCAGTCATTCCTATATCGGAGGAATAAAATTCCTTTGCTTCCTCAATCAGTCCGTTTTCAAGCATGATATCGACCCGTCGGTTGATCCGGTCATAAAGCTTCTGTCTGTCCGCATAGGTAATGCCAATTGCAGTAAACGAATACGGAAACGGCGTCTGCTTTGAGCTTTTGATGAATTCCGACATTGTGATTCCCGTCAGCCTATAAATTTCAATCGCTCTGATAATGCGTTTAGAATTACTTGGCAGCAGTCTGTCTGCCGTTTCGGGATCAAAACCTCTCAGTTCCTCTATCAGCGCCTCGCCGCCTTCATTGATATATCGTTTCTGCAGCTCCTCCCTTAAGGCAGGATCTGTTTTTTCATTGGTAAATTTTATATTTTCCAGAAAGGAACGGACATAAAGACCCGTTCCGCCGCACAGGATCGGCAGCTTTCCTCTGGAAAAAATATCCTCTGCCGCACAAAATGCCATATCGACAAATTCCGAAACGGAAAAACTTTCCCTCGAATCAAGAAAATCCATAATATGATGTCTGATGCCGCACATTTCCTGAGCTGTCGGCTTGGCTGTCGCAACCGTCATCCCCTTATAGATCTGCATGGAATCGGCGGATATGATCTCGCCGTCAAAATGCTTTGCAAGACAGATCGAAAGAGCTGTTTTTCCCGATGCGGTCGGTCCCACGACAGCAATCATCTTTTTTTCCTCGTTATTCATACCTTTATTCCTTATGACCGATAATCAGCTTCAAAGCGCTTACAGCCGTTTTAATGGCGGCATCCATATCAAAATCATCGCTGTCGCTGATACCGAGATTTTTTCTCTCCTGATTCCACAGAGCATGAAGAACGCATCCGATCTTGATATGGCGAACCGCCCCCACAGTAAACAGCGCTGCCGTTTCCATTTCAGATGCAAGAACACCAAGCTGCTTCCATGCGTTCCACTTATTTTCCAGCTCATATTTCACCGGCATGGTATGGGGATTGTGCTGACCGTAAAAGGAATCCTTGCTCTGCACAACGCCTGTATGAAAACCAAATCCGTTTTGCCTTGCCGCCGAAACCAGAGCGGAAACAACGTCAAAATCCGCTGTTGCTGGATATTCGATGGGAGCATATTCCTTTGATGTTCCCTCCATACGGACAGCTGCAGTAGGAATGACAAAGTCCCCTGCCGCCACATCATAATGAATGCCGCCGCAGGTTCCGATACGCACAGCCGTTTTTACGCCTGCCCTTGCCAGCTCTTCGAGGGCGATGGCGGCAGACGGTCCGCCGATACCGGTTGATGTAATGATAATACGCTCGCCGCACAAAGTACCGCTGTAAGAGGTAAATTCACGGTTCTGCGCAAGGGGCTGCGCATTGTCAACAAACTGTGCAATTTTCTCCACACGTCCGGGATCTCCCGGAAGAATCGCATATTCGGCACCCTGTTCAGGAGTGATGTCTATATGAAATAGTTTTTGTTCATTCATGGGCGTCCTCCCTCAAAGCTGTAAAAAATCCGTCAAATCATAAAGCCTTTCCCGATGCGGAAAGGCTTTTCAGTTATATTAAAACATATCCTTCTTCCGAAGAATAATATACATAATGATCATCAATACTCCCGAAAGAGCCACAGGGAACCACCAGTAGCCGTCAAAAGGCAGACCTCCGATGATATTCATTCCGTAAAGTCCCGAAATGACTGTCGGAACGGAGACAAGCAATGTCAGCGATGCCTGTATCTTCATGACAATATTAAGATTATTGGAAATGATAGAAGCAAACACATCCATCGTTCCGTTAAGTATATTCAGATAGATCGCTGCCATGTCCACAGCCTGCTTTACCTCAATGAGGACATCCTCAAGCAGATCCTGATCCTCTTCATACAGTTTCAGATGTCTGCCTCGCATGATCTTTTCCAGCGTGATCTCGTCAGCTTTCAAAGATGATGAGAAATAGACAAGTGATTTTTCAATATCAAGCAGCTGGTTCAGTTCCTTGTTCTTGGCAGAACGGCGAAGTCCCCGCTCAATGCGGTTGCTGATTTTATCAATCTGTTTCAGATATTGCAGATATTTGGTCGCCATTCTGAGCATTATATGAAGAACGAAATGCGTCTTGTAGTTCGTCACGACATTTCTGACAACACCCTCGGCAAATTCCGTCAGTATGGTGCTTTCTCTCAGAGAAACCGTGATAACATTACTTTTTGTTATCATAATGCCGATAGGCATTGTTGAATAGGTAATACTGCCCGAAACCTTTTCCACCACAGGCACGTCTATAATGATAAGAGTCGTATCATCCTCGCTGTCAATATGAGAAGATTCCTCTTCATCAAGAGCCGATCTCAAAAGCTCCGGCGGTATATCGAAAAAATCAAGAAGATACTGAACCTCATCATCCTCCGGTGCGACACAGTTCACCCAGCAGCCGGGTTCATATTCCTTTATTTCCTCGATTCTTCCGTTTACGGTCTTATAATAACTGACCATCAGAATCGTCCTTTCCGTTTACGGAACACAGCAAGCAATGTATGTGTTCCTTGATTAAAATTAAGTATCCGTTTGCCGCTGTAAGGGTCGGAACTCATACATTACCACCTCACGATCAATGATGAAACTTAAAAAACCGATAATATCATTATATACACATTGTCGAAAATAATCAAGGAAAATTTACGATGTCGGCGTATTTTTTATGATAATTTCTCGCTCTTTACCAATATCACATTATCATTGCCGATTCTCCTGCGCAGCTCCGCTATCATCACAGGATTAGGGTCAACACGCATAGATGCCGGTGTTCTCCACAGCTTTCTCGATGAAGTAAAAAATATATACAGCGGTGTTGCACCATCAAAAATGTCTGTTATCTGCATAGCCCTCCTGTATTCATCACAGCTGTCGTCAGTCAGCTTCAGATACAGTCCCGGCGGAGTTGATTCAGAAGCCGGCCTTGCTCCGCTTTCGGCAGCCTTTACATTTTTTGGCACGGGAAGCAGCCGATCGCACACAATCTGTACGCTTTCATCATCACGGCGGTTTACTGTTCCCGTCACCCTTACAATACTGCCCTCATTCAGATACGCTCCGTATTCGTTGAGTGTCCGGGAAAAGACCACCATTTCGGCAGAAGCGTATTTATCCTCGATCGTTGCATTAGCCATGCGGGTATTGTTTTTGGTTGTCCGTATTTTGATTTTTGATATCATGCAAAGAGCGTCTATTTTCTTTCCATCGGGATAGCTTTCATTTTCCTCTGCAATGATATCGCTCAGCCTGTCTGCTTTCATAGCTTTTATGATATCATCATATTCCGCCATCGGATGTCCGCTCAGATACAGTCCTGCCGATTCTCTTTCCATTTCGAGAAGCTCTTTATGAGAATATTCTGCGGCAGCAGGTATTTCGGGACCATTTTCGGATGAACCGTTTTCCATGGAAAATAAATTCATCTGCCCCTCCATGCTGCTCTTTTTTTCATCGGCTATCTGATCCATTAGCGAATTCATGGAAATCATCATCTGCCGTCTGTTAGCACCAAGACCGTCAAGCGCTCCGCTTTTTATCAGATTTTCAAGCGCTCTTTTGTTCAATTCACGGCTGTATACTCTGCTGCAGAAATCATAAAATGATGTAAAACGCCCATCCTTTCTTTTTTCAATGATCGTTTCGATAAGACCTCTTCCGATGCTTTTTACTGCTTTCAGTCCGAAACGGATATTCCCCTCCGAAACAGTAAAGCCGACATCGCTCTCATTGACATTCGGCGGCAGAACCCTGATATTATTTTTTCCGCATTCATCAATATATGCTGCTATCTTTCCCGAATCTCCCAGAACGCTTGTCAGAAGAGCCGACATATATTCACACGGATAATGATATTTGAGATATGCCGTCTGATAGGAAATATAGCCGTAAGCCGCCGCATGAGCCTTATTGAAAGCATAAGAGGCGAAGCCCTCCATTTCCGAAAAAATGGCAAGCGCTGTCTTTTCCGGAATTCCTCTTCTGATACAGCCGTCAACCAGAACTTTACCGTCATCGTCCGTCAGACCGTGTATAAAAATCTGTTTTTCCTCATCCATGACATACTTTTTCTTTTTCGCCATGGCACGTCTTACAATATCCGCCCTTCCCAGAGAATATCCGGCAAGGGAACGGAATATCTGCATCACCTGCTCCTGATATATGATACACCCATAGGTAACGTCAAGTATCGGCTTAAGAAGAGGATGTTTATATGTCACTCGTTCGGGATGATGACGATTTTCAATATATTTCGGAATAGATTCCATCGGTCCCGGTCTGTAAAGCGATATAACGGCGATGATATCCTCCAGATTTTCCGGCCGCAGCTGCGTAAGCACATTTTTCATCCCTCTTGATTCAAACTGAAACACACCATCCGTATCAGCTTTGGAATACATTTCAAAAACGCCCTTATCATTATCGGGAACAGCAGCAATTGAAAAGCCGCTGTCCTTGCTGCGGATCATCTGCTCGGCATCATGCAGAACCGTCAGGTTTCTCAGTCCGAGAAAATCCATTTTGAGAAGTCCCAGCTCATCAAGCTCTGTCATGGTAAACTGTGTTACCACCGTATCGTCATTTTTGGCAAGCGGTACATATTCCGCAACAGGTCGGTCGGTGATCACCACTCCGGCAGCATGAGTTGTCGTATTTCTGGGTGTTCCCTCCAGCTTCATTGCCGTATC
Source organism: Clostridia bacterium (assembly GCA_017475765.1). GTDB lineage: Bacteria > Bacillota > Clostridia > Oscillospirales > Acutalibacteraceae > UBA1213. Next base: position 35,460 of record JAFVEY010000019.1, on the reverse strand, counting down.
GAGCAGATCATGTATCTGCCTGTCATTTGTATATAATTCCTTCAGTTCCTTTGACACTTCAAGCGCCTTCGGGATGGTGATATCAAGGTCACGAGGGACGAGCTTCGACACCTTGTCACAGACGGCATAAGGAACAGCAAGTGCTCTGCCGACATCCTTTATTGCTCCCCTTGCCGCCATTGTACCAAAAGCAGCGATCTGTGCAACATGATCCTCACCGTATTTTCGGATAACATAATCAATGACTTCCTGACGGCGCTCTGTGCAGAAATCAATATCAAAATCGGGCATACTGACTCTTTCGGGATTCAGAAAGCGCTCAAAAAGAAGATCGTATTTGATCGGGTCGATCTCCGTGATGCCCATACAGTAGGCAGCAATACTTCCTGCCCCCGAACCTCTTCCTGCTCCGACAGGGATGCCGTGGGATTTCGCATAGTTGACATAATCCGCAACAATTAAGAAATAATCAATATACCCCATTTCCGACACAACTGAAAGCTCATATTCAAGCCTGTCTGTCAGTTCCTTTGCCGGAGAATTGCCGTAATGTCTGTAAAGACCCTTATAGCACAAGTCACGGAAATATTTAAAATGATCTCTTTCGTCAGGAATGTCAAATCTGGGCAGCTTTGTGTGACCGAACTCAAATTCCACATTGCAGCGTTCAGCGATTTTTGCGGTATTTTCCAAAGCTTCGGGAACATCGGGAAAAAGAGAAAGCATTTCCTGCTCGCTTTTGAGATAAAATTCATCGGTCGGAAAAGCCATCGGATTCGGCTCATCTACCGTATGATTCGTCTGGATACACAGAAGAACATGATGTAATTTGCTGTCCTCTTTCCGTACATAATGGCAGTCGTTAGTGGCAGCAAGAGGGATATCAAGCTCACGGGAAAGTCTGATTATCATCGGATTGATTTTTTTCTGTGCGTCTATACCGTGATCCTGAAGCTCCAGAAAATAGTTTCCTCTGCCGAAAATTCTTTTATATTCAAGCGCTTTTTCTTTGGCACCTTCATAATCATTATTCATTAATGCTTTTGGTATCTCTCCTGCAAGGCAGGCGGAAAGCGCAATCAGTCCCTCATGATACTTTTCCAGAAGCTCCATATCCACTCTCGGTTTGCCGTAAAAGCCTTCTGTCCACGCAAGCGAATTGAGCTTGATAAGGTTCTGATATCCTGTATTGTTTTCACAAAGCAGGACAAGATGTCTGTTGTCTCTGTCGATGCCGGAAACTCTGTCGGCTCTGCCTCTCGGAGCAACATATACCTCGCAGCCGATGATCGGCTTGATGCCCTCTGCTTTTGCCGCCTTATAAAACTCTATTACGCCGTACATCACACCATGGTCGGTGATGGCAATGCTGTCCTGACCGATTTCCTTTGCCGTTCTGATAAGCTCTTTGATCTTGCAGGCACCGTCCAGCAGACTGTAAACCGTATGTACATGAAGATGCGCAAATGACATATTACTACCTTCCTCTTTTTCCCTTTATTTCTGCTCCGGAACTACCGTAAATAATACCAGATCCTCTGAACCTGTGTTGATGATCGTATGCTCTGATCCTTTCGGACAATAATGGCATACTCCCGGTTTCAGTATTTCCTTCTTTCCGTCACAGACTGCCTCTCCCTGTCCGCTTATGACATAATTAATATCATTGCCTGAGCTTTGCGTATGAAGACCGATTGACGAACCAACAGGAATCACGCTGTACATAACTTTTCCGCTGTCATCCATATACATGGCAGCCGTCACGCTGCCTTCGCCGCCGTTTAAATGCGGTATGGTAACACTTTTCATTTTATCAAATTCGATCAGCATGTTTTTTCCTCCGTATCACAAACTGATTTCATATAAAACTTCATCTCGTATTTCATCCGAAATACGGTTTTTCCTTCCTCCATACTTTTTCACAAATTTCATTCCGAGCTTTTCCATAACACGGATCGAAGCATGATTTTCGCTGTCGGCATGGGCAATATAATGCATCAGACCGTATTGTTCTTTGCAGCAGTCAATCAGCGCCCTTGCCGCTTCAACGGTATAGCCATTGCCCCAATAGTCCCTGCTGATGATCCAGCCGAGTTCACCGACGCTGTTATTATCAACAAATTCAATACTGACCGCACCGATATGTATTCCGTCAAGAAGAATTGCCATTTCAAGATATTCCGGAATATCTTTCTGATACTGCTTTTCGCATTTCGACAGATAATCTCTTACCTCTTCTTCACTTTCCTTCGGAAGATATACCATCATTTTGGTATTTTCGGGGTCGGTCGAATATCGGAAGGTTGTTTCGTAATGCTTTGCAGAAAGCGGTTCCAAAATTAATCGTTCTGTTTTCAGTTTCATAAAAATCCTTTCTGCCTTCCTCAGACACCGTAATGAATCATATATTTCTTTTCGTCTATCGCCTGCTGTACTTTTTGAGCTAATGCAACGAGATGCTCGTCCTCATTGATTCTTTTGTCTGTAATAATGATATCCTGCAATACAGGCAGGCTTTCGGGCGGTATGAGTGTGATTCCCCAGCGGTTCAACCCAAATTCAGGTCTGTCAAGGCGAAAAAAGTACGTTTTCATCATCTGTAACTTTTCCCACCAGTCATTGATATACAAATCATCATCGATTGCCACGCAATGATATTTTTCAGGCTCATAATCATCATAATCCTTTGCAGGGTCAAAATTATCAATAATCCCAAATTCTGTCGGTATCATAAATCATCACCATTTTATCAAAAATCATCTTTTAAAATACATATACACCTGACATTTTATCATACCGTTATAAAGTTTTCTGCGCTTGTCGGCAGGTCTACCGAAGCTGCGTTCAAAATTGTCATCGGGACTGATAATGGTATAGCTGTATCCCTGTCGTTTTTCAAATTTCTGCCCCATGATCCGATAAAGCTCCCTCGCCTGTTCCACATCAAGAAGTCTTTCACCGTAAGGCGGATTCGTGATAATTGCCGCTCTTTCAAGCTCCGAACTGAAATCCGCTATGGAGCGTCTGGCAGTATGTATGCGCTTTTCGACTCCGGCTTTATGCGCATTGGATTTAGTAAGCTCTATGGCTTCTTCGTCTATATCATATCCGAATCCTTCAAATTCCACACTATGGTCGATCAGGTCAAACGCTCTTTCTCTTTCTTGAGACCATACCTCGATCGGAACACTTTTCCACAGCTCCGCCGAAAAGCGTCTGCGCAGTCCGGGCGCAATATTCAGCGCTTTCATGGCAGCCTCGATCAGTATCGTTCCCGAACCGCAGAAAGGATCAACCACATTGCTGAACGGACGGACATGAGATATATCTGCCATGGCAGCTGCCAGCGTTTCCTTTATCGGCGCTTCTGTTGCATTCTGGCGATATCCTCTTTTATGAAGTCCTTCTCCTGATGTGTCAAGCATAATGCTGACTTTATCCTTCATGATCAGGAACTGTATCTGATGACGGCTGCCCGATTCCTCAAACCATTCGGTATGATATTTGGCGCTCAGTCTGCTGACAACCGCCTTTTTGATGATTTTCTGACAATCCGGCACACTTGCCAGCTTTGAGCTGACAGAATGACCTTTCACGGGAAAAGCGTCATCTTTTCTGATCCATTGTTCCCAAGGCAGCTTTTTCACCCCCTGAAAAAGATCCTCGAAGCTGTATGCCGGAAATTCTCCGAGAAGTATCTGTATTCTTTCTGCATAGCGTGAACAGATATTTGCTCTTGCCAATGCTGTGAAATCTCCTTCAAAGAGAACACGTCCGTTTTCCGCTCTGACGTTCTGAAAATTCATTCTTTTAAGTTCATCTGCACAAATTCCCTCTATACCGAAAAGACAGGGTGCAGCAAATTGTATTTTATCCATTTGATACCCTCATTTACAAAATTATAATGATATCTATTGTAACGCATTTTACATAAAATTGCAACAGAGAGCATTTCGACAAATTTGAGTTAGATTTGTTAAACTTGATTAAAAATTTTGGTTTTTTCTTTAAAACTATTGCGAATATTGACCAAATATGATAGTATATTTCATATAGTTGAATACAAAAGCTCAGCGCTTTGTACAAAACTTAAACTGATTAAAATATAAAGCCGCTTTCTAAGTCAGAAGGTCTGTCCTGTGATAAAGGTGCAAGCGTCATAATCATAGCCCGATTTCGTTCCGGGCTTCATCAGTGCTGCACCCTCTGCGGGTGCTTTTATTTTGCGGCTGTAAAAAGGAGTTTTACCCCATGGAAAATCATGTTTCAATTATCGGAATCATCGTTGAAAATCTTGACTCAACAGAGAAACTCAACGAGCTGCTGCACGAATACGGAAGCTACATCATCGGAAGAATGGGTCTGCCCTACCCTAAAAAAAATGTCAATATCATCAGCATCGCTCTTGACGCTCCGACAGATATCATCAATACCCTTGCCGGCAAAATAGGAATGCTTGACGGTATCAGCTCAAAGGTAGTCTGTTCAGCAAAATGATGATGAAAAAGCTGATTGACAAGCTGGAACAAAATAGTATTCTGTCAATGGATGAATATACAGAATTGATCAGCAATATTTCTCCGGAAATTGCTGAATATCTTTTTGAAAAAGCAAGACAGGCAAGACACAAATATTACGGGCATGACGTTTATATCCGGGGACTGATCGAATTTACCAATTACTGCAAAAATGACTGCATCTACTGCGGCATAAGACGAAGCAACAAAAACGCCGAACGATACAGACTGAGCAAAGACGATATCCTGCAATGCTGCCAAAGCGGCTACGATCTGGGCTTCCGTACATTCGTACTGCAGGGCGGCGAAGATCCGTATTTCACGGACGAACGGATGATCAGTATTATCAGTTCTATCAAACAGCAATTCCCTGACTGCGCTCTCACCCTTTCCATCGGCGAAAAGGAGCATGAAAGCTATCAGGCATTCTTTGATGCAGGCGCTGACAGATATCTGCTGCGCCACGAAACAGCTAATGATGAGCATTACCGTCGGCTGCACCCGGAAGAGATGTCTCCGCTTCACCGGAAGAAATGTCTTTATGATCTGAAAGCGATTGGCTATCAGGTGGGCTGCGGATTTATGGTCGGCTCTCCGTATCAGACGGCAGAAAACTTAGCGGAGGATCTTCTGTTTATCAAAGAGCTTCAGCCGCACATGGTGGGAATCGGTCCCTTCATTGCACAGCATGATACACCGTTCGCCGACAGAAAAAACGGAACGATGAACCTTACGCTGTTTATGCTGGGACTTTTAAGGCTTACCGTACCTTATGCGCTTCTCCCCTCCACAACGGCTCTCGGAACCATACACCCCCTCGGAAGAGAAAAAGGTATTTTAGCAGGAGCAAATGTGGTTATGCCTAATCTTTCCCCCGTTTCGGTGAGAAAGAAATATCTGCTTTATGACAACAAAATATGTACAGGTGACGAAGCAGCGGAATGCCGCTATTGTATGCAGAGCCGAATGGAGTCGATCGGCTATCATGTCGTGATCGACCGGGGCGACTGCCGTACCGTTTAAATTATACAGAAAGAAGTAATCAACATGAAATATGATCCGAAATCATCTAATGCAGAGGAATTTATCAATGATGAAGAGATAAGGGAATCTCTTGAATATGCTGCCAAAAACAAAAATAATATTGATCTGATTGATTCGATCCTTGAAAAAGCAAGGATCGGAAAGGGTCTGACACACAGGGAAGCAATCGTTCTTCTGGACTGTGAAATTGAAGAAAAGAATCAGGAGATCTATCGGCTGGCAAATAAAATCAAGCAGGATTATTACGGCAACAGAATCGTGATGTTTGCACCGCTGTATCTTTCCAACTACTGCGTAAACGGCTGTCTTTACTGTCCGTATCATCTCAAAAACAAGCACATTCCCCGTATCAAGCTGACTCAGGAGCAGATCCGAAACGAGGTCATCGCCCTTCAGGATATGGGACATAAAAGACTGGCGATCGAAGCAGGCGAAGACCCTGTCAATAACCCGATCGACTATATTATTGAAAGCATTAAGACGATATACAGCATAAAGCATAAAAACGGTGCTATCCGCAGAGTCAATGTCAATATCGCTGCCACTACACATGAAAATTACAAGAAACTTAAGGATGCCGAGATCGGAACATACATTCTGTTTCAGGAAACCTATAATAAAGAAAGCTATGAAAGACTTCATCCGACAGGACCGAAGCATAATTACAGCTATCATACCGAAGCGATGGACAGAGCGATGGAAGCAGGAATTGACGATGTCGGCTGCGGTGTGCTTTTCGGGTTGGAGCTGTATCGCTATGAGTTTGTCGGAATACTGATGCATGCCGAACACCTTGAAGCCAAATTCGGAGTCGGTCCGCACACGATAAGCGTTCCGAGAGTACGAAGAGCTGATGATATCGACCCCGATGAATTTGACAATGGTATTGACGATGAAACCTTTGCGAAGATCGTTGCCTGTATCAGAATTGCCGTTCCCTATACGGGCATGATCGTTTCGACAAGAGAAAGTCAGAAATGCAGGGAAAGGCTTCTTCATCTCGGCGTATCTCAGATAAGCGGCGGTTCCAAAACAAGCGTCGGCGGTTATGCGGAGCCTGTGCCGGAAGATGAGGATTCCGCTCAGTTTGATGTCAGCGACAGAAGAACGCTTGACGAGGTTGTAAAATGGCTGATGGAGCTTGGCTATATTCCCAGCTTCTGCACCGCCTGTTACAGAGAAGGCAGGACGGGCGACCGCTTTATGGCACTTTGCAAAGCAGGTCAGATACAGAACTGCTGTCACCCGAATGCGCTTATGACGCTGAAGGAATATCTGGAGGACTATGCTTCCCCCGAAACAAGAGCTATCGGCGAAAAGCTAATCATTGACGAGCTTGAAAATATACCGAAAGAAAAGGTAAGAGAAATTGCCCGTCAGCATATCATGGATATTCACGGCGGCAAGCGTGACTTCCGGTTCTAAACAGCATACTGACACAACGGTGTGGCAGAACAGTTTTTATGCAGTCCTGCCATGCCGTTTTTATATCAATTTTATCAAAAAGTAAAGGAAGATTTTTATGAGTCTTAATTCAACTCCGTCCGCCGACAGACTGCACATTGCCTTTTTCGGAAAGAGAAATGCAGGCAAATCCAGCGTTATGAATGCAGTAACAGGACAAAATATCGCCATCGTTTCCGATGTTCTCGGAACAACCACCGACCCCGTTTCCAAAGCAATGGAGCTTCTCCCCCTAGGTCCCGTTGTCGTCATTGACACACCTGGCATTGATGATGAAGGCGAGCTTGGCGCTCTGAGAGTCAGAAAAAGCCTGCAGGTTCTGAATAAAACGGATATAGCGGTGCTTGTTGTTGATTCCGGATCAGGCATATCCAACGAAGATCGGGATCTGATCGAGCGCTTTCAGAAAAAGAATATTCCTTATGTGATCGCCTACAATAAAAATGATATCAAAAACATTACCGCTGAAGGCGGCAACGAAATATGCGTAAGTGCCGAAACAGGTGAAAACATTTATGAGCTGAAGGAGCTGATCGCAAAAACGGCAAAAGGACAGGAAAATAACAAACATATCATTTCGGATCTCCTCCGTCCCGAAGATCTTGTGGTGTTGGTCATACCGATTGATGCAGCAGCACCGAAAGGCAGGCTGATTCTTCCTCAGCAGCAGACGATCAGGGATATTCTTGACATCCATGCCGCCGCTGTCGTCACTCAGGACACAGAGCTTACTGCCACGCTGAACGCTTTGGGAAAGAAACCCAAATTGGTGATAACAGACAGTCAGGCTTTTGCAAAAGTAAGCCGGGACACACCCGATGATATCCTCCTCACTTCCTTCTCTATTCTCTTTGCCAATTACAAGGGCAATCTCCGCCTTGCCGTGGACGGCGTCAGGGCAATCGACAGGCTTCACAACGGCGATAAAATCCTTATTTCCGAGGGATGCAGCCATCACAGACAATGCGGCGATATCGGAACCGTCAAGCTCCCTGCGCTGTTAAAAAAATATACGGGGAAAAGTGACCTTGCTTTTGAATGGACAAGCGGAACGGAATTTCCTGAAAGTCTGAAAGACTATCGGCTGGTCATCCACTGCGGAGGCTGTATGCTTAACGAAAGAGAAATGAAATACAGGATCCAATGCGCTGAAGATGAGGGTATACCGATCACCAATTACGGAACGGCTATCGCTTATATGAACGGCATACTCAAAAGAAGTCTTTCTGTCTTTCCTGAGATACAGGCAATGATTCAGAATTGACAATCAGGATAATAATCAAAGCTGACAGACATAATTATCAAAATTATCTTATGATAACTCTTGCAGTATCGGACAAAACGTGCTAAAATCAGTATATCTGATTGATAATTGGAGGAAAGACAAATGAAAAATACGGAAAAAAATCTTGACAAAATTGCAACTCTCTGTAAAAACAGAGGATTTGTATATCCCGGCTCAGAAATTTACGGAGGTCTTGCAAACACATGGGACTACGGTCCTTTGGGTTCGGCTTTGAAAACCAACATCAAGGCTGCATGGCTCCAGAAATTCGTACAGGAAAATAAGTACAATGTGGGTCTTGACGCCGCTATCCTGATGAACCCCCAGACATGGGTGGCTTCCGGTCATCTCGGCGGTTTTTCCGATCCTCTGATGGACTGTAAGGAGTGTAAGACACGCCACAGAGCAGATAACCTGATCGAAGAATTTGACGGTACCAATGTTGCCGGCTGGACAAACGAACAGCTTGCGGCTTATATCACCGAAAAAAACATTCCCTGCCCGAACTGCGGCAAGCATAACTTTACCGAGATCCGTCAGTTCAATCTGATGTTCAAAACCTTCCAGGGCGTTACAGAGGACAGCAAGGATACCCTTTATCTGCGTCCCGAAACAGCTCAGGGAATTTTCGTCAACTTTGCCAATATTCAAAGAACAACAAGAAAAAAGATCCCCTTCGGCGTTGCTCAGATCGGTAAATCATTCAGAAATGAGATCACTCCCGGCAAGTTTATTTTCCGTGTGCGTGAATTTGAACAGATGGAGCTTGAATTCTTCTGCAAACCCGGAACAGATCTGGAATGGTTCAGCTACTGGAGAGGCTTCTGCCGTGACTGGCTCTATTCTCTCGGCATAAAAGAGGAAAATCTCAGACTCCGTGACCATGATCCCGAAGAGCTTTGCTTCTATTCCAAGGCAACCACCGACTTTGAATATCTCTTCCCGTTCGGCTGGGGCGAACTGTGGGGCGTTGCCGACAGAACGGACTATGACCTTACCCAGCATATCAATACAAGCGGCAAGAGTCTTGAATATTTCGACCCGACAACAAACGAAAAATATATTCCTTATGTTATCGAGCCGTCCCTCGGTGTTGAACGTCTGTTCCTTGCTGTTATCACCGATGCTTATGATGAAGAACAGATTGATGAAAAGGATACCAGAACTGTACTTCGCCTCCACCCCGCCCTCGCTCCCTTCAAGGCTGCCGTTCTTCCGCTTTCCAAAAAGCTGAACGAACAGGCTGAAAAGGTATATGATGCCCTTACAAAGAGCTTTATGGTCGATTATGACGATGCCGGCTCCATCGGCAAGCGTTACCGCCGTCAGGATGAGATCGGCACACCGTTCTGCATTACATTTGATTTCGACAGCCTTGAGGACGGTTGTGTGACCGTCCGTGACAGAGATACAATGGCTCAGGAAAGAATTGCCATTGACAAGCTTAATGACTATATTACAGAAAAGATTAAATTCTGAACCGAAAATCTCACCTTATCATTACTCCGCCGCACAGCAGCAGTCTGTGCGGCGGATTTACATAAAAAAGAGAGGACAAGCATGATAATACAGGAACATCTCGATCAATTAACTCCCGCTTTCAAACAAATATTAACCAATGAACTAAAAGCAGGCAATACAATCAGCGAAACCTTTAAAGGCGGATTTTCTATGGTTTCTGAAAACCATATTTTCGTATTTTTGAAATATCCTTTCAAAACGCCGATAAGAAATGATCTGCCGGGAGTAGAGTACTATTGTACAGATGACAGACATTATTGGAAAGCAGAGTATTATGATCAGAAAAATCAGCAGACAATTGCCTGTCATTTTGATTGAATTTTGCATAATGACGATTTTTAACTTGCAAAATGATTGACATGAATTTTAAATGGCGATATAATATAGTTGTATTTAATTTATCGAAAGGAAGTCCTTAAAATGGAAAAGAAAAATATTGACTGGGAAAACTTAGGCTTCGGCTATATCAAAACCGACAAGCGCTATGTCAGCAATTATAAAAACGGAGCATGGGACGAGGGTGCGCTGATCGATGACGACACGATCACAATGAGCGAATGTGCCTGTGTTCTCCAGTATGCTCAGACAATTTTTGAGGGTCTGAAAGCCTACACCACCGAAAACGGTCATATCGTTGTGTTCCGCCCGGATCTCAATGCGGAAAGACTTGCCAATTCCTCAAAAAGAATGGAAATGCCCGTATTTCCCGAAGATAAATTCATTGATGCCGTTGTACAGACCGTAAAAGCCAATGCAGCCTATGTTCCGCCTTACGGCACAGGCGCTACTCTCTATCTGCGTCCGTATATGTTTGGTATCAATCCCGTTATCGGCGTTAAACCTGCTGATGAGTTCCAGTTCCGAGTTTTCGCAACACCTGTCGGTCCTTATTTCAAGGGCGGCGCTAAACCCCTTACCATAAAAGTCAGCGATTTCGACAGAGCCGCTCCTAACGGCACAGGCTTCATTAAAGCAGGTCTTAATTATGCTATGAGTCTTCATGCCATCGTTACCGCTCACGAAGAGGGGTTTGCAGAAAATATGTATCTTGATGCAAAAACAAGAACAAAGGTCGAGGAAACAGGCGGCGCCAACTTCCTTTTCGTAACAAAGGACAACAAGGTTGTCACACCGAAATCAAACAGTATTCTTCCCTCTATCACAAGACGTTCGCTGATGACTGTTGCTAAAGATTATCTCGGTCTTGAGGTGGAAGAACGTGAGGTATATCTTGATGAGCTTCAGGATTTTGCAGAATGCGGTCTTTGCGGCACGGCTGCCGTTATCTCACCTGTCGGCAGAATCAACGATCATGGCAAGGAGATCAGCTTCCCCAGTGGTATGGAAGAAATGGGTCCGGTGACAAAGAAGCTTTATGATACTCTCACCGGCATACAAATGGGCAGAATTGAAGCGCCAGAAGGCTGGATCAAGGTAATTGAGTAATCATTCGCCAAAATCAATTTATTAATTTAACCCCCTGTATTCTGAAGAGTACAGGGGGTTATGTGTGCATAAATTTTACAGTAATTTTCTTAAATTCTTATTTACGGATACTGTCGAAATATGTTATAATGGATTTGTATGATAATTTACATTTACGGAGGTAATTCATTATGGGTAAGTTAGTAAGCGAATTTAAAGAATTTGTCATGCGTGGAAATGTAATGGATCTGGCTGTCGGTGTTATCATAGGCGGCGCATTCGGATCAATCGTTACATCCCTTTGCGATGATGTCATCATGCCGGCTATCCAGTACCTGATCGGTACGGTTGCAGGAATTGATGATATTGATTCCATGACAGCTGTCCTGAATGTAGGTCCGATCAAGTTCGGCGCATTTGCATCGGCTATTATCAATTTCCTTATCATGGCTGTCATTATTTTCGCTATGGTCAAGGCTGTGAACAAACTGACTTCTTTTGCAAAGAAACCTGAGCCGGAAGCCGCTCCCACAACAAAGAAGTGTCCTTTCTGTGCAAGTGAAATTGCAATTGAAGCAATTCGCTGCCCTCACTGTACTTCTGTTCTTGAAATTGCAGAAGAGGCTCTTAAAGAGGACGAGAAGAAGTAATCCATCCCTCATAATTTAAAATCATCGGCGGTAAATCTCGGTATATCAGGCAATGTTTTCGGCTCACGCTTCAGCGGATCGTAAACATACCTGCCGCATACATTCTCCACAGACGGAGAACCGTAGCGGCATATCGAATTGCCGCCGCTGTTTTTTACATTGTATCGGCAGTAATCACAGTTTGGCTCAATGGTATTTCCAAATAACTTTTTTTTCAGCATTGTTAACGCTCCTTAATTTTATTGATATCCATATTATAGCATTAATCGGATCAGTATGCAAACAGGATCTATGATTGTTCAGCAATTCATAGAGCATAAATAATAACAGGCGATATCTCCGGAAAATAAAATTCCAAAATGTATTTACAAATACCTGTGAATATAGTAGAATAAGGATTATTAGTCTTTTTCATGTGAGGATAGTATTATGATTTTCAAAAGTAAGAATACCAATCTTAATTTCGTGGACGGAGTCGGATTTCTGCAGTTCCCCTCCCTGTCGAAGCTGGATTTTATCAACCATGCGTTTTCTACCCGTATCGGCGGCGTCAGCACAGGGGAATTCAAATCAATGAATCTGAATTTCAAAAGAGGTGACGATCCCAAAAACGTAATCGAAAATTATAAAATATTCTGCAAGGCTGCCGGCTTCGATTTTGATATGCTCGTAAGCTCCTCTCAGGATCATAATACATTTGTCAGAAATGTTACCAAAGCAGACATCGGTATAGGCATCACCCGTGAGCATGATATACAAAGTGTTGACGCTCTTATCACCAATGAGCCGGGTGTCACGTTGGTTACGCACTATGCCGACTGTACTCCGATTTACTTTGCAGACCCCGAAAAAAAAGTCATTGCACTTGCTCATGCCGGATGGAGAGGTACAATCGGTAAAATCGGAGAAGCTGTTGTCGAGCAGATGGAAAATGATTACGGCTGCGACCCTGCCGATATCATTGCGGTTGTGGGACCGGCGATCGGCGCTTGCTGCTATGAAGTCGATACACCTGTTTTTGAGGAATTTGCGTCTCTTACAGAGCTGAAACCTGCTTATTTCACAAAAACATTAGGCCACGGCAAATATCTTATAGACCTTAAGGAAACAAACCGCCGTATGCTGATGGAAGCCGGACTGCTGAGCATTAATATCACGATCAGCGATGTGTGTACAAAATGCAACAGCGGTCTGCTGTATTCCCACCGTGCCAGCGGAGGCAAACGAGGAGGATTGGTCGCCATGATGTGTATCAAAGCATAATATAATTCAAGCTCTCCGGTCAATGAGATTTCCCGAACCGGAGAGCTTATTTTTATTATTTTTCTTCTTTCTTAGCGGTCTTTTTGACTGTTGCTGTGGTTTTTGCTTTTTCCTTAGCAGCTGTTTCTGCTTTTGCGGATGTGGTTTTCTTCGTGGTTGTTTTCTTTGCGGCAGGCTTTGTCTCGGTCTTTTCTTCCGCAGCTGCTTCTGCCTTTGCTGCCGTGGTTTTCTTTGCAGTTGTTTTCTTAGCAGCAGGCTTTGTTTCGGTTGTTTCCTCAGCAGTTACTTCTGCCTTTGCCGCTGTGGTTTTTTTCGTAGTTGTTTTCTTTGTGACAGACTTTGTTTCAGTTTTTTCCTCAACAGTTACTTCTGACTTCGCTGCTGTTTTCTTTACCGCAGGCTTCTTATAAGTTTCAAGACCTTCGCAGCTTTCGAGGAACGGCAGGATTTTCTTATAAATTTTTTCAACACCGCCCTTGCTGTCGCTTTCGATATTAAGCGGCATGATAGGGTCGTGTACACTAAGTCTGAGAAGGAACCATCCGTTGCCGTTTGTCTTATTGAAGGAAACACGGATACCTTCGTGGTTATCCTCAGCAACAATGAATGTTTTCTGTTTTTCAGCATATTCAAACAGATTTGCAATCACCTTTTCGCCGTATTTGCGGAAATCCTTCTCGGTAATCTTGATACGTATCTCCTTACTTTCAATAGGCTCTTCCAGCTGCTCTATGAGCGTTTCAAGCCGTTTGCCCTCTTTTCTGAGCTGAGCCATTTTGATAATAATTTTCGTTACAAGGTAAGCGCCATCGTCAAGGAAATAGTTTTCTCTCAAAGCAGCATGACCCGATGTTTCAATGGCAAGAGGACAGTTGATTCCCTTTTCATTCTGAGCAACAGCCTCATTGATCACATTTTTATATCCTCTCTTGAAGCGCAGATGCTTTCCGCCGAGCGTTTCCTCAATGAATTTTTTTAATCCGCCGGAGGTAACAGAGTCCGTAACGATCGTACCGCCCTCATTGCCTTCCAGAGCGATTGCCGATGCAAGAGCTGCCAGTTTGTTGCGGTTAATTTCATTGCCTTTTGCATCCACAGCTCCTCCTCTGTCCACATCTGTATCAAAAATAACACCGAGATCTGCATTATTTTTAAGTACTGCGGCACTAATGGAAGCCATTGCTTCTGCGTTTTCGGGATTCGGCACATGATTCGGGAACATACCGTCAGGCTCAAGGAACTGGCTTCCTCTGATATCGGCGCCGAGCGCTTCAAGCACATCTGTTGCATAAAATCCGCCTGCTCCGTTTCCGGCATCCACAACAATACGGAAGCCCTTAAGAGGATGATCATAGTCATCATCCGAATCAACCTCTTCCTTGATCAGCTCACGGAGAGAATAGGCATATCTGCTCATAAAATCGCTGTCAATATGCTTTCCGCCCTTTGCTTCGGCAGGAATATCACCGTTTTGAGCGTGTTCAAGAATACTTTCGATATCCTCGCCTTCAAGACCGCCTTCACGGGTAAAGAATTTAAGACCGTTTCTGTAATAGGGATGATGACTTGCCGTGATCTGAAGCGCACCGTCACAGTTCATTTCAACCGTTGTCTTGAACATGGAAGGGGTCGAAGCAAGATCACAGTCGATCACTTCAATTCCGGCTTTGAGCATTGCCTGTACAGAAAGATCCAGAATGTGCGGACCTGAAATTCTTGAATCTCTGCCAACAGAAATTTTCAGTTCGTCAGAGGGCTTGCCCTTTTTATCGGAAAGCCATACGATAAAACCGTTTACCATTGCTGTAACGGTGCTGTCTGTCAGATTGACCTCATATCCTGCACCCTCAACTGCAACGCCTCTGATGTCTGTTCCGCTTTTGAACTGCTTCCAAAAATCATTTAACATAATTTCTCATACTCCTTTTTGATATTATTGTACATCGCTCTGATAAGCGAATTTGTTGTCTGTTTTTGTAAATTCGACAGAATTTAACGTAAGCTTGCTGCCGTTGATCTCATAAGATAATGACGACTCGTTTTTTTCGCCCGAAAGATCATAAAGACATAATGTGCAGCTTTCTCCGTTAGCACTATAAGTACCTCTGAGATCCGAATCGTACGAAAGCTGCTCAAAGCTGCCGTCCTCTTCAAATGTGATCGTATAGCTGTAATCACTATCCTCTTCCCTGAAGATCCAAGAACCCAGAAGTGCCTTATCTGTTTTTGCATCCTTGACCGCTTCTGTTTTGAATATCTCCTGAGAAGGTCTGAAATCCCAGATATAATATATCACGCCGTCTTTTTCGGTACTGGCAGTAATTTTCTGCTTTTCCTTCACCTGTTCCTGATCGGACGATGCTGTATCAGGTGTAAAGAACATACCCGAATAATCTGTCAACTTCAGCGATCTTCCGGTAAAAATATTGCCCTCAAAATCGTAGCCGAAATCGGCAGCGACAAACGGCACTCCGGAATTATTTATGTATATGGAAACAACAGATCCTTTATCCTCATTGTCAACAAAGTAATACCTTCCTGTATAGGACACTCCTCCACTGTGCAGACTGACGGTTTTATCATTATTGAATGTCAGAGTGTATTCCAGCTTATTGTTTCCGTCAGCCGAAATCATTTCGACTCCCCATGTTCCCAGAATACTTGTATCAAAAAAGCACTTCCAGCAAACGAAAAATAATACCGAAGCAAAAAAAATACAGGCTGCGATAATCAGCGGAGCTCGGTATCTTTTCACTTTGGCAGGCTTAGCCATAAATACGGTTTCCGTTTTCCCGGCGGCAGTTTCGCTGCCATTAAAATTTTCTTCATCAGACATCATCTCATCCTCCTGATATTAAAATAAACCGTATTACTATTTTAACTTAAATCAGGCATTAATACAAGTAAAATAAAAATTTTTTTCTAATTTTTGGTTCAGCAAAAAAACTATATCAATTTTAGTCAATTTTTCCTGAATTATTTTTTGCAAAACTATTGCAATTTCATAAAAAGGTGCTATAATATATTAAATGAAATAACTCTAAAGGAGGCATATTTATGGCTTACAAAATTACTGACGACTGCATCTCCTGCGGCGCTTGCGCTGCTGAGTGTCCCTGCGAGGCTATCGCTGAGGGCGACAGCAAGTATGAGATCAATGCTGATCTTTGTGCAGATTGCGGCTCCTGTGCTGAAGTCTGTCCTGTCGGCGCACCTGTTGCCGAATAATGAAAAACGGGTAAAATGATTCGTGCCGGCATATTGTGATATGATCGCAATATGCCGGCATATTTCTTTCGTTATGACGCTTTTTCGGACTGTGAAACGGTTATTTTGTCAAAGCCAATCCCTGTCTGACGGTTCACGATATCCTTGACAACAATCGCCGATGCGTCATCCAGCTCCTTACCGTATACAGATACGATACATGTATCGTTGTTGATCGAAACAAAAGCGTCCTCAAAACCCTTGCTCTTGATTTGCCCTTCAATATCGCTCTGAGCCTTGATGCTCTGAGCCAATTTTTCGGAAGCCGCAACGGCTTCTTTTTTTGCCGCTTCAGAGGATGAAGCCGATTCCACGATATCAGACAAAGCTTCGGCAGCGGTTGCATTGCTTTTATTTCTCTCTGTACGCTCATCGGCAAAATGTCCGCTGTCAGATGTTTCAGATCCGGTATTTGCCTGCGCTGCTTTTGTATTGTCTGAGCTGCTGTTTTCCTTTGAAGTCTCAGAAGATGAGTATTCAGACGACGAAAGCTCCGTATTGACATAGGTTGTCTGCCCCAGCTGCTTGGAAGAGCTTTCCTCCGCTCCTGCAACGCTTACGGGCGTACTTCCCGAAAACTGCCAGTTAAGATAAACTGCCGCTCCCAGAGCTACCACCAAAGATGCGATCACAAGCTGTCTTTTTCCGAATGTCATAAATAAGTTCCTCCTATGTTCCCAGTTTACTTACGCATATATGCGAGTCATTTATATCCAAAGCGGCAGCAACCGCCCTGACTATGTTGTCCCTTACCTGCTCGTTATCACCTCCGTCACATATAATCAGGACGCCCTTGATCTCCGGCATCAGCTGACCAATGGTCAATGCCTTCTCGGAGCCGTCCTTCTGACGTATGACAATGCAGGATCTTCTTTCGGTATTCTGATTGTCAGCATTTTCATCGCTGCCGCTTTTTCTTGATGTCTGCCTGTCATTGACATCAACGTCCGTTGCATATACATTTCTTACTGTTCCGCTGATGGTTACCATTACCTTGGTTCTGCCAACACCATCCATGCTGGCAAGCATATTGCCCAGTTCTTCGCTGATCTGTGTGCGGTAATCAAGCAGCTCGTCCGATGTCAGCTCGCTTTCGTCAGGCTGTGCGTCGCTGACCGACGGAGGACTCAGCGAGGAAGAAATAAAGATCAGACCGATACCGATGAGTCCTGTGATAACAATAATACTCAGCGCCCTATCGCTGCTCAGAAGTTTCGGAATAATGCCTTCCTTAGTTTTTACTTTTTCGGTCGGCTCTGTGTTTTCATCTATTTCACGCATAACCTGTACCTCTTTGAATCTTTCAATATATAATATGCCTGTACCATCCGGTTCATTCATAAAGCTCCTGTTTTTACGGAACATTCAAATCCCAGCTCGGTTTTAATGATTTCCTCAGCGGCGGCAGCGTCCTGTGCGCTATTTCTGTCCAGCGTTATATCCGCATAAATGCTTTCTATGCTGCCTGTATCGTCTGTTTTTATATTGATATCAGTACTGAGCGGATAGATGTTTTTTTCTAAAAGTGTTTTTTCGGTCAGCTCTTTGAGCTGTGAGCAAAGCAGATCCATTTCCGCTTCCCTCATACTGTCAGAGGCTTCAAACTCATAATCTGCCGAAAAGTCTGCTGCTCCGATTTCACGGATAACATCGGCTATCGGAACAATCACAGCACAAAGCATGAATATACCTAATACCATTCTGACGCTTTTTTCTGTTTTTGTATTGCTTGTCATCATTTCAACAATACAGGCAATGACAGCGCAGATTGTCACAACCGCTGCCCATGAATTGATACCTTCCATAATTACCTCAGAATTCATTCATTTTGCTATGATGAGAATCACTACCGTTGAAATAATAAAAATCGTAAGTATGCAGAGAAGTATGGCGGTAAGCATCGAAGCGACCGTTGAGATCGTTGCGAAAACGGACTTCATTCTTCCCAGTCCCATAATATCCGCCGCTCCCGAAAGAAAAAAAAGTGTAAACTGCCACAAAATACATTCGATCAGCACGGGAAGAAAGATACAGGCGGAAGCAATAATGACAAAAACCCCCGCTCCCGATTTAAGAAGCTCCAGACTGCCGCTGAAGGCCGTTACCGTTTCGCTCAGAACACCTCCGACAACCGGCACAAAGGAGCTTACCGCAAACCGTAAGGCTCTTTTGCTGACATTATCAAGAGAGGAGGTAATAAAGGTCTGCGCCGAAAGTATCGTTACAAAAATACTCATCCCCAGCGTCAGTACCCATTTGGCACATTTATAGACAGAAGAACATACAACCGACAGATTCAGCCGCTGCGAAAGCGATGATGTTACCGAAAGTGCCAGAAACACATTCATAAACGGAGCAATAAATCTTGCAGAAATCTGCGTGATGATCTCGCCTGCTCCCATCAGCATCGTATAGTAGGAGCCTGCGGCGGCTTCATGCCCCGATGATACCATCAGCCCCGCCATGATCGGGACATACAGCATCAGAAAACCCGATGCGCCCTGTATGATCACCGTACTTCTTTTGATCACCTCACACATCGGCAGAACAGCAGCCGTACAGACGCATAAAGCACCTACCGCCGAGCTGACACCGCTGAGAGAACGATCTCCCATCGTGATATTTGTGCCGTCAACCACAGCACAAAGCAGCATGATCCCCAAACAGACCGCTGCCGCTCCGAAAGGAGTTTTCCCCTTTGTCCCTGCCAAGGACAATATCTTTTCAAAAATATCATGCACACCTGTTTCTGAAAGCGCCTTATAATCCGCAGAGCTGATCCCCATATCCGAAAGCAGATTTTTTGTTTCATCTGGCAGCGATGAATACAGACTGCTCACACCGCTCAGATCTGCCTGCTGTTCATACAGCACCTCTGTATCATCGGCTTCCGCCGCACAGACCGTCACGCCCGGCAACAAAACCAACAGCAGCATGATGATCAGAATAATTGTTTTTTTCATTTTATCTCCGTTAAAAATTCCGCCTATGCCAGCAGCTCCGCAGCTGTTGCTAGTATTTTCTGAAACATCGGGAAGGATATGACAACGATCGTCAGCTTTGCTGCAAGCTCCACTCTTGAAGCCAATGAATTCTGACCGTTGTCACGGCAGCAGTCGGAGGTGAACTGACAAAGAGCACATACGCCGACAGTTTTGATTAGTATGATGCCATAAGAGGTATCTATACCGGCATCATCGACAAGACCTTTGATTTCGCTTACAAACGGTGCTGCCTGTATCAGAACTGCAATAAATATCATCACTCCTGCAGCAATGGCGATCACTGCAGAGGTTTCGGGGGAATATTTCCGCAGAGCAAGAGCAGCAAATGACGCTGTCAGGGCAACACCGCAGACAGACAGAATATCCGTCAGAATCCGAAAAGCGTTTCGATCGTGGTAAAAAGCTCCGATATCTGCTGAACAAGCATTAAAAGCACCACGATCAATCCCGCAAGCGTTGTCATCATTGCCTGTTCCTCCCGCCCCGAACGGGAAAGAACAAGACTGAGCACTGCAACAATAATTCCTATTGCCGCTATTTTAAAAATAAAATCAACATTCGTCTGCATAGGACTCTCCTCTCCTTTACAAGTCTGCCGCACCTTAGGATTCAGATAATGATCACCGCCGCAAGCATTCCGCAGAATGTTCCTACCACACGATAAAGCCTGCGCTTGGCTTCAAGCTGCGGACGAAGCTCCGACAAACGGCGCTGTGCCTCGTCCTTGTGAAGCTGTATTCTCCGTATTTCCTCCTCCGCTCCCATCGCTCCGAAGCCTTCTCCGAAGGAAGCAATCAGGCGGATATCGCTTTTTCCGATCTCTCCTCTTGCCGCCGAATCGCTGACAGCTGTTTTCCATGCACGGGAAAATTCTTTTCCACCGGCAAGATAGGCTCTGACATCCGTTATGATTTTTTCCAGATACGGAAATCTGTCAGCATCGGAAAGGATCTCGGCGATATCTGCCGCACAATAACCGATCATGGATTCCGAATAAGTAAGAAAGGCGATATAATCCGACACAGCAGCGCACTGTCTTTCAAGCCTTTTCGCTGCAAACAGTCCCCCCATGGCACCGCTTACAGTAATAATCATTCCTCCTGCTATCTTCAAAGCCAGCATATTTTATACCTCCGTTATTTCGGCTGCCCGTCCCGGATGATCTGTGGAATCAAGAAGAACAAGCGTTCTGAATGCCCCTGTTTCTATCAGCCGTTTTGCCTGACTTCTGCGCATCAGCTCATCAACGGACGGCGCATGAATGGAAGCAATAATATGCGCTCCTGCATTGGCACCCTGAGCAACGGCATGACAGTCATCCTCTGTCCCGACCTCATCGCAGATGATCACCTGCGGCGAAAGTGAGCGCACAGCCTGCATGATTCCTTCGCCCTTCGGATATCCTCTTAATATATCACAAAGTCCGAGGTCAATTCCGCCGTTCTCTTCAGAAGAACCTGAAAGCTCTCCCCTTTCGTCAATCACACAGGTGCGCATAATCCGGCAGCCGAGTCCTGTGGAAAGACGGGAAGCGATATCCCTGAGAAGCGTTGTCTTTCCGGTGGACGGCGCTCCGGCGATCAGCACTCCGCCGGAAAGCGGCGTGATCTTCTCCAGAACAGGAGCAGATGAGCCGGCTATCTGTCTGGCGATGCGTATATTGAGCGATGTGATATCGGTGACTGATGCAATCTCTCCGCCCTTGAGAGAAGCCGTTCCGCAAAGTCCGACCCTGTGACCGCCCTTGATGGTAATATAGCCGTTGCGTATCTCCTCCTGACGACTGTAAACGGAAAAGCCGCAAAGCTGTCTGAAAGTATCATAAATATGCCGCCGGGTGCATATAAACGCACGTTCGGGAGAATAAACGATACTGCCGTCCTGACATACAAAAAGGGTTTCCGTTCCGTCACTCAGCGCTGTGGGTTTTCCTGAGCGAAGCCGTATTTCCTGAACCGTCTGTTTTTTGGCTTCGGGAATTCTGAGAAGCACTCCCGAAAGCTCTGCGCAAAGCATTTTTACCGCCGATGTGTAACATTCTAATCTGTCTTTCATTTCTGTTTTCTCCTTGCTGTTAAGCGTTTGTCGTTCGTCTGATAGTAATCTATACGGCGGTGCGGACGGCTTTAGAACAAAAAAATTCCGGGAGATCAACCGCTGCTGCGACTGATCTCCCGATTCCTGTATTTTATCTTTCCGCTTTGTCGTCGGCGGCAGAAGCTGCACTAAGCAGAGCCATGCACACTACTCCGAGCGCCGCACCTATCAATAGACCCGCCAGAAATGCCGTCATTTTTGCACCTCCGCTAAATATAAACTATATCATAATTATATGCACTGCAGAGGCATGATTATGCCGATCTGAAAAATTTTCTTTTCCCATTTCATATATACCCTGCGACCTCGCCGCTCGCCGGATTGGGCAAGAAAAATGCCGCCCGTGAGTGAGCGGCATTGATGATTAAAAGTCCTGCAGATCCGCAGCCGTCATATCGTTTTCGATGTTATCCCTTGCAAGATCGTTGTCGATGGCAGGATAAACATCGGGAATCGGCTCTTCCTCTTCCAAAGGTACGTTGACGGCAGCTTTTTCGGAAATTGTCTCTGTGCTGTTGTTTTTGTTCTGCATTTTATCACCCTGATATTAATATCTGATAAAAACAAAAATTTATTCATTGACAGGTTATATAGATTTTTCCATCAGCTGTATATGCAGAACTGATTCATTATTTAATAGTAGTTCCGATCTCGATTTTTCCATGCTTTTCCTCATACTGTTCAATACAGTCACGGATAAGAATAAGTATCTGACTATTGGCGGAACGTCCCTCATAATCTGCCACGATATGCAGCTTATCAAGCATTTCGTTATCAATCCGTATAGACAAACTCTTTGTAGCCATAAAACAACCCCATTTAAATATAATTTAACTTTATTTTATATCTGTTATGTGTTATAATATTCAAATAGATACAATTCATGTCTAAAATAAGTCTATATTGGAGGCAAAATTATGAAAGTTGCTGTAATAGGCTCAAGAAGCCTGAAAATTCAGAATATAGGCAGTTATCTGCCTGATGAAACAACCGAAATCGTCAGCGGCGGGGCAAAAGGAATCGACACCTGCGCCGGAGATTATGCCCGTCAGAACTGTCTGAAGCTGACGGAATTTCTTCCCGAATATCAAAAATACGGCAGAGCCGCACCGCTGAGAAGAAATGAGCAGATCGTCCAATATGCAGATATTGTCATAGCCTTCTGGGACGGCTGCTCCAAAGGAACCAGATTTGTCATTGATTACTGCAAAAAGAACGGGAAAAAAGTTACCGTGATTCAGACTGAACAATGACACACAGGGGCTATTTCTGTATTCATAAAGTTCAGCACTTAATAGCCAAAAGCCTTTTCACTTCTTCTTCCGGCATATCAAACATACCTGAAAGCTGCTCCACTATATTTCCTGAATTGTACAGTTTCAGCAATATCTTGGCCATACCTATATCAATGCCTCTCTCCTGACCAATGGCTATGCCTCTTTCCTCGCCGATTGCTATGCCTCTTTCCTGACCGATGGCTATGCCTCTCTCCTCGCCGATGGCTATGCCTCTTTCCTCGCCGATGGCTATGCCCTCACGCATTGCGCCTTTTAATGCTGACGCTTCATCGTGCAGGCGCTTCTCACGATAATAAACCTCCTGATGGAGCTTTTCGTCTGCGCTGAGTTCTCTCAGCATTACAATTGTTTTCTGTACCTCCGGGCTTTTGGTTGTGCTTTGTATATCCATAAGATCACCCTCTATTTTTGTATTCATAGAGTTCAGGACTTAATAGCCAAAAGCCTTTTCACTTCTTCTTCCGGCATATCAAACATACCTGAAAGCTGCTCCACTGTATTACCTGAATTGTACAGTTTCAGTAATATCTTGGCCATACCTATATCAATGCCTCTCTCCTGACCAATGGCTATGCCTCTCTCCTCGCCGATCGCTATGCCTCTTTCCTGACCGATGGCTATGCCTCTTTCCTCGCCGATGGCTATGCCTCTTTCCTGACCGATGGCTATGCCTCTTTCCTCGCCGATGGCTATGCCCTCACGCATTGCGCCTTTTAATGCTGACGCTTCATCGTGCAGGCGCTTCTCACGATAATAAACCTCCTGACGGAGCTTTTCGTCTGCGCTGAGTTCTCTCAGCATTACAATTGTTTTCTGTACCTCCGGGCTTTTGGTTGTGCTTTGTATATCCATAAGATCACCCTCCGTTTCTGCGTTGATAAGGTTCAGCCAGTCTTCCATCGGTTTGTGTTTTTGGGAATCTTTGATCTTTTTGAGTTCAAAAAAATGTATGGCGAATTTTTCCGAAAGCACCTCATGGCGCTCTTTTTCAAGCACCTTGAAATGAGAATGATAATCCGGACAGTCAAACTGATTGAAGTTAATGATATTGATACAGATTGTCTGATTCAATTCACCGTATTCTTCTCCGGTTTTGAGCTGTTCACTGTATATTTTTGACCAGTAAAATAAAGTACGGTCGTTAAAATCCGGCTCTCTGTTGACCTGCATTTCTATGTTGACAATCCTGCCGTCAACATCCAGCCTTAAATCAAGTCTGCTGAATTTCTGATCAAAATATTCAGGTGCCAATTCAACATTATTGATATAGATTTTCTTGATGCTGCTGCGTGGTATCTCCAGCAGATCCGAAATAAATGCCGCAATAATATCCGTATTATTCTCATTGCCGAATATCCTTTTGAAAATGATATCCAGCTTCAGCTTTACAATTTTTTCATCTCTGTTCATCTTTGCCGCCTCCGAATCTTTATTTATATTATACCATCATCTGTTAAAAAAAGCTACACATAACCTCAAAAAACATATTCAAATCAAGCAAAAATGGATTTGTAAAATACGGATTTTTCTTTTTCTCTTTTTGACAGAGTAGATATGCAGAAAAATGCAGATACTATATCCGAAATGTAAAAAAGAGGTGGTCGTTTGAAAAGAAAATTAAACTGCAATTTGGCATTGTTTTCCATCGGAGGAATCTCCTACGGGCTGATCGAAATCATCTGGCGGAAATATACGCATTGGACAATGGTTCTGACAGGCGGATTCTGCTTTGTCGTTCTTTACAGAATTTTCAAACGTCTTGTCGGAATTGCCATGTGGAAAAAATGTATGATCGGCAGCAGCGTGATCACAAGCGTCGAATTTGTGGTGGGGTGCGCTGTCAATCTCAAAGCTAAAATGAATGTGTGGGACTATTCCGGTCTGCCTTTTAATTTCAAGGGTCAGATCTGCCTGATTTACAGTATACTCTGGGCGGCTTTGACTGTTCCGATATCGGGTGTGTGCAGTCTGCTGCGAAAAAGATTTGATTTCTGATTTCATGCCGTCCGGCTTCTTTCGGGCGGCATGAAAATAATGACAGCCATAAAATAAAACGATTAATTCCTTCTATATTGTGCAAAATACAGTCTTGAAGAATGGAAAAAATAATGCTATACTTATGTATGCCGAAGCGCCGAAATGCACAAACTTTTAGCATGGAGGCGTATCATTATGAGTACAAAAAAAATCAGCAATACTGTTCAGGATCCTTCCCTTCAGCCTGACAATGCGCCCGCAGAAGAAACTCAGATCATCGAAAACACGGAGAAAATGAACGATATCATCATCGAATCAGGCTCCATTATTTCTTCCTGTGGAAAATATACCGTTCAGTGCCTTACCATTATCGGGCAGATAGAAGGACATTTCATCCTTTCCCCGCAGAACAAAACGACAAAATATGAGCATATCATCCCACAGCTTGTCGCAGCAGAACAAAGCTGCCTGATTGACGGACTTCTTATTATATTGAATACCGTTGGTGGAGATGTCGAAGCAGGTCTTGCCATTGCCGAACTGGTTGCCGGCATGACAAAACCGGTTGTGTCACTTGTTCTCGGCGGAGGTCATTCCATCGGCGTTCCGATCGCTGTTGCCGCAAAGCAGTCATTCATTGCAAAATCGGCGACAATGACGATCCATCCCGTCAGAATGAACGGACTAATGCTCGGCGTTCCGCAGGCGTTTGAATATTTTCAGCGGATGCAGAGAAGGATAACCGATTTTGTCACAGAAAATTCGTCTATTTCTTCCGAAAGATATAACGAGCTTGCCATGAATACGGATGAGCTTGTGATGGACATCGGAACGATACTGGACGGCGAGGACGCTGTTTCAGAAGGACTGATCGACAGTATAGGAACGCTGGCTGATGCTGTCGCTTCTCTTTTCGGGATGATCGACAAGGAAAAAGGCAAAAAAAGGAAAGCATCAAAAACAAAGAAAAAAGCGGAATGATATCAGACATATCCTTCCGTGCGGCAGAATATTAATATTCAGGATTCTGCCGCAGAAAAAGAACGGAGGTACATACATGAATCTATTCGAGGCAATCATTCAGGGCATTATTCAGGGACTGACGGAATTTCTTCCCGTATCGAGCAGCGGTCATCTTACGATCACACAGCATATTTTCGGCATGGAAGAGGATAATTTGTTTTTCTCCGTTATGCTTCACATCGGAACACTTGCCGCTGTCATCGGCGTTTACATCAAACTGATTGCAGGACTTCTCAAGGAATTCGGTCTTATGGTGAAGGATATCTTCACAGGCAAATTCAAATGGAGTGAAATGGATGGCAAAAGGAATATGGTAATGATGATCATTATCGGTTTGCTGCCGCTGTTTCTCCTCTTCCTCCCCATTCCGGGAACTGATATGAAGCTGAAGGATCTTGCAGATCTTTTCTCCAAAAGCGGTTATTTCATCGTTGTGGGTCTGGCGCTGATGACAACAAGCGTGTTGCTTTTTCTCGGCGACAGAAAAAACCAACAGACCGCAAGAGCCTATAAGAAGAAGGGTATCAAACGTCCGGGCGGTCCTGGAAGAAAAAAATACAATGTAGTTGATGCTGTTGCTGTCGGACTGACACAATGTGTTGCAGCCATCTTCCCCGGCATTTCCCGTTCAGGTTCCACACTTGTCGCAAGTGAACTGAGAGGGATCAATAAGCAGAGGGCGCTCGATTATTCCTTCATTCTCGGAACTCCTGCCATTGTTGCGGCTGCTATTCTCGAAGGCAAGGAAGCTCTTTTCCCCGACAACGGCGAAGCTGTCAAGATCGACTACTTCCCTGTTATTATCGGAATGATCATTGCTGCTGTGGTCGGATTTTTGGCAATTAAGCTCTTCAAATGGCTCCTTTCCACCGACAGAATGTATATTTTTATTCTCTATACCGGCATTGTAGGAGCACTTGTTTTTGTGATAAGTATTATCGAGCTTATCACAGGCGCCAATCTTTTCACAGGTCAGCCTCTTATATTCTGATCATTACAAAACCGGACAGTACTGGAATACTGTCCGGTTTTTTTACATTTCATCATTAACAAATATTTGATATTACGAAAATATTATGATATAATTAGGGTTATGCTTCAGCTGTAAAAGGAAAATAAATATAAATTGAGGTGATGAAATTTGGCAGCAAACAGTTCAAAAAGCAGCTCGGCGAAAAGCAAAAAGCCTCCTGCCGGATCTTCGGCGGCTAAAAAATCGTCAGGCGCAAAAACAGGCGCTTCAAAAGGTTCCAAAGCTGCCGAGGCAAGAAAAAAAGCACAGGCTCGTGCCGAATGGGAAAGGCAGCGGCGCAGGTTCATTACAGCGCTGATATTGTTTGCGCTTTCTGTGCTGTTTCTTTTTATCTATTTTATTCCCGGCGACAGACTCTGGCTGATATTCCATCAGCTATACCGGGGACTTTTCGGCGTATTCGGCTTTGCCGTTCCGGCGGTAACGCTCTATTGCTGCTGGCAGAACGGCAAGGATGAACCATCTGATGATTTCAAAGGCAAGACTGTCTGTGCATCCTTCCTGATACTGATTCTCTCCACAGCTGTATATGCCTTTCAGGCTGACAGCTCAAAGCTCGGAGGTTACTTTGAAGAAATTCATCAGAGCTTTATCAATGCGTCAGCACATCACGGGACAGGCTTTATCGGAGCGCTTCTCGGTATTCCCGTGACGAAACTGACAGGCTCTGTCGGCGGAGGAATTATCTGTCTGTTCGCTTTTCTGATACTTCTTGCCTTTACCTTTGACAGTATGACTGTCGCTTTGATTCAGACATTCAAACGGCCTGTCAGAAGAGTCGGCGAAAATATCAGCGACAGCAGACAGATCCGCACCGAGGTACGCAAAAGAGAACAACAGATTAAAGATGAAAAAAGAAAACAGCAGCGTGAGGAATATGTACGCTCGGAAATTGACAGACGTCTCAGCAGCAAAACGAAAAAGAGCGGCAATCCCGAATTCCGCAAATTAAAAAGAACACCGTTCTATGAGCCTGAAAGAGAGGATAACTTTCTTACGGAGCCTCCCGAAGAGGAACAGCCGCCAAAGAAAAAACAGCGCAAAAAATCCGCACAGTCCCCTGCTCCGCCTGACGAGGAATTCGCACCTCTTCCCGCACAGCCTGCCGAAGAATACGGAAGCGGATTTGATTTTGATCAGCTTTATATTGAGCCGGAGGATGAACCCGATGAGCTCCCCTTTTATCCCATTGAGGAACCCGTTCCCGATCCTCTGCCGCAGCCTGTGCAGCCCGTCAAGCCTGCACATCCGTCTGCCGGACAAGATAACACGGATAAATTTGAAATTGCTCCCGACAGCTCTTTTATTTCGGGGCATTATATCAAGCCGCCGTTCAATCTGCTGGAACCGCAGCCGCCCGAACAGGAGGCTAACATCTCCATGGAGCTTAACCAGAGCGGTACAATGCTTGTCGATACCCTGAAAAGCTTTGGAGTGCAGACCACTATCGTCAATATCTGCCGAGGACCTTCTGTCACAAGATATGAGCTGCAGCCAGCTGCAGGAATCAAAATCAGCAAGATCACCAATCTGTCTGACGATATTGCCATGAGCCTTGCTGCAACAGGTGTGCGCATTGAAGCACCTATACCGGGAAAATCCGCTGTCGGCATAGAGGTTCCGAACAAATTTGTCAGCATTGTCAAGATGAGAAATCTTGTTGAATCAAAAGAGTTTCAGGAAGCCAAAAGCAATCTTACCGTTGCACTCGGAAAAGATATCACGGGAAAAATTACACTTGCTGATCTGAGCAAAATGCCGCACCTTCTGATTGCGGGTTCAACAGGCTCCGGTAAATCCGTGTGTATCAATTCCATGCTTGTCAGTCTTCTGTACAAATCAAGCCCCGATGAGGTAAAGCTGATGCTCATCGACCCAAAGGTTGTCGAGCTTGGTGTTTATAACGGAATCCCCCATCTTCTCGTACCTGTCGTAACAGATCCGAGAAAGGCTGCCGGTGCGCTGAGCTGGGCGGTGAACGAAATGCTTAACCGCTACAAAATCTTTGCCGAATATAACGTCAGAGATATGCACAGCTATAACCGCTTTGTTGACAGACAGAATGCGCAGGCAGAAGAGCTTGCTGCAAACGAGATTCATATTGACGAAGGCGAACGCTCCTTCGAGGAGGACGAAATGCTTGCACAGGCTCAGGCAGAGCTGAATTCGGAAGGAACAAAGGAAAGCGGTGCTTCCGATGAACCGAAAAAGCTGCAAAAAATGCCGCAGATTGTTATCGTGATTGATGAGCTTGCCGACCTGATGATGGCAGCTCCTAAGGATGTTGAGGAGTCTATCTGCCGTCTTGCACAGATGGCGAGAGCCGCAGGAATGCACCTTGTCATTGCAACGCAAAGACCGTCTGTTGATGTCATAACAGGTCTGATCAAAGCGAACGTACCGAGCCGTATCGCTTTTGCCGTAAAATCACAGACGGACTCCAGAACGATACTCGACACAGGCGGAGCGGAAAAGCTCCTTGGACGGGGCGATATGCTCTTCTCCCCCATCGGCACTACCAAACCGGTGCGTGTGCAGGGATGTTATGTTGATGACATGGAGATAGAAAATATTATTAATTTCATCAAGAAGAACAAGGTTGTCGAATACGATGAGAATGTTCTTCAGGAGATCGAGAAAAATGCTGTTCCGGATAACAACGGAGACGGAAGCGATAATGTTGAAAGCGATCTTGACCCAATGCTTGAGGACGCTATCAAATGCGTTGTTGAAGCAGGTCAGGCTTCAACGTCCATGCTGCAAAGACGTTTCCGGGTCGGCTATGCAAGAGCAGGCAGACTGATTGACGAGATGGAGCAGATGGGCATTGTGGGACCGCATGAAGGCTCCAAACCCCGACAGGTTCTGATGACATATCAGCAATGGATGGAGCGGAGCGTAACGCATAGTGATTAGTCAAAGCACCGCTTTCACCTGCATGATATGCTGCATGTTATACATTAATGACCAACCAATACAAAACGGAGGTATTCAAAATGAAAAGAGAAGGACAAATCAAAGTAGATTCGGAAAATCTGTTTCCGATCATCAAAAAATGGCTTTATTCCGACAAGGATATTTTTCTCAGAGAAATTGTTGCCAACGGCTGTGATGCCATCAAAAAATATCAGAGCCTCTGCACCATCGGAGAAGCCGAGGACGACGGTATCAAGCCGAGAATCGACATTATTCTTGACAAAGACGCAAAAACGCTTACCATTAAGGATAACGGTATTGGTATGACGGAAGAGGAAGTCGAAAAATACATCACTCAGGTTGCTTTTTCGGGCGCTCAGGAATTTATTGAAAAATATAAGGACAAAACAGATGCTGATGCCGGTATCATCGGTCATTTCGGTCTGGGCTTCTATTCCGCCTATATGGTTTCCGATACTGTTGAAATAGATACACTTTCCTATCAGAAAGACGCTGTACCCGTTCATTGGTCAAGCGACGGCGCAAGCACTTATGAAATATCGGACGGCGAAAGAACAGAAAAAGGCACGACTGTCATTATGCACCTGTCTGATGAAGGAAATGAATTTAACGACAGCTTCAGACTGCGTTCCGTTCTGAAAAAATACTGTCACTTTATGCCCTATGAGATATATTTCATCTGTGTGCAGGACAAAAAAGAGGATGAAGCGGATGATGAAGAAAACAAGACAGAAGAAAAGCCTGTCAATATCACCAATCCCCTGTGGCTTAAAGCTCCGAAGGACTGCACAACGGAAGAGTATGAGGACTTTTACAGAGAGGTATTCCCCGATATCAATCTCCCTCTCTTCTGGATTCACCTTAATGTCGATTATCCGTTCAACCTCAAGGGTATTCTTTATTTTCCGAAGCAGACCGACAAGCTGCAGGTAATGCCCGGTGAGATAAAGCTGTTTTCCAATCAGGTCTATATTGCCGACAATATCAAGGAAGTCGTTCCGGAGTTTCTTATGCTCCTGAAAGGCGTGATTGACTGCCCCGATATGCCGCTTAACGTATCCCGTTCGTTCCTTCAGAATGACGGAGAGGTGGCAAAAATATCAAAGCACATTACCAAAAAGGTTGCCGATAAGCTCGTTTCCGTCTTCAAGAACGAAAGAAACGAATATGAAAGCTACTGGGATGATATCTCTCCCTTTATCAAGTTCGGCTGTATCAAAGATGAAAAATTCTATGACAGAATGAAGGATATCATCCTTTACAAAACAATCAACGGCGAATTCAAGACCTTCTCAGAACTGCCGAAATCCAAGGAGAACAAGGTATATTATGTTTCGGATGCCAATCTCCAGGCTCAATATATCAAAATTTTCAAGGATAACGGTATTGACGCTGTGATTTTGGAGCATAACATTGATACGCATTTTGTTACCTTCCTTGAATATAAGGAAAGCGATATCAAGTTCGTAAGAATAGATTCCGAGGTCGGGGAAGCGCTTGCATCAGACAGCAACAGCAGCGAGAATGAAGCAGAGCCTGAAAAGCTGATTGAAATATTCAAGGACGCTCTTTCATCCGATAAGCTTGAAATCAAGGTTCAGCCACTGAAAAGCACCGATACTCCTGCCATCATCACCATCAACGAATATCAAAGAAGAATCAATGATATGAACAAACTGTACGGCGATATGTTCGGTGCAAACAACGACAAGGCTCAGGAAACGCTGATTATCAACAGCAGCAACGAAACTGTCAGAAAGCTCCCCGAATATGACCACGACAAGCAGAGTCTTCTCTGCCGCCATATTTATGATCTGGCGGTGATCAGCCAGCGCCGCCTTTCTGCCGATGAGCTTCAGGGCTTTATTGCAAGAAGTGTTCAGGTCATGGAGCTTCTTGATTCGTAATACAACACCTACTGAAAAGCAAACGTAATCCATCTGATCGGCTTCCGGAAACCGGAAGCCGATTGTGATTGCAAAAAAATTATAAAAAACGCTTGACAAGAATGATGATATCTGATATAATATTTAGGCAGTCAAAAATCAATATGCGGGTATGGCGGAATTGGCAGACGCGCTAGCTTCAGGTGCTAGTCTTCGCAAGGAGGTGCAGGTTCAAGTCCTGTTACCCGCACCATACAAAGACGTCAGTTAGGAGACGTACTGACGTGAAGAAAGCCCCCGATTTTTCGGGGGCTTTCTTCGTATTTGGGCGCTTTAGCATGAATAAAGCACGATAAAGTTGAGTTTTTAACAACTTTATCGTGCTTTTAGTTTTAATACAATAACATTTTAAATATAACAGTTAGCATAAATCAAATTAACAATAATTATATTTTAGTTTATAATTAATATTTTTTGCAGAAAATAATCATTTCAATTTGATTTTGAATTTATGAAATTAGTTGTATAAAGTCTTTTTCAGCATATGTTCCTTCCAAAAAATCCATTTGCTCAATTACTATTACATCGTTAACAGACATTTTTAATATCTGGGAAGCAAAATTTAAGAGGCAGGGTAATTTTTCATTACTTTGCGAATTTGTGTGTTATGGGATTGTTTGGCAGGGCCTCAATTAGAATATCAGCAATCCGTTATCATCAAACCGAAAATCAGGTCCCCATGCCACTTCCCAATAATATCCATCCAGATCGGCAAAGTAAGCGTGGTAGCCGCCCCAAAATACATTCTGAGGCTCTTTGGCAATCGTTCCACCTGCTTGTTTTACCAATTCAATCACCTTATCGACATCCTCTTTGTGTTCGACAATGTACGCCAAAGTGACGCCGCCAAAGCCCTGTCCTTGCGGTGGGTTATCCTCGCTGATATCCTTTGCCAATAAATCTAATGGATACAGCTCGAACTTTGTCCCGGATGTGTTGAAAAAGCACACAGGTGGATTGTCCTCTGTGCAGTCTGTTTGAAAGCCCAAACCATCACGGTAAAACTTGATTGCTTTCTCCATACTTCTTACGCCTAAACATATACAGGTTATTTTATTCATATTTTTCCTCCTAAAATAATTGATAAGAATATTTTAGCAAATTTCAGCTCTTATGTATTGTAAAAATGCGACAAATATGAAACAGCTTTGCGCGCTTCGGTCAAAGTCAATCCGTGATATTTTTTAAACTCTTTGAGTAAATGTGATTGGTCGTAATAACCGAATTTATCTACGCTTTCGAATACATTAAAATCACGCCTGACAGCGTCCTGCCACAAAAGCTGATAACGAATCAGATTTACCATTTGTTTCGGCGATACGCCTGTTGTATCAAGAAAATCCCTCTCTAATTTCCTTTTGCTGACAGCATTATAATTTGCCAAATCCCGTACAGCCGCTTTTCCGTTATGCAGTATAGTGTAAACAACGGAATTCAAAACCGAAGAGTTGATACTTCTATTACTTAACCTCTTCAGCAAATATCTTTCCGAAAGCCGCTTTTTCTCATACACACTATCAGCGCATATAATTTCTTCCGCTATTCGATTGGAGAAATCTCTGAAATACTTTTGAGCACATTCATAAGCATTTAATGTTTCAGACATTGTATCACTCGTAAACAACGTAATTGTCCAAGCGTAAAAACGTATGCCAAAATATTCTTTATCGGTGTTGACGGAGTAAAAAGAGCGATTGTTTATACCGCAAAAGTCTGCGTGATATCCGTTGTTCTCATATAAAATGATATCCATACACAAATCCGGAATTACAAGTGATTTGCCTGCTGACCCTCCTTTGTACTTACTATGCCAAAAGCAACGAATATATGGCTTAAGTGCTTCACAAGGAGCAAACTCAAGATAGTTTTTTCGTTGATACGGATTAGCAGTTATGGTTTTGAAGTTTTTATCTATTTGGTAGAGCATATATCCTCCATTGATAGCAGTTACTGATTTTCTATATTAAAATTGTAGCACTATTTATGAAATATATCAATAGAAAACGCCGCCAAGCAGGAGATATTCGCACTTGGCAGCTGCGGTTTGTACTTTCTCGGATTTGCTGTTTGATACTCTTCCAATTCTTCTCCAGATATTCGTCCAGTTCCTGAACTGTTACGCCGTCAACTCCTCCTGCACCTTTGTTGGCATATACTCGCTTTTTGGCAAGTCGGATGTTTTCGTCGCTGAGTATCTTTTCAAGCATTTCTGACATACTTCCGTCTTTCTCCTTTCTGCTTCTCCGTATATCCTTTATGTGATATGGTTTAACCTCATATACGTTTTGGGAATGCCATTTGTCAAGGTGGGTTCGGAGAACATACATTTTGATTGACGTCTTAAATTGTTCGATCCTTCCCGAAAAAAATCCGGTACTATGACCTCTGCTGACTTCTCACAGTTCGTTGTTACTATGTAGGCTTTGGAATCACTATTCCCACCACACCTGTGAGACCTCACGGGATAAACCAATACTCTTTCCTCGTCTACCTGCCTGATTTACACATTAAGGTTACGGTTACCTTTTGGGCTTCGATGTTTTGCGTCATCTTACCCGCTTAATGCGCCTTCTTATCAGGTTTCTGTTCGTCAGGCTACGATTTCGCTATCCCTTCTTCTCGCCTGAACCTCACGATTCAAACCTTGGGAGTCACTTTCGGGTTGGTCGGTAACTATCTCCCTGCGGACTTTCACCGCAGAGCATTGATATGCCCGTCATACTAAAAATAATATCTGAAAATGTATTTTATGATATGTTAGCAAAAAATTAATATACTACTGTGTGATGAAAAAATCACCCCCCCCGGAGTACAGCTTTGGGGGCGAATCTATATAATACATAAAAAATTATTTATTTTTATCCATTGATACATAATAAATTATGTAGTAAAATAATATATGTAAGGGGGACAGCAACATGAAAAGCTACTCATCAAGAGAAGTCATCCAGATACTTACAGCGGACAGTTGGTACGAGGTCGGCTGTGTCGGAGATCATCATCAATTCAAATATCCGACAAAACCCGGCAGAGTAACAGTAACTCACTCTCAAAAGGATATACCGGTCGGAACGCTGAAAAACATTGAAAGACAACCGGGTATCAGGTTTCCTTGATACCCATAACCCTTACAACAAAAAATATACTATAATCGGAGGTATTTTACTATGGAAAAAGACAGATATTCATTTATTGCTGTTTTTGATTTTGCAGATGATGGAATCTCAATTTCATTTCCCGATCTTCCCGGCTGTTATCCATGTGCCGACACAATGGACGAAGCTGTAAAAAATGCCCGTGAGGCTCTCGGACTGCACATTTGGGGCATGGAGCAGGATAACGAACCGATTCCCGAACCTACCCCTATCACTAAAATTAAATGCGAACAAAACGAAGTTCCTGCTGTTATTGATGTGTTTATGCCTGCTTTCAGGGATAAAATCAATAACCGCTTTGTAAAGAAAACATTATCTCTGCCGGCATGGCTTGCTGATCTTGCCGACAAAGACGGTGTAAACTGCTCTAAGATATTCCAAAATGCTTTGATTGACTATTTAGGCGTACAGCAAATCGAGTAGGAGGCTACCCATTAGTTGAGTAGCCGACCTCTCACACCACCGTGCGTACCGTTCGGTACACGGCGGTTCAATAGTTTAAGTGCAGTACCTTGTATCTTTCGAGTATGTCATCATACCCGACTGATGCAAG
>JAFVEY010000018.1 GCA_017475765.1 Clostridia bacterium | reverse complement strand
GATCCGGGAAGATAGGAAGATGCCAACACATATATTCCTCGTTAGCTCAGTCGGTAGAGCGCATGACTGTTAATCATGATGTCGCTGGTTCGAGCCCAGCACGGGGAGCCAAAATTTGACCGTCGAATTATCGGCGGTCAAATTAATATGGACCAATAGCTCAGTTGGTTAGAGCAACCGGCTCATAACCGGTTGGTCCGGGGTTCGAGTCCCTGTTGGTCCATTCTTTGCCAAGCCTTGCTTTAATGCAGGGCTTTTTTATTTTACAATTTGATATGTTTACATAGGCAGATGGGAGAAAATTCTTATCTGCCTTTTGCTATACCAAAAGACCTCAATCGTTTTGAAATAATTAAAACGGTTGGGGTCTTTTTTATTTGCGAGGATGACTAACTATGAGAAAACAAATCAGGACCAGAAGTCTGACAAATCTTTCCTGTCTGACAAAGCTAATAATAATAAAGAACATGGAGGTAATCAAAATGCACAAGCATAAAATTCAAAGAGCAATGGTGGAGAACATCAAAAAGACATACCCACCCGGCACGAGAATCGAGCTGATCAGTATGAATGATTCATTGTTATGCCTGTAATTGCGATGACAATCGTTTATTCAACATTTCAGGTGCTTCATTTATCAGGTTATAATAAAGAATTATTGATTTATTTGATAGCTATATGTCTGGCAGTTACAATAATATGCATTATTTCATGGATGATGCTGGAGCGAATCAGTAAAAGCTATGAGATCAATACACAACTGCTTCTCAGCGAACAGCGCGAGAAAATGTATAAGAATAATACAATACAAATTAATGATCAAATAGATAAAATCGTAAAAATAAAGCATGATATGAAAAATAACTTATTTTGTATTGATGAGCTTTTATCGGAGAAAAAATATGATAAAGCGAGAAGCCTTTGTCACAGCTCAATAAAAAAACTTAACTCTACTTATATACCTTTACATACCAACAATCTATATTTAAATGCTGTAATAAATGTAGAATTGGAAAAAGCATTAATGAATGATATAGAAATGACAATAGATATAACAGATGAAATGACTTCTTATTCAGAATCACCGGATATCATCTCGATTATTGGCAATATGTGTGATAATGGAATAGAGTATTTATTAACTACTCAAAGTGAAAAGAAACGAATGAAATTAATAATCAGCCGAAAGGTGAATTACTATATTATAACTTGTAAAAATAATATAGATTCATCTGTTATTACAAAAAACCCGGAATTGGAAACGATAAAAAAGATAAGGATTTTCATGGCAAAGGTATTGAAATAATTAGAGAAAAAGCAGAAAAACATCATGGACATATCAACATTTATGAGGAAGATGGATATTTTGTTATAACGGTCTTTTTGTCAGTAAAAATTTTACCAGAAAACTAACTTTTTTTACCATTTTAAAAATTCAACAAAAAAATCTGCTATAATTCAAACAGGTGAGTATTTATGTTACATAAACTGTCTGAAACAATAGCAGATTATTTTTTTGATGATAAAGATCAATACGCAATAGAGATTTATATTTATGGAATAGAGTTAGCAATTTCATCATTATTTGGCACCATATTGGTTATCCTAATTGGAATAGTGACCAGAAGTTTGATAGAATCTATAATATTTATGGCTGCACTTACTTCGGTCAGGGTGTTTTCAGGTGGGTATCGTGTTAATATTTGTAAAATCAGATCGTTATGATTATTTTATAAGATAAGTATGATTTTTGTATAGAATTCATGGTTGCTGTGTTTAGTAATCATTTCACCATTATACTTATATACTATTGTTTCAATACTTTGTAATCCAATTCCATGAAAATCCTTATTCTTTTTTGTCGTTTGGTATTTATTATTTGCAAGAATTATATCACCGTCAAAGCTGTTAATTACAGCAATTATTATCATTCCTTTACTGTACTTGATATTAAGTTTAATGTATTTATTTTCCTTAAGCTTTGAAGTTGCTTCAATAGCATTATCAAGAAGATTTCCTATCATTGCTACAAAATCGTTTTCATCAATTTTTAAATCATTTGGTATTGCAATATCAGTAAATATACTGCTTCCGTTTTCCTTTGCTTGTGAACACTTATAGTTAATGATGCTATCCAAGCTAATGATACCTGTGCTGCTGAATTCAGCAGATGGCTCCAGCATACCGGACAGTATTACAACATAGTTTATAAGCTCAATATTATCATTTGCTTTTGCAAGTCCTTCGAGTGCTATCAGATGATTTTTCATATCATGCCGAAGCTGTCGAACCTCAGCAGCATTATTTTGTATTATTTGCGCCTCTTTCTGATAATAGATACTTTTCTGTTCTGCTGCTGCGGCGTTTACCTTTTCCGTAAATAGCTTAGTGATGGAATCATAAAGATAAAACACCATAAAATTCAATAGCACCACACATATCAGAGAAGAAGCATAAATAATTTCGCTGATATTGTTTTGCGTAATAAGCTGCATTTCCAGAAATATGGAAATCAAAGGAACAAAAAAAGCAATAAGTAAAAATGATTTAGGCGGTTTGATATCACCATTCAGATTTCTGAATCGACTGATAATCTTTACAAAAGAGTATTTTAATATGCTGACAGCGATAAGTGATAGTTCTGTGCCATAGTAAGTATGCTTTGTCAGATCCATATTTATTGCACCTATCAAAACAGCAATAATAATTTCAGCCGTCAGGAAGGTAAGAACTGCTAATATAGTTGATATTACTTTTGTCGAAATTTTCGACCGGTAGCCGATTGTAAGCATAAAAATAAGTAAAACAGAGCTTGTCAGATTAAGAACAAAATTGGATAAGAATATATAGATAAGACTTGAAATAGAATAATAAATGAAATAAAGAATCAGCGTAAATGTTTTATCATTGTAATTATCTTTAAAAAAAGACTTCATGAATTGGTAAATAATATAAGTGTCAAAGGCATTAAGAACCAAAAAAACGATATAGTAAAGCACGGAATTCATTTTCAGTCCTCCATTTCCAGTATCATTTTTCTTATCAGCTTTCTTCTTGGCTGACTGATCGGAAGGACTGTTCCATCAAGGAGTGTCACCTGTTCATATTCATACTGCCGTACATATCTGTAATTTACAATAAAGGATTTGTGAATATATAGAAAATGTCCATTCTTTACTTCGCTATAAATATCCTCAAGTGTATCATAAAATGTATAACTTTTCTCAAGGGAAACAAGCGTAACAGTTCTTCTACTGCTGCTGA
The DNA here is from genome assembly GCA_017475765.1 of Clostridia bacterium. GTDB lineage: Bacteria > Bacillota > Clostridia > Oscillospirales > Acutalibacteraceae > UBA1213. The sequence goes on along the minus strand of JAFVEY010000018.1, from coordinate 27,094 downwards.
AATAGATAATTTCTGACATTGGCAGTTTAATATATTCCTGTCTGACCTTGAATTTGAAAATTTGAGTATCGACAGCATTGAGTTTTAATAGCTTATCAATAATAGCTTGAATTTTCTCCGATGTAATCGGCTTGATAAGAAAATTGATTGGTCTGATTTCAAACAGTTCCATAGCATATTGCTGTTTTGAAGAAATGTATGCAATTTGTACAGTTTCATTATTAAGTTTTTCTCTTATGTATTTACCAACGGCTACGCCGTTCATTTCGTGTAATTCTATATCGAGAAAAATCAGATCATAAGTACTGCTTTTCATTTCGTCACACAATTCTTCTCCGGAGATAAAGCAGTCAGTTTCAAATCGAACATCGTTTTGCACAGATATGACTTTTATCATATCGTAAATTGTTCTGCATATAATTTTTTCATCATCGCATATGGCAATTTTGTAGATCATAGTATCACCTAATCGTTATGATATATTCTATCATACCATAAAAATAAACCTATATAAATACCAAAATGTTAATTATTTACAAAAATACATTATTTTTTTACATTTTGAGGCATGATATACATATTTTAATTATTATATAAGAGCCAAAAGAAATACTTATGAAAGGAGTGCAACTATCCAATGACAAACAAAAAAGTAAGTTTAGCAGAATTAGTGGCTAAAATTGCATACAAGTCTGCTAAACGATCTGCAAACACAACTTGTTTTGGACCGTTTGGTCAGCCAAAACTGCCGGAAAAAGTCAAAAAGTTGAGAAATTTTTGATGTTTAATTTTTTAGCAGAGCGATTAACTGTTTGGTTAATTAGTAAAAACGCCGTGGATCATGATGACAAAGAATTGTATAAATACGGAATTAATCGTATGTTGATGCTAACTCTAATGTTTATTTCTACGATCTTTTTAGAAATAATACTTGGTGGATCTTTTCAGGGGTTGATTTTTTTAGTTTTGTTTATTCTTTTAAGAAGTTATGCAGGTGGCTTTCATGTTAGCAAACCAATCGGCTGTTATATACTTACGATGATGATAATTACAACCTTTCTTTTGGTAATCAAGTTTGTTGAATTTGATAGGGCTGTCTTATTAATTGTAATTTTAATTGCTGATATAGTTATAGCTTTTTTATCACCAATAGAAGCAAAAAATAAACCCCTCGACTCTATGGAAAAGATTATATACAAAAAAAGGACACTGATAAACTTAATATTTCAAACAAGTATGTGTTTTTTGTCTTTAAAGTTAAATATATCGTTTTTATACTTGCCGATTGTATTTGCTCATTTTTCTATTGGGATATCATTAATTGTTGCCTATTTAAGAAAAATGTACCCATAGTGTTAATTTATTTTATCCTGAAATTGTCATTCATACATCTATTAGTTCTTTCATAAAGCATTCCTTGTCTAAATTGATCATTGTAATTGAATGGAGGTTTTATTATGCTAAAAACGAAAAAAGTAATATTTTCTTTATTGTCCGTTGCGTCAGCCACTTTGGCAGTTGCGTCTTTTAATGTGTCAGCATTTTCAAATCTGACATATTATCAAAATCCTTCTACTTTTAGTAAATTCAAGGAAAGTACATATCTTTCAATGCAGTGCTATCCTGGATGGGGAGCAGTCAGTTACAAGGGTGGACAGTCAAATTGTTATAAATATATGAGTATTACTTCATACTACTATCAGTATGGTGAGTATATTCAACAGGATAGAAAATCAAAACAAAACAATAGCTTAACCCTTACAATTACAGATAATGTTCAAGTAAACGGATCTACTCAAAAAGTAGACTATTATGGAGCAGTTTATAATAATGCTTCGTCTAATTCAGGAATAAAAGAAAAAGGTCATATAATTGTTTATAGACCATGAGATTTTTATAATATGTGAGACAGTCGAGCTGGTGTTATTGCCAGCTCGACTTGATAAATAGTGCAAGGTGATCTTATGTTTCTAACATTAACACTCAAAAATCTAAAATACATTATTAAAAATAATACTGTATTATTTTTATTTGTTGCGATTTCTCAAATTGTATGTATAATTGCCGTCTTTACGGTTTCTGGGATGATAGACGCTATCACTCCCGAACCTGAGGACGAACGAACTGAAGGACAAAAATCGTTTCAAATAAAAATAGCTGATTACAGCATATCAGATGATGATATCTTTATGACTGCATTATTTGATAAAAACGGAAAATGTGTATATCAAGGTACGGACGAATCGGAAAGCGATAAAATATATTCTCGGTACAAAGAAGGTGAGTTATATGCAATTCATGATCAAATGCCTATCAACTATCGAACACTGCCAAAGTACAAATATGTCAAAAATAAATTGAAAAAGGTGTTGGATACAGCAAATGGTTGTCTTGTTTATGTCACAGTATTAGGTTATACAGACAATTCATTTTTTATAAGATATGAAGCCTTTGGAGGCCATAAAGATTTTATGAAAAGCTATTTCCCGGAATTGGCGGAAAGCGATAAACACATAGAAATATCAGTAACATCAGGAATTAATACTCCTCTTTCTGGACACAACGAAGGTGATAAAATAAGACTGAATGATACAGAATACATTATTTCTCAGATAAGAGAAACTGAACAAGAAGAATACAATAATTGCGTTCGATTGAATTTGAACGATATGGATGATAATTATATAATTTCCACTATATCTATACTTGTATCGAATGATGCAACACAAAAACAAATGGGACAAATATCCGATATAGTTAAAACTGAATTTGGAGACATAACCGGAAATATACAAGAACCTCAGCCTGAACCATTGATGGAAAAACAATTCAATAATATGATCTATATAATATCTTTCATTCTGATGGCGGTTGTTCTGGTGAATGTATCAAGAATATATACATATTTGCTCAACCGTAGAAAACACACCCTGTCAGTATATCTGATTTGTGGTGCAAATAAAATAAAAATATACCTAATCTGTATAGCTGAGATTTTGTTAATAACGATAGCAGCTGTTCTATGCGGAAATTTGATTTTTAGATTTATTCTATCAGATGTGATCTCAATGCTATACCCGTCTTTCACTGGATTTTTTACTCTGGAGATATATGTGATGCTTTCAGGTATTTATTTGATAATGGGCTTAGTGATTATGTCTGTAAGCATTATACCGGTAATCAGAAAAACAGCTTTTAGCCTATCGAGGTGATTAAGATGAAATATTTTAAAATTGCTTATGAATTAGTAGCAAACAAATTTCTATCCGTTTTATTTGTCAGCATAGAAATTGCCGCACTTATGATCCTTTCAAATACGGTAATAGCAACCTATAACAGTAAAAATCTTCTGCTGAAGCCGTATGAGGAAATACTGCAGAATGATGGTGTTGTAATGGATGCTTCATCGTTATGGGAAAATGAAAATGATTATAACGAAACGGTAAACAATGTAAAGTCAAATTGCAGCGGCAATATTACAATACGTCATACAGATACAATAAGCTTCTTGACTCAGAGTGGACCGACTTCAACATTATATCGTGAACAGGGCAGCAATATAGAATACTTTTTATTAGAGGATGATATTTTTTCTAAGCTTCGCATGCCGCTTGCAAAAGGCAGATGGGCTTCTTCTGAAAAAACATCAGACAATGAAATAGAAATTGTCGTCTCTCAGGGAACAGACGCACAACTTGGACAAACATATGATACTGCAGTAGGAAAAATAAAGGTGGTAGGAATTCTGACAGAAAACACATATCGTCCTCCGTGTAGCAATTATCATAGGTCAGACAACGAAAATGAACAGGATAGTATTTTTACATACTACGAGTCCTTTGATGTAAATGTAAATCTCGGAGGTGCATTTGCTGTCGCTGACAGAAAGTTGTTTCCGGAGCATAGCGGTGAAAACTTTAATATTGATTTCGGCAGCATCTGGTTTATTTCGTTTGGAAACAATCTGACAGCAGAACAGATAAAATCTAATACAGACTATTTAAAAACAATAGGTTCCATACAGGAAAACGAAAGCTTTTATACATTACTTTCATCAAGTAAACAGACGGTTAGGAATATTTATCTCCGTATGTTGCCGATTATTATTGCAGCGGTTTTGGTAACACTGTTGGGATTAATCGGGACAACAGCACTCTCTACACTAAGAAACAAGAGAAGTTTCGGGATTTTTTTTCTATGCGGATGTGATTGGACGAAAATCATCAGAATTATCAGTGCCTATTTAACTTTTATATTTGCGGCTACGATAGTATGGTTTGTAATTGGAATGAATATATTGAACAGAATGAGCTTTTCGTATCTGATAGGAGTGTCATACGATGCTAATAATATCTATTTCAGTATAGCGATGGTTGTATTCATGTATTTAACAACCATAATTCTTCCATTCAGTCTGATTAAAACTACTTCACCTATAGAAACAATAAAGGAGAGTGTTTGATATGATAAAAATCAACAGCCTAACAAAAACCTACAATTATAAAAAGAGCAATGCCTTTACTGCCCTGACTGATGTATCTTTGACAGTAGAGGACGGAGAAATGTTGGCTATCATTGGTAAATCAGGTGCAGGAAAATCCACATTGCTGCACATCATCGGATGTATTGATACCTTTGAGAAGGGCGAATATACCATTGATGATATTAGCGTACATAAACTATCTGACAAGAAACTTGCAAAGATACGGGGTGAAAAGGTCGGTATCGTTATGCAGGACTTTGCTCTTGTTGAAGAATATACGGTTTTGGAAAATGTAAAAGTTCCTCTGTATTTTGCAAAGAAAAGAAAGGGCAGTCTTAATACACTTGCTCTTTCTGCACTGGAAAAGGTCGGTATCAGGGAACTTGCCAAAAAGCCGGTAAACAAGCTTTCCGGTGGTCAGAAGCAGCGTGTGGCTATCGCAAGAGCTATTGTCAACGATCCATCCTTTATTCTTGCCGATGAGCCGACCGGAGCACTTGATACGAAAACATCTGCCGAGATCATGGAGCTTTTTCAGAAACTGAACAGTGAGGGCAAAACAGTGATCATCATTACACATGACCTTGGTGTAGCAGCCGCTTGCAAACGACAAATTGAAATTTCGGACGGACAGTTGGTTTCAGATGGTAAAGCCATATAATAAAAAAACAGTACAGATAGATGATTATTTCGGCCATCTGTGCTTATTGGATCTATCTTAAATCCTGTTTCAATGTTGCGGCTCATTTGGGATACACTATCCAAAACCATCGTATCTCCCGATTTAAATAAAATGGTTTTCTGCATCGTATTATGTTTCTGTAATAACACCTGTTATTGCAAATAACGGATCATTATTTCAATTTGTAATTAATTTTATGATTGTTACAATAATAGGAATTATTTCAGTGATTTTTTCTGGAACTAAATATATAAATTATGGAAAATAGCAGCTGTCTTTTTGTGATTATAGTAAATAAAGCGTATTAATAATAATGGAGGAATTGCTATGAACAAGTTTATTATGGAAAGACCGACTTTTAGAAGGGGGCTTCGGTTGATTAACGATGGGATTAATTATATTACACCATTTTACTTAATCATTGCTGTTGCAATAATCCTTATACCAATTGTAGGAATATATTTATGTATGCCAGATAAGATAACAACTCCAATAGCATCTGTTTTTGGAGCTTTTATGACTATTATCGTAGTACCTATAATTGTCAACAAAATTAAAAGAAAATATAAGAAAAAGGATGAAACATATAAGAAAAATGAAATATTATATGCTGAAATCAGTAAAATATTGATAGATGAAAGCCGATTTACTCCCGATATGCTGTCAGCCTCTATTGACGCTACCAATGCTCTCCTCGGACAAAAGGAAACCGAACTCAATGATATCGATTACAAGCTTGCCGATCAGCAGTCAGCGATGGGCAAGCTTGATTATTATTATTCGCAATTTCGAACATGGGCAGAAGAATTCGACCGTGGGGCGATGGAGCAGAAAAAGATGATAGCCTGCCAACTCATCAAAGAAATCAAAGTGTCCAGAGGATACAAGATCGAGATTTTGTTCGACATCAACTATGAGCAGTTTATAGCAAATGGTGAGTCATTCAAAAATGATAGTGTTCAAAATGCTTAATAGATTTTTCGGTATATTCAAACAAATAAATGTATATATTTTTAGATAAGCAGCATAATATATAAGGGTATTACTTGACAAATCCCAGATTTGCCTATATAATAATACTCAATGATCGTCTTGCAGAAGCTTGCGAGGCCTGCGACCGGGGGAGTTTCTGCGGAGACTCCCTTTTTCCATATAAGGAGTTATTATTATGCCGCAAACATTTTTGGATTATAATAAACAGGTTGATAAACTAATTGAAATAATTAATCCAAGCCCTGTTGAACAGTTAAAAAGATGGTATGTTGATTTAGGAAATCTTGATACAAAGTACCTAGATAATAACTATCGAATGAATTGGCATTGAGATGATGATAATGAGATTAGAGGTGGCTTTTCAAATTGTTGGAAATTCAAAAGATGGAGATTGCCAATTATTAATAGGACGATTACTTAGCGATATTAGTTTACAAGATAAATTGATTTATATTAATGAAATGACATATAATGAATTTCTAAAAGCAAATTATCCAAATGGTAATTACCCAAATGATCATTTGCAATGTCATTTATGCAATAACGATTTATATTTTTATGTTGATATAATACATATAAACTCATATGGTCGTTTTTGGGATTTTATTAATAAACCGGTGTCTGCTCAATTAAAATGCAAATTTTTAAATAAGGAATTTGATGATAAGACTTCTTTAGAAGGTTGCCTTTTATTTAAAATTATTTCTTGATCTCTTCCTTACAAAAATTGATGAACTGTTTATCGGTTATTTTCTCACTTCCTTTTAGGTATAACAAAACCGCCCTCAACGAGAGCGGTTAAATGTCATGACACTATTCCAATTGAGCTTTTTATATTTTTGAACTCTCTGCCCCCACTGCTGCGCCCTTGCACCGTACATACGCTGGTGGTCGGGGGTCAAGACTGTATTTTTCTATACGTTCATAGCGCTCTTCCTGCTTTTTTGGATTGACATATCAGCATTAAACAGAAAAAATATTAATAAAATGAGAGGTAACATATCAAACAGACCTGTTATTAAAATCTGAAAATCTGCTTATAATTAAGACAATTGAAGAAAAAATAGATATAGACATGAAAAAATTGTTCAAGGGGGATTTATAATGATACTTTTTGTTAATGTATGTGTCCGTGAAAATTCAAGAACCTTAAAACTGGCGGAGTATCTGCTGAAAAGATTTGATGATGAAATTATAAGACTTGATCTTGAACATGAAGATCTTAAGCCTCTTAACAGGAAACTGCTTGCCGAAAGAGACAGATTGATCTCTGAAAAGGAATTTTCATCCGAACTCTTCAGATATGCAAAACAGTTTGCAAAAGCGGATACAGTAGTGATTGCTGCGCCTTACTGGGATTTGTCATTTCCTGCATTGCTGAAAATTTATATGGAGCAGCTTTGTGTGTTGGGAGTAACATTTCAATATTCTGATGATGGCAGACCTATCGGGCTTTGCAAAGCAGACCGTATGTTTTATGTAACGACGGCAGGCGGAGAGATTCCCGAAAACAATTTCGGCTTTGATTATATCAAATTGGCAGCAAAAGGCTTTTTCGGGATCTCAGAGGTAACAAACATTAAAGCGGAAAAATTGGATATCTACGGTATGGATACAGATGAGATATTAAAAGAAGCTATGCTTGAAATAGACAAAATAAAAATATAACAGCAAAGCAAAAGCGCAGCGAAAAAATCGCTGCGCCGTGTTTTTATTCAAATAAGCTGTTCATCAGACTTTTTATTCTGTTCCTTCGGTTTTGAGTTTCATTCTCATCAATAGTTAATGATATTTTATCGCCGACAGAAGCACCGCCGCTTACCGATAAGGGCAGAGCAGCCTTGGTGCCGTTCGCCGAAAGGTATACATAGCTGCCGTCCGAATCGACAACATCAAATCCGATTTCGCCGATACGGATTTTAATGCAGTCGCCTTCTTTGGCATCGGGAATCAAAGCGCCGGGGATTTCGACAAATCTGCCTTCCTCTATTTCTGCCACAGCATGGCTGCCTTCCCATCTGTCAATAATAACTGTCATTACATTCAACCTCCTATTTTTCTGTTTCAACGCTGAGCTCGCTGCCGTCAGACGTTATTTTTATTGTACCCCGTTCATCGGTCCGATACATTTCTGCACCAATTTTTTTCCAGCGGTTCACAGTCTGTTGGTGTGGATGATGGTAGTCATTATCCTTGCCTAACGAAAATACTGCATATTTTGCGCTGACAGCCTTGACAAATTCTTCACTTGATGAAGTGCTGCTGCCATGGTGTCCGACCTTTATGACATCAGCAGAAAGGTCATTCCAGCGCTCCAGTATTTCTGCCTCGGATTCTTGCTCCGCATCTCCCATATAAAGGAATTTGTTGTTTTTGAAGCGAAGCATGATTACAATAGAATAATTGTTCAGACCACTATATTTTGTGCCGATCGGAGCAAGAATATCAATATCCATATCCTGTTCCACAGAGGAGGTAATGGACATTCCGGCTTTTGCCGTCTTGATTTTAAGACCCTTATCCTGTATTGCCTGAAGAAGATTTTCGTATGTTTTTGTGGTTGTTTCTGCTTTAGGCATATAGATACTGCCAATGGAAAGGGAATTGACAACTTCCTTCATTCCGCCGATATGGTCGGCATGAGGATGTGTGGCAACAAGATAATCAATATGGTCATATCCCAGATCCTTGATATATTTTACGATCTTGCTGCCGTAAGCCGAGGTGCTTGCATCAATCAGCATGGTTTCGCCTGTCGGCAGCTCTAAAAATTCGCTGTCACCCTGACCCACATCAATAAAATGACTGATAAACTTCCCTTGCTCAACATCAGCCTGCAGGTCATCCTCCAGAAATTCCTCCAGATATTCGCAGCTGCACAACGTGAAAATCATAGCAGCTGAAAGCAGGAGCGCAAGTATTTTTTTAATTCTCATTTTAACCTCCCTATGATTTTGAAATTTTACATTACTAATGATATCATAAACTAAAAATCCGGGCAAGAGGGCAATCCATACAAATATAACTCCTGTCGCAAAAATTGCAGAGGAATGGATGAATTCCTCTGCAATCAAGATGTATTTCTGATACGTCAGACAGGTTTTATGCAGCCTTCGGTACGCCGGGATCGGTTTCCTCCTTTGACACTTCATCAATTGTCTGTGTGATGACAGATATTTCACGAACCTTTTCTTCGGCATCCTCCGTTGTCAGCTCCCTGACGGTGCAGCCGTCATTTTCCATCAGCTTTATGATGCCCTTGTCACCCTGAAAATGAGCTGCGCCTGCAACGAACATGACGGTTTTGCCGCTGTCAAGATATTCATGTGCCTTTTCAGCCATTCCGATGTTTCTGTCATACAGCATGATTTTATTATATTCATTCATTAATTGAATCTCTTCCTGAGTCATACCCTCGGTATCTCCGATTGCCTCTTCGGCAGTAACAGTACCTTCCTTCCAGTGCTCATAAAGCTCTTTCAGATCGTCCTGCATATCATTGAAGGCGTTTTCGTCAGCATAGCTGTCAAAAATCGCTGTCTGTATATTATCAGGAATTTGTGCAAGCATTTCCATCTGGAATTCAACGGATTCAAGCTCAAGGATTGTTTTTTTATCGGTTTTTGCACGGTCGATCAGCATACTGTCAACACCGTAATTGGAGCTAAGTCCCGATTCCTTAAGGGCAGCCGTTTCGATAAAAGAGGTCCACATGATCGGCTTATAGAGATCATACATGGATGAATATAATCCTTCGGATTTGAGAATTTCTACCGCATTGTTGTATGCTTCTTCCGAAACATGATCCTTTATGGTTGTGTTATCCGTATACATATAAAGCTTTATATAGTCAAACAGGAAGTTTGTGTCCGAGCTTACTTCGCTTATGTCACATTCGACAGCAAGAGAATCGCACTTTTCGTAAGCTGTTTCAAAATAATCGGGCATATTCAGTACAGCGCTGTCGGCAGCATGGATCGAACCCATCATATATATTATTTTACCGTTCTTGTCTGTTACCTCCCATACGGTCGGCGTTATGGTGTTTTCCTGTCTTAAAGGTGCTTCCGAGACATTGACAACATATTCTATAATGCTTTCGCCCTTCTCGTTTTTTAAGTTGATTTCGATGACACCGACTTTATTGGCGCTTATGGTTCCATCCTCGCTGACGGAAGCAATTGATTCATTTGAGGAAAGGAATGTCAGCCCCTTGCTGTCAATATTTCTTTTGTCAAGATCAATATTTAAATCATAAGTTTCGCCGACATTCAGATTCAGAACATTTTGCGTTGTCTGCTCTTCGATAGTGCTGCCATTGTCGGAGCTTTGGTCGGTATTGTCGTTTTCGGAGCTTTCGTCCTTTGAGGCGGCAGAGCTTTCTGCAATGACGGATGATTCGGAAGCCTTTGACGAAGTATCTTCGGCAGGTTGGCTGCAGCCTGAGAAAATGAATGAAGCAGAAAGAGCTGTGCTTAATATGGCTGCAAACATAGATTTGATTTTCATATTATCACCTTTCAAACAGTATTTTTATAATCATAAACCATATTTTATATTTTGTCAATCAGCCGAAAAAAGTAAAACAAGGTTACGAGAAAGTGATATAATTCGATTTGGTGGACAAACAGTTCCTGGTGTGATAAAATTGATATAAATAAAAGATGACAGCATATAATGAATGAATTTATTTCAGAGTGGGGAGGGAAAATGATGTGCAAAGAAAGATTTTTAAACGTCTTGAAAGCTATTGTATGGAAATTTGTGCTATTGAAGGTTTAAAAACCTATATCATTGCCCCAAAGTGCCATACCGAATGGATTAATGATATAGAATTACATTCTGCATTGGAGATTCACCAAGAAGCCGACAGATACATTTCATGGATTGAAAAAGTCCATAAGATGAATAAAGTAGATTTGTTTTTGCGATTGTTCATTGTCCGGGAAGGAAGCGTCTTGAATGGTTTCCGGTGGAGTGTTACAGAGCTGACGGACAGTTTTATCATGTATGGTCACGAAATACATGGCTTTGCAGAGACTGTAAATTTGTCAATAAAGGTATTATTATCATGCCATTTTCCGAATTTGATCCTTACCTTTATTATGACTGGGTAAACAAAGTACAGAAATGGCCCGATATACCTGATATTTTCAAAAAGATTCCCTGCAAAAACTGTGGGAAACTGCTGCAGAATCATCTTGTTTTTATGGAAACGGAAGATACAAAGGATGTTGAATTTTATTGTTAGCATGATAAAGAAGGCATGATCAGAAATGGAATGTATGGAAGTCATTTGTTTATATTTAACTTGTGCCGCTGCTTGTTATCGGCAGTACAAAATATTTGATAGACAAAGCAGAAGTATGATGTTATAATAACCGCACGCCGTTAGTGGCTTTGGCTTTGTCTCAGCCGACGGCTGAGCGAACATTTAATAAATTTTTTAAAATAATCTTTATATTGTTAAAATTTATGTTATAATGATTATAAAAGTTTTCGGAAAAGATATAAGGACGGCGGAAATAAATGACAAAAAAATGGATGGCGGCTTTTGCGGCGGCAATGATTATGATGTCTGTGTGGCTGTTTTTTCCGGTTGAGACGGATGCGGCGGGACTCGACAGAGAGTTGATCAATCTTTATCCCTCGCAGAGCTGCCGTATTACCGTAAAAAATACGGCACATGAATACAGCTTCAGAACGACCGATGAAACAATAGCGGTGGTTGATGACAAAGGAATCGTGACAGCATTATCTGTCGGAAGCTGTGAAATTATATGTGAGCTTGGAACCGGCGAAACAGATAGCTGTACCGTAAATGTAAAAAGCGGCAGCCCACCGACGGGTGTTGCTCTGAGTCAGACAAGTGCAGCGCTGATCAGGGGGGATAAGCTGACTTTGAAAGCGGCTGTATATCCGAGTGATTTTGCAGATGATTATCTGTATTTTGAAAGCTCAGACGAAACGGTGGCAACGGTCTCGCAAAGCGGAGAGGTGACGGCATTGGCTCCGGGCATCTCGGTGATAACTGTTGAAAGTGCCAGCTCGGCGATTTCAGCTTCATGTCTTGTGAAGGTATTTTCTGAATCGGGACACAACGATTTCGGATCTGAGCTGAACGGAGTTCTCTACAATACATCAGGAGAGCGGCTGAGCTATACATTGATAGAACTGAAAAACAGTACCTCTGCGGTCAAGGTGACAACCGACAGCGAAGGAAAGTTCCGATTTCAAAATAAGGACAAGGGCAGCTATGTTCTGACGGTTTTCAGCGGCACAGAGGACAGCGATTCTGTTTCTTCCAATATCACCATTTCCTCTTCCAATGTAAAGATGACTTGTATTGCAGCCGACAGCGGTATTACAGTTCTTTATGGAACAAGTGTTTCGACAGGGATGAGCATAAGGGATATTGAGCTTAATAATTATACAGTCAAGCTGTTCAGCGGCGATAATTATGATATAACATATACGCTGACACCGGCGGATCTTTCTGATGCGAAGGTTATATTTACTTCCTCCGATGAAAGCGTTGCCTCTGTTGATAAAAACGGCAGAGTGACCGCCATTAACGAAGGAAATGCGGCAATTTATGTTTCGGGTGCCGACGGCAAGGTAATGAAAAAGTGTATTGTATATGTCACTCAGGGAGGACTTGGCAATTTTGGCTGGGCAATCATTTTAATGCAGCTTCTCATCATTATATTGATAGGGATAGCGGCAGTCTATTTTAAAGAAAAGGGCAGAATCAACGGCAAGGAGGGTCAATGATGGCAGCAGCAGCAATAGTGGCAGGCGGCATTGGTTCAAGAATGGGTAACACAGCTCTGCCGAAGCAGTTTCTGGAGCTTTGTGGAAAACCTGTCATTATACATACGATCGAAGGTTTTTTAAAACATCCGAATATTGAATATGTGATTGTCGGGATCAATCCTGATTGGCATGACTATATGCAGAAGCTTGCCGAAAAATATTTTAGTTCCTCAGTCTATATCACCGATGGGGGCAGGGACAGGAACGGCACAATAGAAAACATTATCCGTTTTGCCAAAGCGTCACTTTCGGCTTCAGATGATGATATACTGCTGACCCACGATGCCGTCAGACCTTTTGTGACGGAGAAAATGATCAGCGACAGTATTGCCGCAATGAACGAATGTGAGATATGTACAGCGGCAATTCCTGCAACAGATACGATCATCGTTTCGGAGGACGGACAAACAGCGGACAGTTTTCCGCTGAGAAAAACCATCTATCAGGTGCAGACACCGCAGACCTTCCGATTGGGCAGCTTTATGAAAATGCTTTCCTCCCTTAATGTGGAAGAAAGAGCGGCAGCAACAGATGCCTGCCGTCTTTTCCATGATAACGGCAAAGAGGTGCGTCTGATCGAAGGCTCTGCGTCTAATATAAAAATCACCTATCCCACCGATCTGAAAGCAGCGTGTGCATTGATAGAACAGGCACAGCAGACATAAAGAAGCGGCGGTCAGCAAAATTTGTTTTTGCTGACCGCTTCAAAATTATTTGTTGATATTTGGATTTTCTGTTCTGCCAAGCAGATAATCTATTGATACATTAAAATAATCTGCTATGGCTATCAGGGTTTGAAAATCGGGTTCTCTGACACCGGTTTCATACTGGCTGATTGTATTTTGTGCAAGATTGAGATCTATCGACATTTTTATTTGGGAAATGTGTTTTTGTTTGCGTATATCTTTTAATCTGAAAATTTTAATCGCCCCCTTGACAAAAATATAACCGAATGGTATAATAAAAATATCTCAAATTGAGATATTTTATGTACAAGGAGGAAGTTTTATGTTTAATAATCCCGGAGGCAAATTGAAAGAATATGGATATACAGTATTTATAATTGGAATAATAGTATCTGTAATCTCAGGTATTGTAATATGGACAAATGGAAATTTGCTTCAAAAAATATCAGGTGGTTCAATCGGAGGATTCAATTTCTGGATTTTTATTGTCGGTGCAATTATAATAGCTGTTGGTATTTTTGGATCTTATATTTTAGCAATTTTCATCGTTTCCTTTGGAGAATTAGTTGAAAACAGCACAATCCTTGTTAATTTGGAAACTTCACAAGTAAAACAATCAACATTAGTTTCACATGAAAAGCAATACAAAAAATGCAATATCTGTGGAGCAATAAATGATGGTGACAGCTATACCTGTTCCGAGTGCGGTTCTGGACTTCCTAAAAGTAAAATTTCCCAATCCCAAATGGACAAAACATCTGCGACAGGCAGTTTTGTTTTTTGCCCTAAATGCAATACAGAAAATTCTAAAAGTGCCAAGTACTGCTGTAAATGCGGAACTAAATTAAAATAAACAATGAAAATTAATACATAATAACAAAGACAACGGTCAGCAAAATTTGTTTTTGCTGACCGTTGTCTTTGTCTTGTTTTTTTATCGGACTGATCTGTTATTTAAAGTAAGCGACACCGCTTTCAAAAAGCTTCTGATCCTTTTCAAACGGGGTGTTGAAATAAAGGTTTTCGCCTTTTCTTTCGGAATGTCCCATCTTGCCGAGAACTCGTCCGTCGGGACTGGTGATACCTTCAATCGCACAAACAGAGCCGTTGGTGTTGAATGTGATATCGTCCGAGGGCTTGCCGTCAAGATCAACATACTGCGTTGCGATCTGTCCGTTTCTGATAAGTGTATCAAGCATTTCATCCGTTGCCACAAAGCGGCCTTCACCATGAGAGATCGGAATGGAGAATACATCGCCTGCATTGACACCCGACAGCCAAGGAGATTTGACAGAAGTCACTCTTGTATAGGCAACATGAGAGATATGTCTGCCGATCGTGTTATAGGTCAGAGTCGGATCATCTGCCTTCAGCTCTCTGATTTCGCCGTACGGTACAAGTCCCAGCTTGATGAGTGCCTGGAAGCCGTTGCAGATACCCAGCATCAGTCCGTCACGGTTTTTAAGAAGCTCGTTGACAGCCTCGCTGACTCTCGGATTGCGGAAGGTGGTTGCAATGAATTTGCCCGAACCGTCCGGCTCGTCACCGCCTGAGAAGCCGCCCGGAAGCATGATGATCTGAGATTCGCTGATGAGTCTGACCATTTCTTCAATGGTTTCCTCGATAGCGGCGGGAGTAAGGTTGCGGACGATCAGAAGCTGCGGATCTGCGCCTGCTTTTGCAAAGGCTCTTGCTGTGTCAACCTCACAGTTTGTGCCGGGGAATACGGGGATGAATACCTTCGGTTTTGCTGTTCTGATAACAGGGGAGGAGGTGTTTCTTTCCGTGAAGAGCGGTATATCTTTGCTGATGGCAGGGCAGTATGCCTTTGTCGGGAAGACACCTTCCAGCTTTGATTCCCATATAGCGATCAGCTCGTCAATAGCAAGCTCTGCGCCGTTGACGGTAATGGTATTCGTATCGGTGGTTGTGCCGAGGTCATAGTAAAGAATATCGTCCGGAAGTGCGGCGCCGTCTGCCAGCTCAAGGATAAGAGAGCCGGAAAGCGGAGCGAACAGCTCATCTGCACTAAGCTCCTTTGCAAACCGGAAGCCTGTCTTGTTGCCGAAAGACATCTTTGCCACCTCAGCAGCTGCGCCGCCTTCCTTGACGGTGCCGGCAGCAAGAACCTTGTCGCTGCTGATAAGCGCATAGACAGCTCTGTATACTGCCTTGAGCTTTTCCCAGTCGGGCAGCATGGCAGCCTTGTCTTCGGGAACAGGAACATAGATAACTCTGGAGCCTGCCTTTTTGAATTCGGCAGATATGGTCTTTGATGCCTTTGTCATGGCAACGGCAAAGCTGACAAGAGTAGGCGGAACATCGAGATCCTCAAACGAACCCGACATACTGTCCTTGCCGCCAATGGACGGAAGCCCCATTTTTATCTGAGCAACCAGCGAGCCGAGAAGTGCGGCTGCAGGCTTGCCCCAGCGTGAGGGTACATCGTGAAGTCTTTCAAAATATTCCTGGAAGGTCAGTCTTGCTGTAAGCGGATCGGCACCTATGGCAAGGAGCTTTGACAAAGATTCGGTTACGGCGAATGCTGCTCCGTGGAACGGACTCCATTTTGCAATTCCGGGGATATAGCCGAAGGACATTGCGGTTGCATCGTCAGTTTCACCTTCCAAAAGCGGAATTTTGGCAGCCATTGCTTCTTCGGGAGTAAGCTGTGTTTTTCCGCCGAACGGCATCAATACGGTAGCGGCTCCGATACTTGCGTCAAAGCGTTCCGCAAGACCCCTCTGTGAGCATACTTCCAGCCTGGAAAGGTTAGCTTTGAAAGCTTCAGCGGTATCCATATTTTTAAGCGCTTCGGGAGCGTGTGTGCGGTAGTTGTTTTCAGCATCGGGAGCAGTAATATAAGCCTGTGCAACCTGTGTCACGCCGTTGGTGTTAAGGAACTCACGGCTGAGGTCTACGATGGTGTCGCCTCTCCATTTCATTGTCAAACGTGGCGTTTCCGTTACAACCGCAACGGCAGCTGCTTCGAGGTTTTCTTTTTCGGCTTCTGCAATGAAGCGGTCAACATCGTTTGGTTCAAGAACAACAGCCATTCTTTCCTGAGATTCTGAAATGGCGAGCTCTGTTCCGTCAAGACCCTCATATTTCTTTGTTACCTTGTCGAGGTCAACGGTAAGACCGTCAGCAAGCTCACCGATGGCAACGCATACACCGCCGGCGCCGAAATCGTTGCAGCGTTTTATCATGGTGGAAACGGTTTTGTTTCTGAAAAGCCGCTGGATCTTTCTTTCTGTCGGCGGATTGCCCTTCTGCACCTCTGCACCGCAGGTTTCGATGGAATCCGTTGTATGAGCCTTGGAGGAGCCTGTTGCACCGCCGCAGCCGTCACGGCCTGTTCTGCCGCCGAGAAGAACGATGATATCATCGGGAGAGGGAACACCCCTGACAACATTTTCTTTCGGTGAAGCACCGATAACTGCACCGATCTCCATTCTCTTTGCCGCATAGCCGGGGTCGTAAAGCTCTGTTACCTGACCTGTTGCAAGACCGATCTGATTTCCGTAGGAGCTGTAACCCTGAGCTGCTCCGGTTGTGATTTTTCTTGAGGGAAGCTTGCCCTCCATAGTCTTTTCAAACGGAAGGGTCGGATCGCCTGAGCCTGTTACACGCATAGCCTGATATACATAAGCTCTTCCCGAAAGCGGATCACGGATAGCACCGCCCAGACAGGTGGCAGCGCCGCCGAAGGGTTCAATCTCTGTCGGGTGGTTGTGAGTTTCATTTTTGAACTGAACAAGCCACTGCTCCGTTTTGCCGTCTATCGTAACGGGAACTTCTATCGAGCAGGCATTAATCTCGTCACTCTGATCAAGGTCGGGGATCAGACCTCTTTTTCTGAGGAGTTTCATGCCGACAAGAGCCATGTCCATAAGGGAAACATCTCTTGTGCTGTCTTTGCCGTAGATTTCCTCACGACTTTCATAATAAAGAGCGAGAGCGTCCTCAATCGTTTTGGAAAGCTCGGATTTTTCTATTTCTATTTTTTCCAGTCTTGTAAGGAAGGTTGTATGGCGGCAATGATCGGACCAATATGTATCGATCACACGAAGCTCGGTAACGGTCGGATCTCTGTGTTCATCGTCACGAAAGTAATCACGGCAGAATTTGAGATCGGAGAGTGTCATTGCAAAACCCATTTTGTCGAAGTACTGTTTCATTTCCTCATCGTTCCAGCTGATGAAGCCCTCCACAACCGCAACATTGGCAGGAATGTCAGCTTTCAGGTCAAGAGATTCGGGCTTGGAAAGAGCGGCTTCACGGGATTCAACGGGGTTGATCAGGTAATGCTTGATCTTTTCCAGCTCAGCGTCTGTGATATTTCCCTTTACGGCGATCAGCTTTGCTGAAACAACCTGCGGTCTGTCGCTTTGGGTAAGGAGCTGAACGCACTGAGCGGCAGAATCTGCTCTCTGATCATACTGACCGGGGAGATATTCCGTTGCAAAAATACGGTAGCTGCTGTCCTCTGGAAGAACCTCGTCATAAACGACATCGGCATTGGTTTCGCTGAGAATCGTGGTTTTAGCCTTTTCAAAATTTTCTCCGTCAATGCCGCTGATATCGTAGCGATTGATGATTCGTACCTGTTCAACAGCGGTCAGACCGAGATTTTTCTGAAGGTCGGCTGTCAGATTTTTTGCCTCAACATCAAAGCCGGGGCGTTTTTCTACAAATATTCTTTTTACTGCCATTTTATCCACCTGTCTCCGAGTTAGCTCGGTTTTTTTGTCAATACAATAATTTTATCATATCCCATTTGTTTTTTCAATATCGCTAAAGCGCCTTACAAGAAAAAACCGTCATTATTTCAATAATGGAACTTCATCCTCCGGCTTATAACTTCCGCTTTTAGTGCTCATTTATAGTTGATACGACGATTATCTTCAATATAAAAAATCCCGCACAGCCTTTCTTATCCGATAAAAGGCGGCGTGGGATTTCAGTTGGTTGATTTTTCAGAATGATTCAGTCATCGACATTGATCGTCAGCAGGATGGAATCGTCCTCCAATACCTCTTCGGAGGCAAGGCTCATATCATCGGGAAGATTGTTCAACACACGACTGTATGTAAAAGACTGGACATTCATGTCATATTCCTGCTCAAGCTCGATCAGGTCGTTGACAAAGCCGTCAGAATTGTTGACATCCCTGATTGCGGCGCTGAAAGGTTCTGATACGGATGCTCTTGTGTAAATAATGTTGCCTTCTGCACAGCTTGCGATGATATACAAATCGGAAACGCTCTCCACTCTGACACCATGCTCACATAAAGTTTTTCTGAGAAGCTCGGCATCATTGAATCTTGTCAGAAATGTATTATTTTCTTCATTTTCTGAAACGGGCTGTGAACATTTTGTTTTTATACTGGCGATCGCTTCCGCCGAGGTTACGGCAATGGCAATCGCCATCGGAACTAAAATGATTGATATAGACATTTGATCGGTCCTCCCTTAAAAATCAAGCATTCTTCCGCCGGGTGAAGGATGATCGTCATTATCCGTATCCACGGCTGTTACTGTATTCGGGTTGATATCCTCACGTGCCGTTGCCGATACTGCACGGACATTCGCCCAATCTCTCAATCTTTTGATTTGCTCCTTTTGTGTAACAGAAAGCGGAACAGTACTTTTTATGGCATATTCCAGATCCTCCAGCTTAAGGCTTCGCTGATTGAAAAACGCTTCATACAATGCGGTTATGACAACCTGTTCGATTTCCGCACCGACGAATCCTTCGGAAATGCTGCTCAGATATTCAAAAAGTGCATCGTCAATGACGATCTCCTTTCCGGCTTTGGAATTAAGCACTCTTTTCTTGATATGTATTTCAAAGATTTTCTTTCGCTCCGCTTTGGTGGGGAGATCTACAAAGAAAATTTCATCAAAACGTCCTTTCCGGAGCAGCTCCGGCGGAAGTCCGCTGATATCATTGGCTGTTGCAATGACAAAAACAGGGGCTGTCTTTTCCTGCATCCATGTGAGGAAGGTGCCGAATATTCTTGTGGATGTGCCGCTGTCACTTGAACCGTTCGTACCCGAAAGACCTTTTTCGATTTCGTCAATCCACAGTACCGACGGTGCTACTGCCTCTGCTGTTGCAATGGCTCTGCGCATATTCTGTTCCGAGCTGCCGACGATTCCGCTGAATATCTTTCCCATATCCAGCTTCAGCAAAGGCAGCTGCCAAATCTCACTCATCGCTTTGGCGGTCAGACTTTTTCCGCAGCCGGGAATACCGGTTATCAGCACTCCGTTAGGTGCAGGAATGTTATATTCCTTTGCATAGTCAAGCCAGGAATTATTGCGTTTTTTCAGCCAGCTTTTCAGATTTTCCAGACCGCCGATATCCTCGATCGCCAAATCACTCTTGACAAATTCAAGGATTCCCGTCTTTTTGATGACCTGATTCTTTTCGTCAAATATGACCTTGATGGCATTGCGGTCAAGTCCTCTGTTCTGTACGATCGCTCTTGAAAGGGCATTTTCTGCTTCCTGAAGTGTCAGACCCAATGCGGCTTTGGCGATTTTTTCCTTATCCTCCTGAGTGAGATCCGTCTGCAGTTCGTTTTCGTATATCATCTCATACATAACTTCCATGATCTCTTCCACTTCCGGAAGCGGAAATTCAAAAACGGAAATTTCTTTCTGCATATCTTCGGGAATGATAAGTTCGGGTGCAATCAGAACAATGTTCTTTCGGTTTGGACTTTCTTTCAGATTCAGGATGATATCTCTCATTTTGCGGATAAGCGTATGGTCGGCAGGTCTGTTGCCGGCGCCAAGAAACACATGAAGATCCTTGAAGATGAATATGGCGTCTTCGCTGCAGTTTTTGACAAAATCAAGTGCCTTTACAGGATTGGCAGCATCCTTGTGTACCTTTCCGTTTTCTTTGCAGATCATTCCGTCGGTCTGAGTCCAAATATAAACCATTCGTTTGAATTTGATGTAATATTCATTTTCAGCTATGTAGCTGATCAGATCACAGGCTCTTTGTTCTTCCCATGTATTGATATAAACATACGGGAACCGTGCCTTGAATAGATTTGAGAGGGAAATAACCGTATTTTCATTAAAGCTCATTTTTTTCTTTGAACCTCCTTGCAATTTCTTCAAAGTCGCCCATTCCGTTCATTTCTATTTTTCCGTTTTGTCTGATTCTTATTTCAACGGTATTGGGCGGAAAATCCTCAAAAGTATATCTGTCTGTCAGAAAAATAAAATTCTGATTGGCGGAACCGACCATAGGACGGTCAAAGCTCCGCTGATTTTTTATATAAGCGCCGTCTATGAGTACATCTGTGTTTTGGAGTATCAGCTCGGTATAAGGGTCGTGCAGAGAATGAAGCTGCTCTGCGGTGAATCCTGTGAACACGATCACAGACAGCTTTTGGTGAACAGCCGTAATCACCTTGGAAAGCTCCCCGGCCTGTTCAAATGGCTCCCCACCGAGAACCGTAATGCCCTCAATTTCCTTTTCAGACAATATCTGCTGTGTAAGCTCGTCAGGCGTCATCAGGATATTCGGCTCGTGGCTCCATGTCTGAAAGGCAAAGCAGCCGTCACAATGCCGTGAGCAGCCCTGCAGCCATACACAGAAGCGTGTGCCGGGACCTTCTGCTTTTGTTTTTCTCAGTATTCTGTGAATATTAAGCATGGCTAAATATCAAGAATTCGTCCGGTTCTGTCCTTGCTGGCAGGGTTATTACCGGAAGGGGGGGTACATCTGACAAGCGGCTGTACTTGTATGATAAAATGCGGCTTAAGCGCAAGAAAATCGAAAAACTCATCAACAGATTTAAAGCCGCCGCTGCGGGTTCTGTATTCTGCTGCTTTTTTTGCCATGATAATGCTGATGCCGGGCAGCTTTGCCATTTCCTCTTCTGAGCAGAGGTTGATATCAATGAGCTGGTGGTCGTCAGCGGATGTGAGTTTGTCATTTTGCTGCGGGATCGGCGTCTGTGCAGCAGGGTAGGGTACGGACTGAGGGTAGGAGGGGCTGTACTGCTGTGCAGAGGAGGGCTGTGGTGGATAGGTGACAGAGGGATTATACTGATTCGGGGGCGGCACAGGCTGACCGTTATAGCCATTCTGCGGCGGCACAGGCGGTGCGCCCGTACGTGCCTGATATTGCATCATTGCGATGGCAGCAGGAGACATCCTGCCGTTTGGTAAATTTGCATAAGGCGGCTGTTGAATATAATTTTTCCCTTGACCGATTTGGTTGATTTTCTGTTCTCTGCGTAAGTGATAATTTGGCAGTATGACAAACGACCTGATCACGGTGATAAGCCAGTAGGCAAATGCGAGGGTCAAAAAGGCTTCCATAAGATCCAGAGCAATGGTTATAATGGCAATGATATTAAGAACAAGGCAATAGATGATCCCTTCTAATGTCCACTTTTTGGTGTTGGAGGTGGCTCCTGCAATAATAATGCCGATCCATCCCAGAAATACAAACGACAGCAGAACCCATAATGAACTGAGTAATTTCCGGCCGGTGCCGTATTTATTGACTTCTGCCATTTAATTTACCTCCGTTTTGACCGTATCATTTTGTGTCGTTTGGATGAATTCAGTTTGCTCGTAATATTCGGAAGTAAATTCGGAATCGACTGTTCTTGCCTGTGTTAATGCCTCAACGGCGGTAAGATAGCCAAGGCATTTTTTTCCCTTGATATTTTTGGTTTCGGCTTTAATGGTGCCGTCCTTGCCTATTCTGATAATGATCTGTTTCTGACTCATAAGATTGTCCCCCTGTATAAAAATATATCATACATATAATATTGATTCCTGCAAAGACTTTTCGACAAAAATAAACTATTCATATTTATCATATAATTTAATCAAATCGTTGTCAAGCACCTGCGGAACTTTATTTTGAGGGAATGCGAATAGAAATTTCGAGAATATGAAAAGAATCATTTAAAAATAAGAATATCGGGAGAAATTTCCAATATGAAAAAATCAAACAAAATTTTAAAAATGGCGTTGGTAATAATCATATTAATTGTTATTATTGCCGTTATTTTCATTTTCTTTTCTGTGAGAGCTCGTCTATGGGCTGATCAGTATGGGGAATTTATCAGCAGTTTAAAATCGGAATTTTCTGATATGGAGTATATTCATGTTTATATTGAAACAGATTCTGCTTTTGATTTAATTTTAGTGCTTATTATCCTATTGAATTGCTGCGGCTGCTCCATCATAGATAAGGCAAAAAACGAATATGATAGCTTTATGAGTGATATTCGGAATGAATAGAGGTGTGCTGCACCAAAAGTGCCGCACACCTCGTTTAATTGATCTTGTATTTTCCGGCAAGACCGCTTGTGCGGTTTTCGCCTTTATGATAACGCTTTCTGCTGAAGGCAAATTCGCTGTTGTCACCCTTGAAATTCAGGATTACAATCAGTACAGTCGTTACGATAACGCCTATGACTGACCAGAAGATGATGCCGATCAGAACTGAATTGCTGTCGCTTTGCTGATTGTAGGGAACAGGAGCGGATGGCTCATCGGAGGGAACGGGCGGAGAGCTTAACAGCTGACTGTCGCCGTTTATGACAGCCGCCGCTGCAGAATGATCGCTTTCGGAGCTTTCGGCGGCAGAGCTTTCTTCGGGAGCTTTGTAGCCGGGTCTGTCGGAGGGAATCAGAATTTCGGCAGCTTTGATTGCTCCAAACGGGTCGGCAATATTCTGTGCTTTGCTTTCTTCGGCGCTGCTCTCTTCGTATGCACTCGGCTCCGGTTCATAGTAATAGGATGGTTCGGGTTCATAACTCGGTTCGGGTTCATAGCTCGGCTCCGGTTTATAACTAGGTTCTGGCGCATAGCTTGGCTGTGGTTCATGCTCCGGTTCATAACTCGGTTCCGGTTCGGGTTCGTAGCTCGGCTGAGGTTCCGGCGCATAGCTTGGCTCCGGTTCGGGTTCCGGCATATAACTCGGTTCCGGTTCGGGCTGAGGTTCGGGCTCAGGCTCTGAGAGGGATGGTTCCTCTGCTGACGGCTCCGTTATGCTTTCGGCAGGTACAGATTCTTCTGCATAGACCAAAGCCGGAAATGACAAAAGAATTGCAGCAGAAAGAACGGCAGCCAATATATATTTTAATTTTTTCATTCAATTCACCGCCAATATATCGGACAAAACATTCCTGATTTTTTTTATATGGTAACAATATTATAACAAAATTTTATTCCATGTAAAAGTGTCATAATATCAGAAAAATGACCGGCTGCTGCTGTAAATTTCAGCGGAATATTACTATTGCTGTTTCCTGTCATAATATTAGCCTTTTGTATTCTTCCTGAGTACATCCGTCAGCACCTCTCCGAGAAGATAGCCTGTGTAGCGGACTTCCTCAAGGGTATTGGAATCTGCGCCGATCTCTATCAGCAGGGAACCGGTATTGATATTCATATTATACATAAAATCACCGAAATTGAGCGGTCGAACCATGTCGGGATATTTTTCCTGTGCCGTTTTCTGTATTTGGAGTGCAAACCGGAGATTATATTCCCAATCCTTGAATTCATCGCTGCCGTCATAATTATAACCGGCAAGAATCATTATCTGAGCCGCTTTTTTTCCGTTGACGGTAAAAACGGGTTTTGAACGCTGTGTTTCGGAGCCGATGCCGTCACGGTGAATGTCCAGAACGACTTTGATAGACGGATATTTTTTGAGATATTCGCTTACGGTGTCATAGCTTCGGTAATAGGATCCGCTGTAACTGGGATAGTCATGGCTGGTTGTGTCGTGAATGGTAACAATTCCGGCGGCATTGAGCTGTTTTGTGATTTCTTCTCCGACAGCGCATACGTTTTGCGTGGGGTCGGTGCTTCTGGGGTAAAAGCTCTCATAGTAATATCCTGTGTCATATAAAAGAAAGCTTTCGGATGTATGTGTATGATATATCAGCACCTGCGGCTGATTGGTTTCCGTCAGTTCAAAACCTAATTTTCCTTCCAGTTCCTCTTTGATATTAATGTCGGCAGAGGATGAATTTTTTACCTGAACGCCCCCGTAAGCGATATTTCCCTGAGTGGACGTAAATTCTATCACCGGATAGGTTTCCTCACCTTCATGCTCTTTTTCATAAGCGGCTAATTCTTCGGCTGTCGGGATCATTGATTTGAATTCGTTTTGTGTGACCAAAGCCGAGGATTCGGACGTTTCCGCTTCAATACTGCTTTCGCTTTTTTCAGTTTCATTTACTTCCTTTTTCGGGCTTTGAGACTTTGAAACCTCAGGCTCATTATCTGCAGGACGGTAATATTCATGATTTCCTTGCGGCATGACGGCTTCTGCTGCAAGCAGATCAAGCGAATCCAGAATTCCCGCTCTGCTGATTCTTAGTGCGGTGCATACCGCTGCCGTCATGATAAGAGCTGCCGCAACCGCCGATAATCCTAATTTCCGCAATAATCCTTTGTTGATTCCCACCGCTTTACCTCCTATCGGGCATTGGTAAAGTATATGAGTATTTCGAGGATATTATTCGTGTATGCGGTTCGGCATGATCAGACAAGTGCGGCAAGCTCTTCAAAGCTGTAATTGCGCTGGATCGCACAGTTGACTGCCATTCCGATGAGTTTTGATGCTCTTTCCGTGAGCAGATCTATTTCCCTCGGCGTTACCATGAGATTGCCGTCAATTTCCGATATATCCGTACTGTCGGCATTTTCTCCCAGAAGATCAGCCGCCAAAGTGGTGCAATCAACAACTGTGGGCATTCCTATTCCAACCACCGGAATTCCCAGCGTTTCACGGCTGAGTTTGAGCCGGTTATTTCCTATTCCCGAACCCGGCGCAATGCCGCTGTCAGAAAGTTGGATGGTTTTTCCGAGGTGAGAAAGACTTCTTGAAGCGAGAGCATCAATGGCAATGACGGCGGACGGATGGATTGATTCGGCAAGCGACAGAATGATTTCTCCGACTTCAATACCGGTCTGTCCGAGCACACCAGGCGACAGAACTGCGGTCGGACGAAGTCCGTCAAGACCTGCGGAGCGGGCGATCTCACCGCTGATATGTCTTGTTGCAATGACAGTATCGGCGCTTTTCGGACCCAGAGAATCAGGCGTGATATCCGCATTGCCGATGCCGATGACAAGGATGGTTCCGTCAACAGGCAAAAGGGGATAGATCTCATTGCCGATGGTTTCTATTTGTTTTTTGACATCACGGAAGTTATCGGTCAGCGGAAGACCCTCCAGCGTAATATACCTTCCTGTGGGCTTGCCGAGCCGTTCGGCAGCTTGTTCGGTTGTAATGTGCATTTTGTGTATGCGAAGCTGTCCGGCTTTTTCTGAGCTGCAGATAATACCGTCTTTTCCTCCTCCGCTTAGCTCATGCGCTTCAAGTGCAAGATCGGTTCTGTAATTCATGTTTTTCCTCCCATCATAATATTGTTATATTGTTTCTGAAATTATGCCCCGTATGCCTTTTTTTATACATAGCATCAATGAGCAAAATTAAAAAAGGAAAAAACAATTACCCGGAAATGGTTTTCTGTGCGAGTCTGTCTTTTTGAGTGATAACTGAACGGGCAGATTGCCTGAATACAGTCAAAATTTGATAATGGTGTTGAAATAAAGGGAGAATCATACTATAATAGTGTCAAGAGGGTGATACCGATGGAAGATATAACATTAACAGATGACAGAACTGCCAGACATAAAACCAAAGATAGTGTTTTTACAAGGCTTTTTAAAGATGTGAATAATGTTTTTGATCTGTATAAAGAGCTTCATCCCGAAGATACAGACACAACCGTCAATGATATTCAGCTTGAAACATTACAGACGGTGTTGGTCAATGATATTTACAACGATCTTGGCTTTATCGTAAACGCCAACGGCAAAGCAAAGTATATTCTTCTTTTTGAAGCACAAAGCAGATGGACGGAAAATCTGACACTCCGTATATTGTTCTACATTTCGGAAAGCTATCGGCGATATCTGAAAGAAACACAGCAGAGTGAACATACCTCTAAAAGAGTAACGCTTCCGAAGCCGGAATTGTATGTCGTTTATACAGGTAATAAAGAGTTTCCGGATGAAATATCGTTCAAGGATGATTACTTTGATGGAGATGCACCGCTTGATGTCAGGGTGAAGATACTCAGACAGCCTGAAAGCAATACGATTTACGGGCAGTATATAGGGTTCAGCAAGGTCTATGACGAACAGCGTAAGATTTACGGCAATAAACTTGAATGTATCGGGGAAACCATAAGAATATGCCTTGAAAAAGGCTATCTGACCGATTTTCTTAATCAACACAAACAGGAGGTAGTAACTATGTTGTCAGATTTATTTGATGAGCAGGCTCAGCGTGAACAGTATGATATCGCTGTAAGAAAAGAAAGTGAAGCAAGAGGTGAAGCAAGAGGTGAAGCAAGAGGT
>JAFVEY010000017.1 GCA_017475765.1 Clostridia bacterium | reverse complement strand
GGCTGAGGTTCACCGCATCCGCAAGTACCAACATATTTAGGCATTACCTTTCCGCAGTTGGGGCAAGTCCATGTATCATTCCTCTGTTCCAAAGGAGTAACCTGAATATCGGAGTGTTTCTTGCCAAAGAATCCTCTTGGTTTTTCTGCCTTAGGAGGTTGTGCCGGTGCAGGAGCAGCAGGCTTCGGAATCGGTTCAATCGGTTTTGAAGCTGATTTCACGGGAGTAGGAGCTGAAACAGCTGCTGCCGGAGCGGCAGGAGGTGCATCGTCAAAACGCATGGGAGCAGCAGGAGGTGCATCGTCAAAACGCATGCGAGCGGCAGGAGGTGCATCGTCAAAACGCATGGGAGCGGCAGGAGGTGCATCGTCAAAGCGCATGGGAGCGGCAGGAGGTGCATCGTCAAAGCGCATGGGAGCGGCAGGAGGTGCATCGTCAAAACGCATGGGAGCGGCAGGGGGTACATCATCAAAATGTATCGGAGCAGCCGGAGACGTAGTGGGTGCGGATTCCTGAGAAGAAACCTCAACATTGATCTCGGTCTTTGGAGCAAATGGTTTTACCGCAGGAGCCGGAGCAGGTGTGGGTTCCTGAGAAGGAACCTCAACATTGATCTCGGTCTTTGGAGCAAATGGTTTCACCGCAGGAGCTGGAGCAGGTGTGGGTTCCTGAGAAGGAACCTCAATATTGATCTGGGGTTTGGATGAAATCGGTTTTTCCGGCTGTACAGGGGTAGGAGCGGCAGGAACAGCCGGCTTCTTAGTATGAGATACAGCGGTGTTGACTGCTGCGGAAGCAGCCGCAGCTTTTACCGCTGCCGATTCCTCCACAGGGTCTGACGGCGCATCGGGAACCTGATCAAACGGACGTGCAGCCGTCACACCTTCTTCGTAGAAATAATCGACTGCTGTACGGGATTCTGTTACCGACTGAATAAACTGTTTGCATTTGACGTGTTCGGGATGATTCTGATAAAACTTCAAAGCGGAAGCGTTTTTGAATGCTGCATAAAGAATAACATCATATTCCGAAGCTATGTTGAAGTTATATCCGAGCTCCATGCTGACAAGACCGTCAATCTTACCTACCAGAGCGCTAAGCTCGCTGACGATTCTGCTGACATTATTTTGCTTGTCGTTGTCATCACGGATTTTCCAAAGGACTATATGCTTAACCATGTAAATTTTTTCCTCCTTTTGAGATTTGGATAAAAATATACAATAATGTATACTTTTTGGAATTATTTATATTCATTTTAGCATAATTTGATTTTATAATCAATAACAAATTGTATATTTAAATAATTTTTTTGTTATGAATGCATTTTATATTGTTTGGATACTGATTGGATAAAATCGGCACATAGAAAATGTAATGACTTTCTGCTTGGAATATGGTATAATGAAATCAGGACACAGTAAAAATGGGGGATTAAAGTTGTCTTTATAAAAAACAGGGCGGAGGGGTACTATGAAGAAAAAATACGGTTTTGCATTATCTGTGATGGTTTTTGTATTATGTATTTTCGGCTGTTCTTGTTCGCATGAATATGATTACAACAGGAATATGATCAAAAATGCGCTGGAAATTGACGATCTGCCTGAATTTATGCTCGTTGACAGCATAACTGAAACGCATAGTGACGGAACAGTTGAGGAATTTATCATTGTCAGCTTTGATGACGATGAAGCCGATAATTTTGAAAAAAATACTGCTGCAAACTGGAATTATTCGCCTGTTTCATCAAAATATATGAATTTTACAGATTACGCTTCGGTTCTTCCCGATACTGATATTGATAAGGCAAGGCTCACGCTGACAAAACTCAATGAAAATTCCGACCACAGATATATCTTTATTGACAAAACTGCAGAATTCAAAAAAAAGTTTGCTTTCAATATTAAAGAGGACAGGAAAAGTATCGGAAAAAATACTGCCGATGACGAAAGCTCACAGGAGGAAAGTTATCA
The DNA here is from genome assembly GCA_017475765.1 of Clostridia bacterium. Taxonomy (GTDB): domain Bacteria; phylum Bacillota; class Clostridia; order Oscillospirales; family Acutalibacteraceae; genus UBA1213. The sequence continues at coordinate 65,735 of JAFVEY010000017.1, read as the reverse complement.
GAACGGTGTATATTATACAGACGGAACAGACCCAAGGACACCGCTCTATGCGGTAGGCTTTTCCTGCGGTTTCTATTCTCCCGATGAAAAATTGCTTTATGTTTACAGCATAGAGCCGGCTTATAACATCAAATATCTGAAATATCTTAATCAGTAGTCTGTGTAATGTTTGTATCCCCTTCTGTTTTTTGCATTTGTTCGTTTATTTGTCGGTTTATAGTTATAGTAAACGAAATTAAAAAATCCCTATTAAAACATTCGGATCCAGGGCGAGAAGCACTGGTGGGGGTTGGGACAAAGCCCCGATTGTAATAGGGGTTAATTAGTGTCGTTGACTATAAAAAACAGCGTATTTCCGTAATATACGAAAATACGCTGTTTTCAGAACTGCCGAAAAACAATCAGCCTGTGAATCAGAAATTCACGCTCTTGCCTTCTCCGACACCGTTGATTACATAGTAAGCAACACCGTTTTCGGGCTGGATGTAAACCTCAAGTGTCTTGATGGCAGCAGTATTGCCTTCTGCCTTGTATGCTTCCTTGATAGAATCAACAATGGACTCTGCAGTAACATTTTTGCCGCCGAATTCGATTGTGTATTTGATTGTTTCTTTAGCTGCTTTTGTTGTTTTAGCAGCCGGCTTAGTCTCGGTCTTGGTTTCAGCCTTAGCTGTCTTAGCCGGTTTGGTTTCTGTCTTTTCAGTCTTTACTTCAGCTGCTGTTTCCTTAACCTCGGTTGCCTTCTCAGCTTTCTTTGTTCTTGCCATGATAAATTTCCCTCTTTCAAAAAATTAAGTCATGTATATACTACAAGTAATAATGTCACAGACATTTAACTTAATATGATTATAACCATTGTTTTCCTGTTTGTCAAACAAAAGATGGAAAAAATCAATGTTCTGAGCCAAAAAACAGTTAGTTGTCCAAAACATACGAAAATTTGATTAAAATATTGTTAAGTGTGACTATAATTTTATTTTGGAAATTCGGGTATGATTATCATCTGATAAGGAAACAATATTGTTGTAAAGACGGTCAGCGTTCGGATCAGCTCTGCTGACAAGCCGAAATAACAATTTGAAAGCGGGTAGAATTATGAGCCGAACGGCAGTAAAAGCAATAATAGTGATATGGAGGTTTATTGTCATGTCAAGAAATACAATGTCTATGTTCAAGGGAGTGGGAGCAGGCCTTGCGGCAGGCGTTATGGTAGGAATTGTAAGCTCCGTTGTGATGAGGGACAGCCGTAAAAACAAGAAGAAGGTTTCAAAGGCAATCGGAACTGTTGAAAATGTTCTTGAAAGTATGCAGGATATGTTCCGTTAATGATCAGATGCCGGCACTTGTCCGCTGCTGCGGAGAAAAGGTGCCGGCTGAAAATTTATGTTGTGTTTTGAGGCGCTCCGTGATATAATCATTATTATATTCGTAAAGTGAATGGAAGGAGAGATTTTCGGATGGAAATGAAAAATGCTTTTGATGTTATTATCAACAGAGCGGAGCAGCCGCTTCTTCAGAAAGGATATAACAAGGAAAATGTCGCTCAGACTGATAAGGAGCTTACAGCGCTTTATATCGGTGAAGACATTGCATACAGTATTGTATATACATATCAGAATAAACGACTGGTACTCCGCTCATGTGGTTTGTCCGACGGAGAACCTGACAACGACTGGAGAACGCTTGCCACATGGCTTTATGACCCCGAAACAGACGGCAGCAGAGAAGCCGAAAGCATCGGCGATGACTTTGCCGAAACTATCAGAGGGCCAAAGCAGACGGCGGCGCAGCAGAAACAGAAAAAGCGTAAAAAGGATGGAGAAAACACAGTCAATCCTCTTTTCCTTGCCAACAGACTGGTGACATATTTTCCGGAGCTGAAGGAAGAGATCGCTTATGAGAAGGCTCATTATGAGGATTTCAGAGGGATTACCTTTGCAGAGGAAAAAATCGTTCCGAGATTCAAAGAACTGGCGGAAAAGTCGAATCAGGGCAAGCTGGAGAAGATATCTGCCGGACTTGCAGCAATCTATAAGGCGGGCGACCTCGACACAAAGGGTATTATCACTTATCTTTTGCTTAATTGTGTCGAAAGCGACGAAAAATTTGAAGTCCTTATTTCGGCATTTGAAGACAACAATAAAAAAATCGCCAAAGCCGCAAGAAAGCTCAGAGGAAAGAAGATCAAACCAGAAAAACCGAAAAAGACAAGAAGCTATATTACCGATACGCTGAATAACAGGTAAGCAAAATAAAAGAGCAAAATAAAATTGCAATAATGAGGTAAAAAAGACTTGACAATAAGCTCCGGATGTGGTATAGTTATTATACCTCAGAAGGGGTTTATTTTTTTGTGCCTTTTTGAGGGAGGCTAAATTATTCCGAAATACCGGGAGGTGCCGACATGAGAGTAAAAATAACACTAGCCTGCACAGAGTGCAAACAGCGCAACTACAACACAATGAAAAACAAGAAAAACGATCCCGACAGACTTGAGATGAACAAGTACTGCAGATTCTGCAAAAAGCATACTCTGCACAAAGAGACTAAGTAATTGAACGGAGGATTACTATGGCAAAGAAAAAAGCTCCTGAAAAAAAGCCCAATGTTTTCGTAAGAATGGGCAAGGGCATTGCTAAGTTCTTCCGTGATACCAAAAGCGAGATAAAGAAGATCGTATGGCCGACCCCGAAGACAACCTTCAGAAATATGGGTCTGGTGCTTCTGGCAATGCTGATTGTCGGTGCGGTGATCTTCGGTCTGGACTTCGGTCTTCAGAAGCTGTTCGGACTTGTGATGAATGTTGCGGGAAATTGATTCGTAATACGGAGGAGATACTATGTTCAATGACCAGATTACAGGTGAGGAAGCAACCATCAGCAATGCAGTTGAAAATACTTCCGAAACCGCCGCTGAGGCAAAATGGTATATCGTTCATACATATTCCGGATACGAGAACAAGGTACTCACAACACTAAAACAAAAAGTGGAAAATATGGGCTTGCAGGATCAGATCAAGGATGTCGTCATTCCGATCGAGAAAGTGCGTGAGATCGTCAAAAAGAAGGTCAAGGGCAAGGACGGAAAGTTCAAAAAAGACGAGAACGGCGACTACATTGAAGAGGATACAGAAGTTATTACGGAATTTAAAATATTTCCGAGCTATGTATTTATAAAAATGATCATGTCTGACGATAATCAGAATGTGGTTAGATCTGTAAGAGGCTGCACAGGCTTTGTCGGTCTTAACTCAATGAACGCAACCGAAAAGGTTGCCGGCTCAATTGTCCACAATGCTCCGCCTGCTTTGTCTGAAGAGGAAGTAAGGGAGCTGGGTCTTGAAGGTGACGAGAAGGATGCTCCGGCAGAATTCAGATCAAAGTTCAAGGCAGGTGATACCGTCCGCATCATCGGTCAGTATTGTCCGTTCGAGGATCCTGTCTGCGTAGTCGAATCAGTCGATGAAGAAAACAATACTGTGACCGTCATAGGAAATATGTTCGGGCGCAGGATACCTGTTGATCTGTCAGCAACAGATGTTGAAATGGCAGACTGACAGGAAAAACAGGTTAATAACGGGTTATCCGTTATTATAGAGGGATCAGTATCCCTGGTGGGAGGAAGCGACAAATTCTGATATCGCTCCGACATTTACCACGAATTTTGGAGGTGCAAAAAAATGGCTCAGAAGGTAACAGGCTTGATAAAGCTTCAGATACCTGCCGGCAAAGCAACCCCGGCGCCGCCGGTTGGTCCTGCATTAGGTCAGCACGGTGTAAACATTAGTGCGTTCACAAAGGAATTCAATGAGCGCACAAAGAACGATGCAGGTCTTATAATTCCTGTTGTAATCACAGTTTATGCAGACCGTTCGTTTACTTTTGTAACAAAAACCCCGCCCGCAGCAGTTCTGATAAAGAAGGCTTGCGGAATTGAAACAGCTTCGGGTGAACCTAACAAGAAAAAGGTCGCTAAGATCACAAAAGAGCAGGTACAGAAGATCGCCGAGCAGAAGCTGCCGGATCTTAATGCCGCTACAATTGAGGCTGCTGTCTCAATGATCGCAGGTACAGCCCGCTCAATGGGTATCGAAGTAGTAGATTAATGACCCAAGTGGGAGGAAACTGAATCCGATTTTACCACTCAATAGGGAGGAAAACAATGAAACACGGTAAGAAATATGTCGATGCTGCAAAGCTTATCGACAAGACAAAAGCTTATGACGCTAAAGAAGCGATTGATGTTTGTCTGAAAACAGGTACCGATAAGTTTGACGAAACCGTTGAGCTTCATGTAAAGCTTGGCGTTGATTCACGTCATGCTGATCAGCAGGTCAGAGGCGCTATCGTTCTTCCGAACGGTACAGGCAAGCAGGTAAGAGTTCTTGCAATCTGCAAGGGCGACAATGTTCAGAAGGCTCAGGAAGCAGGAGCTGAATATGTGGGCGCAGAGGAATTTACCACCAAGATCCAGAGCGAAGGCTGGCTGGATTTTGACGTGCTGATCACAACACCTGATATGATGGGTCTTGTCGGCCGTCTGGGTAAGGTTCTCGGTCCGAGAGGTCTTATGCCTAACCCGAAGGCAGGCACAGTTACACCTGACATTGCTAAGGCTATCAAAGAAGCTAAGGCAGGTAAGATCGAGTATCGTCTTGATAAGACAAATATCATTCACTGCCCGATCGGCAAGGTTTCATTCGGTACAGATAAGATCAACGAAAACTTTGATGCTCTTATCGGTGCTATTATCAAGGCTAAGCCGGCTGCTGCAAAGGGTCAGTACATCAGATCCTGTGCTGTTGCAACCACAATGGGACCGGCAGTAAAGATCAACCCGTCCAAAATCAGCGGTTCCGTTTGATTTTAGAAAAAAACACTTGACATACGCACTTCGGTGTGGTATTATAAATATTGCTGTTGACCAAAGACAGCAGGTGCTTTTAAGCATAAAGGGTTTCCCGCCTGCCGAGGTATGCGTTTGTAATTATTTTAGTGTAATTTCTGCGCCTTCTCGGAAATGGGAGGGCGCTTTTTGCGTCATATTTCAAGGAGGTGAATTGTTTTGCCAAGTCAGAAGGTTTTAGAGCAAAAGCAGAAGATCGTTGATGATCTCGCTGAAAGAATTCAGGGTTCTGTTGCAGGTATTATCGTTAATTACGAGGGTATTACTGTTGAGGACGATACAAAGCTTCGTAAGGAACTCCGTGAATCCGGTGTTAAATACACAGTTGTTAAGAACACACTCATAAAGCGTGCAGCTGAGAAGGCAGGACTTGATGGTGTTGAGGGCGTACTCAACGGAACATCTGCAATCGCAACAAGCGAGGATGATTATGTAGCAGCAGCTCGTATTCTTCAGAAGTTTGCTGACGGACATAAGACTTTTGCAGTCAAGACAGGCTATCTTGATAATGAGGTTATTAGTCTTGAGAAGATCCAGAGCCTTGCAAAGCTTCCGAGCAGAGAGGTTCTCCTCGCAAATGTTCTCGGAGCATTCCAGGCACCGATCGCATCTTTCGCAAGAGCTGTACAGGCTATTGTTGACAAGAGCGGTGAAGAAGTACCGGCAGCAGAGGCTGCACCGGCAGAAGCTCCGGCTGAAGCTTAATTCATGCTTACTAATTTTTATTGGAGGTAAATTACCATGGCATCAGAAAAGGTTACAAATATTGTTGAAGAATTAAAGGGTCTTACAGTTCTTGAGCTTTCAGAGCTTGTACACGCAGTAGAGGACGAGTTCGGCGTATCAGCAGCTGCTGCAGTTGCTGTTGCTGCTCCGGTTGAGGGCGCTGCTGCTGCTGCCGAGAAGACAGAGTTTGACGTTATTCTCAAGAGCGCAGGTGCTGAGAAGATCAAGGTTATCAAGGTTGTTCGTGAGATCACAGGTCTTGGTCTGAAGGACGCTAAGGCTCTCGTAGACGAGGCTCCGAAGACACTTAAGGAAGCTGTCAGCAAGGATGATGCTGAAGCTATCAAGGCTAAGCTTGCTGAGGTTGGCGCAGAGGTAGAGGTTAAGTAATTTAACATTACTTGTCTACCATTAAATTTGAAGGCTATCCTTCATCACCCTAAGGAGGTGCAGTCATGGCAAAGTGTGAAATTTGCAATAAGGGAGTAACCTTCGGTATAAAGGTTTCTCACTCACATAGACGCTCTAACAGAACTTGGAAGCCGAATGTCGTTAAGGTTAAGGCTATCGTAAACGGCACACCCAAGAGAGTTAATGTATGCACCCGTTGTCTGCGTTCAGGCAAGGTTACAAGAGCAGTCTAATATTTGGTAAAGAAATGGAAGTTGCAAGCTCGTTGAGCTTTGACTTGTTTCGATACTTAACGGCAGCAGCGGAAAAACCGATGCTGCCGTATTTTTATAGAAGGTGATTTTCGATGCTGGAATTCCGCAGACCCTATACATTCCGCAGAATCATAGATGATATCAGAAGAAAAATGCTGAACGACAGCGAATACTATTTGCATCATCCCGATGGCTGGTGTATATATTCAGCAGATGAAAAATTAACTCTTGACTCTGTCTGCTACATAGAGGATTATGCGAGCGTTACGGAAGATGATGAGGAAGTTTTTCCTGATTTTGTGCTTGAAAACGGTCTGGAGTTTGCCTACACCCGTCAGCTTCTGGAGGATGTTATCGGATCTGCACTTTATCAGAATGAATTTGCGGATAATAACCTGATATTCAGGGCATTAGAATACTATGATGAGTATGATGACTTTATGGACATTAGATTTGCTCCCATCAAAAAGAATAAGTTTTCGGTTCTTGTCACTTCAATCGGCTTCTCAAAAATTAAGGTGGTCAAAGCAGTAAGCCAGATAATGAATATCAGCATTAATGAAGCAAATGAAAAGCTGAAAAATCTTCCTTTGACTGTAAAATACTCTGTCAGCAAAGAAGAGGCTGAAGAGATCAGAAGATGGCTTGTGCTGCAAGGCGCAAAAGTTAAATTGAAATAAAAGAACATAAAGAAAGGGATCAGCTGAACCGGATTCAGCTGATCCCTTTGATTTTTATCATAACCGATTATCAGGCATTTTTCTCCTGAATGTATTTGTCAATTGCTTTTGCAGCAGCCTTGCCAGCTCCCATTGCAAGGATAACCGTAGCCGCACCTGTGACAGCATCGCCGCCGGCATAAACGCCCTCACGGGTGGTAAGACCGTCATCTCCGTCTGTGATGATACAGCCGTGCTTGTTTGTGTCAAGACCCGGAGTTGTGCTTCTGATGAGCGGATTCGGGCTTGTACCGATTGACATGATCATTGTGTCAACCTCAAGAACAAATTCGCTGCCCTCTTTAACGATAGGTCTGCGTCTGCCGCTTGCGTCAGGCTCTCCCAGCTCCATCTCAACGCATTTGATTCCGCTGACTTCGCCGGCTTCATTGCCAATGACCTCAACAGGGTTGGTAAGTGTTTTGAAGATAATGCCTTCCTCCTCAGCGTGTTCCACTTCTTCTTTACGGGCAGGAAGCTCTTCCATGCCACGGCGGTATACGATATATACCTCCTCGGCACCCATTCTCTTAGCTGAGCGTGCAGCGTCCATCGCAACATTGCCGCCGCCGACAACAGCAACTTTCTTGCTGTGCTTGATAGGTGTTTTGCTGCCCTCTTTATAAGCCTTCATCAGATTGATACGGGTAAGGTATTCGTTAGCGGAATACACACCCTTCAGGCTTTCACCCGGAATATTCATAAAGCGGGGGAGACCGGCGCCGCTTCCAATGTAGACAGCTTCATTTCCCATCTCGAAAAGCTCATCTATGGTGAGTACCTTGCCGATTACCATATTGGTTTCAACATCAACGCCGATCGCTTTCAGGTTGTCGATTTCCTTCTGAACAATGATCTTCGGAAGTCTGAATTCGGGAATACCGTAAACAAGAACGCCGCCGGCAAGATGAAGTGCTTCGTATATTGTGACCTTGTAGCCGAGCTTTGCAAGATCGCCGGCAGCCGTCAGACCGCTCGGACCTGCGCCGATAACGGCTACCTTGTGACCGTTCGGTTCGGGAACGGCAGGTTTTTCTGTGCTGTGCTCACGATGATAGTCCGCAACGAATCTTTCCAGTCTGCCGATGCCGACAGGCTCGCCCTTGATACCTCTGACACATTTGCCCTCGCATTGGTTCTCCTGCGGGCAGACACGTCCACAGACTGCGGGAAGTGAGCTTGACTGGGAGATGATCTGATAAGCGCCTTCGATATCCTCGTTTGCGACTCTTTCGATAAAGGCAGGAATGTCAATCTGAACAGGGCAGGCACTTCTGCACGGTTTGTTTTTACAGTTAAGGCAGCGTGCAGCCTCTGTGACAGCCATTTCATAAGTATAGCCGAGAGCAACCTCGTCAAAATTATTTCTTCTTACTTCGGGATCCTGAACAGGCATAGGACATTTTTTCGGATCCATATTTCTTTTTACAGCCATTTCACTTAACCTCCTTGTTCAGCAGATTGCATGAAGCCTCACGAGCGTGTGTCTCAAACTCTTTGTACATGGTGCCTCTGTGCATAGCTTCATCAAAATCAACAAGATGACCGTCAAAATCGGGGCCGTCAACACAGGCGAATTTGGTTTCTCCGCCGACAGTCAGTCTGCAGCCGCCGCACATTCCTGTGCCGTCTATCATAATCGGGTTCATGCTGACGATCGTTTTGATATCGTATTTCTTTGTCAGCTGTGCTACAAACTTCATCATGATCACAGGACCGATAGCGATAACCTCATCATACTGGTTGCCTTCCTTGATCAGCTCTTCCAGCGCATTGGTAACAAGACCCTTTGTGCCGTAGCTGCCGTCATCTGTCATGATACGGAGCTGTGAACTGACAGCTTTGAACTCGTCCTCAAGAATGACAAGATCTTTGTTTCTAAAGCCAACGATGCTGTGTACCTCACAGCCGAGGTTATGCAGCTTTTTAGCGATAGGATATGCTATGGCGCAGCCCACACCGCCGCCGACAACAGCAACTTTTTTCAGTCCGTCTGTTTCGCTCGGCTGTCCGAGAGGACCGACGAAATCATGAAGGCTGTCGCCCTCGTTTAATGTATTGAGCTCAATAGTAGCTCCGCCGACAATCTGAAAAATAATGGTTACAGTACCCTTTTCTCTGTCAAAATCGGCAATCGTCAGGGGCACACGCTCGCTGTCCTCTTTTGCCCTGAAAATAATAAACTGGCCGGGCTCAGCTTTTTTAGCAATCAGCGGAGCTTCAATTTCCATGAGAGTCACGGTTGGATTAAGTTCTTTTTTTCTGACTATCTTGTACATCCGTTACAATCCTTTCATTTAATCAAAGTTAGTCATTTTGATGGTTCATATCGGAAATTGTTATGTTCACAATCATCAATACAAACAAACTCATTATAACATAAATCCATTATTTTTACAAGAGTTAAACAAAAATCCATCAGGGTTTTTGAAGATATGAAAATTCAACTGATAGAAAGCAAGCTGCAAAAATGTGGGTTGATTTGAAATTGACAATATTTTATAAAAATTTGTTTTAGGGTATTGACTCTGCCATTGTGTCAGACTGTATAATTAAATCGAGCTCAAAAAATAAACCCTCGGAGGGACTGTATGCTGAAAATAGGTGATTTTTCAAAGCTGTCAATGGTAAGTGTGCGTATGTTGCGGCATTATGATAAAATAGGTTTGCTCAAACCTGTCAAAACGGATGAGTTTACAGGTTATCGCTACTATGAAGAACAGCAGCTTCTTGTTATGGGGCGTATCAATACCCTGAAAAATATGGGATTTTCCCTTTCAATGATAGGAGAGATATTACCCGTTTATGATGACAAGGAAAAAATGAGTCAATTCTTTCTTGAACAAAAAGCAGAGCTTGCCGCAGAGTATCATAAAATAGCCGAAAGGCTTTCCTTAATCATGACAGCGATGGAACGACTGAGAAAGGACGATACGATGAAGTACGAAGTGAATTTAAAAATGATGCCCGAAAGACGAGTTGCAAGTGTACGTAAAGTTATTCCTGCTTATGACCATGAAGGTACCCTTTGGCATATACTGTTCAAAGAAACAGGCGGTATGAATATGAAGCTTGCCGAGCCGCCGAGACACTGTGCCATTCTTCATGATAAGGAGTACAAGGAAAACAATGTAGATGTTGAGGTGCAGATTACAGTTGATGGAAACTACACCGATACTGAAAATGTCCGCTTCAAAACCGAACCCGAAATGCAGGTGGTAAGTATCAATTTTAAGGGTGCATATTCACAGTTTGGAGAGGTCTATGCGCAGCTTGCTGCGTGGGTAAGCCAGAACGGCTATGAATTCTGCGGACCAATGATTGATATTTATCATGTCAGCCCCCACGATACGCAGAATCCCGAAGAATTTGTTACAGAGGTCTGCTGCCCTGTTATAGCAAAATAATATTAAGAAAGTATATTCTGACCGATACCGTTATTGACTGTTTTTGAAAATCGTCAATGACGGTATTTTTTGGAGACTGCCCAACAGATACGCTGTATTGATTCAGCGTTTCCTTAACATCATATCCATTCAAGATTTACTCTGTTTTTGAATTTTTCTGTAACATATCCCGGAGGAGCAATGAATTTTTCCAAAGAGCAGCAACCTTTAAATGCGCCATCACCTATGTGGGTCGATTGGCTTTGAATGGTTACTGATTCAAGGAGACAGCAATCATAAAATGCCAATTTTCCAATTTCAGTAACACTATTCGGAATGGTAATGCTTGTAAGGTTTGTACAACACTCGAAGGCATTTTGTCCGATAGAAATAACGCTGTCAGGAATGGCAATGCTTGTAAGGTTGGAACAACCATGGAACGCATGCTGCCCGATAGAAATAACGCTGTCGGGAATAGTGATGCTTGTAAGGCTTGTACAATACTCGAAGGCATTTTGTTCGATAGTAGTGACACTATCAGGAATGGTAACATTTATCAGGTTTGTACAGTACATAAATGCACTATTTCCGATAGTAGTCACACTATCGGGAATGGTAATGCTTTTAAGGCTTTCGCAATTGAAAAATGCCCGACTAATTGCAGTAACGCCATCAGGAATTACTATATTTCCACCATTATTTTGATTAGACTCATCATAATCATAAAGTGTTTGCCTGATAATAACAAAACCGTCATTTTTGTTGGCAAGCCCATGACAACCGCTGAACGCCTTTTCTCCAATCGCAGCCACACAATCAGGAATCGTAATGTCTGTAAGATTTTTACAATTGATGAATGCATGATTTCCGATAGCGGTCACACTATCGGGAATAACAATATTTGTAAGGCTTTTACAACCGCTGAACGAACCTTCTTCGATTATAGTCACACTATCAGGAATAGCAATGCTTGTAAGGCTTTCACAATGGCAGAACACTTCCTTTTCAATAGTGGTCAGACTGTCAGGAATGGTAATATTTACAAGATTTGTGCAATAAAAGAATGCGCCTTCTCTGATTGCAGTAACGCTGTTTGGAATGGTAATACTTGTAAGATTATCACAAAAGTAAAATGCGTGAGCGCCGATAGATGTGACACTATCAGGAATGACAACACTTGTAAGGCTTTCACAAAGACTGAATGCGGAAGCGCTGATGGCGGTAATGCCGTCCGGAATGACTGCCTCTCCGCCGTCTCCACGATAATCATAAAGTGTTTGTCCCAATACAATAAAATCGTCATTGATGTCAGTATATGAACCACAATTCAGAAACGCATCTTTTCCGATTTCAGTTACGCTGTCGGGAACGGTAATATCTGTAAGACTTGTACAGCCACAGAACGCTCTTTCTCCAATTGTAATAACAGTATCAGGAATGGTAATGCTTGTAAGGCTTGTACAATAGCTGAATGCACCGTCTCCGATAGCAGTAACATTATAACCGTCTATTTTTTGAGGAATGACCGCACTGCTGTCATAACCTTTGTATTCGGTAATGATAATACCTTCGTTTGTTAATGTATAATCATAGTCAGAGGTGTCAATTTTTTCAACAGGCTTTCCGCATCTCGGACAAAGTGCAGCGCCGTCTTTTAGTGGTAAGTTACAATTGATACAAAACATAATTTTTCTCCCTGCTGCTTTTTAAAAATTTTATTATGGATATATTTTACTGAAATCTTTTCATAATGTCAACATTCTGCCTTTATGTTTCGGGTAGTGAAATGAATTTTGTCTTTTATATTATTGTATAACGTAATTTTTGTTAACTGATTCAAGACCCTGCTATCAATAGTTAGTATAAAATTTCTCTGGAACTTTATGGCGCAGCAATAAATGATGGTTTACAATAAACTTGAGTGCGAAATAGGGTCTGGTGACTCGTCGGTCAATGATTTGTAATTGATACCTACTTCATATAGGTTTATAATAGTAAGGAGTTAGCTTTATATAACTTATTAAATTGAAATTATGTAAAATTTAAAAATATTTGCAACCAAATTAAAAAAATGTCGAGTAGATATATAGAAGGCAATGTGAAAGGGGGTTTTGCATATGGAGGACAGTCAGATCGTGGAGATGTATTGGAACAGAAATGAAACTGCTGTTAATGAGACAGCGGCAAAGTATGGAAATTATTGTTATTCTATTGCTTACAGTATTCTTGCCAGCGAGGAAGATTCCAAAGAAAGCGTGAACGATACCTATCTTGACGCATGGAACAGTATGCCGCCGCACCGTCCATCTGTACTATCAACATTTCTCGGCAAGATAACCCGCCGCATCTCCATTGATAAATGGAGAAAGAAAAATACACAAAAGCGTGGGGGAGGACAGATTGCCGAAGTATTGAATGAGATTGAAGAATGTATATCCGATGGTCATAGTGTCGAACAGAAGATAGAACAGCAGGTTCTTCATAATATCATCAATTCATTTGTAAAGGAATTACCGGAGACAGAACAGAAGATTTTTCTTTGCCGCTATTGGTATATGGATTCCATTAAATCTATTGCAAAACAGTTTGGTTTTACACAAAGTAAAGTGAAGTCAATGCTTATGAGAACACGGGAAAAGCTTCGCAATAAATTGATCAGGGAGGGATTGCAATGAAACCGATTGATCTTTTAAATTCCATTGGTGAAGTTGATGATGAGCTGATTGTCAATGCAAAGAAAAATCAAAAATCCTGCAAAAAAATGATTTTTTTCATAGCTGCAGCGGCGGCTTGTGTTGTGATGACTGTTTCTGTTACCGCAGTCTTTAAGACAGCGGTTTTCCGCACCGATACGGAGAGCATTATCAATGAGGACACAAAAGCACCATCGGGCGTGTTGGAGTCTTTTACGGGAGAAAGCACGAAAGCGGATGACGATACAAAGGGAATTGATGAGTCAGAGTTTGAAACCGGACAAGCGACAGAACTTCATTGGCCTGATGATATTGAAATAAAGGAAGTCTGGCTGTATTTGGATGATCTTGGAGAAGTGTCGGATAAGCTGGAATACATTGAGCTGTCGGATCAAAGCGGTCTTGATCAATGGGAAAAGGAAAATAATATCGAGGACAATACAGAATATTTGTGTGTGAAAATGTTCCGTGACAGGGATCGTAAAGATGCTGTGCTCGAAGCAAGAATGATTGTCGATCACACACATAAGTTCTGCTCAATCGGCTGTGTAAATCTGACAGACACATCTGCTGAAACACTTTTGAATATGACACATTCGGATCTTTTATTTAAAACCTTGAAAAATACGATGGAGGAATATATAAAATTAAAGGATAATGATTACGTAATTACATTTTATGGAGGGGGTGATTAAAATTATACAGAAGCTGAAAAAATATTATCCGCTCATCATTGCCCCCTTGCTGACCTCTGCCATACTTCTTTATGTATTCAGCTTGTATGGAATGTATCCGTTCGGACAAGGGAGCGTTGCGTGGTGCGACATGAATCAGCAGGGGATTCCTCTGCTGATGGACTTCAAGGATATTCTGAGCGGCAAGGATGGCATTTTTTTGAGTATGCAAAATGCAGGAGGCATGAATTTCTGGGGAGTGTTCTGTTTCTTTCTTTCCAATCCGTTTTCCTTTCTTGTTGCATTGGTGCCGAAGGAGGAGATGATATATTTTATCAATATCCTCGTGATACTCAAATTGACGCTGAGTGCTTTTACCGCTGCATTGTATTTTGCAGTTTGCAAAGAACGGATGAACGGGGGCATTTCGGTTTCGCTCAGTATCATGTATGCACTATGCGGATACGGAATGTTATTTTATCAGAATATTATGTGGCTTGATATCATGTATCTGTTTCCAATTCTGATGCTCGGACTTGAAAAGCTGACAAGGCAGCGAAAAAACAAAATATACATCCTATCGCTTACAGCCATTATGATCATGAATTTTTATATCTGCTATATGGCGGCCATGTTTATTCTGCTGTATATGGCGGTTTATCTCGTTGCCTGCCGAAAAACGGAATACTGCCCGATAGTGTGCGTAAAATTTTTATCGGGTACGGTAATAGCCGTACTGCTGACGGCTGTGGTGTGGCTGCCAAGCTTTTTTCAGGTAACTTCATCAGGGCGGATGCAATCGGTAACGGATACGATACATCATTCCAATTTTCTTTCAAGCTACCATACCGTACTTCCGCTGCTTTTTTGCACAGCATTTATTTTTGCAGTCATTGTACTGCATTTTTTCCGCCCGGAAAATCATACTCCGGAGCAGAAAAATGATCTGATTTTATTTGCCCTTACGCTTGTTCCGTTTTTGATAGAACCTGTCAATATCATGTGGCACACAGGAAATTATATGTCCTTTCCGGCTCGTTACGGCTTTATTACTGTATTTATGGGTTTGGTCTGCTGTTCGGATTCGCTGACGAATGTAGGTGAAAAATTTTCTGAAATAAAGAAAGTAAAACAAGCTATTGCAGTTCCGACCCTGATATTGATGCTGTTCGGTTACAGCTATTTTTCAAAAAATAATATTGACAAAAACTTTGATACGCTTACCCAATATACCTCGACATTATGGGGGAATAAAAGCTCATTTGACGGGCTTGCCGAATTATTTGTGATAACAATGATCTGTTATCTGATCATATATCTGCTGTTCCGAAAAAAGATCATTGCAAGGCAGATTTTTGTAGTAATACTTACAGCAATGTGCATTCTTGAATGTATCGGAAATGTACGGATCTATATGGTAAGTCCGTCAATGAATAACCCTTCAAGAACAGAAACATTTGCAGAGATCGCACAGCTGAGCGATAAAATAGAGGATCAGGATTTTTACAGGGTGATCACAGACTATAAAACAGCCGATTATAATATGCCGGGGGCACTCGGATATCCTTCGATAAGTCACTATACATCCCTTACAGACCATGACTTTATGTATATGCAAAGACTTCTGGGATACAGCACGGTATGGATGAAATCAGGCAGCAGCGGCGGCACAGAGCTTACAAATGCCCTGTATTCCGTCAAATATAAAATTATAAGCGGTGCAGGAAGTCAGAATGTTGTTGCCTCGACAGGCAAATTTTCGATTGAAGAACTTCCGTATTACAGCGGCTTGGGACTGATATGCGATAATTCTTTTTCGGAGTGCGGCAATATCCCTGCTGACCTTACAAGAGCACAGATACAGCAATACATATTTTCTGAGATTTATCATACTGACAAGCAGCTTATCGAAGAATACAGCTTTGACGAGTCGGAAAGCAGCGGAATCCGATATTATGATGAAAAATATCACATACAGAATGGCGCATTTATAAAATACCGCTTTTATGTTGTCGGAAAACAGAGTATTTATGCGGACTGTTTCGACAGATTTTCCAATGCGCTTTTGGAGGAATATTTTGGAAGCCTTAACGTAAAAGTAAACAATCAAACGGTCAGAACCGATTATCCCTCCGCCGACAGCAACGGATTGCTCAAATTGGGAGAATTTGAAAATGAAACGATAACCGTAGAAATAAAATCATCCAAAAATATCAGTTGTTACAGTTTCGGCATATTCGGTCTTGATCTGAATGTTCTTTCGGAAACTATTGCACAATCCGAAACAGCAAATCTGAATGATCACGGCGGTAAAATATACGGTACAGTCTATTCAGACAAAAACAAAACCTGTTTTCTTGCTGTGCCTTATAATGACGGATTAATCATAAAAATCAATGGCGAAATTGCTCCCTGCGCAAAGACCTTATCGGACTTTACCGCTTTTGACCTGAAAGAAGGCAAAAACGATATCGAAATAACGCTTATTCCCAAAGGGTTTATTGCCGGTTTGATAATGACAGCAATCGGGTTGTTTCTTTTGATAGTATATCTTCTTTTCGGTAAAAGGTTGCCTGTCAACAGTAGAATCATCAAAGCAGCAGAATGGCTGACAGCATTTTCGGCAGCAGGCGCAGTATTGATGATATATGTATTTCCTATCATAGCTGCCATTTTGTAAAAATTTAGCACAGTAAACAAAATATACTAACATCAAAAAATCCGTATGCTCGCAAAGAACATACGGACCCATTTTTTATTCGGATATTATTTTTTCGATGGCAGATTTCGGAACCACGCCGAGAGAACTGTCTATATTTTTTCCGTCTTTGAAGAATATGAGTGTCGGGATGCTCATAACGCCGAATTTTCCGGCAAGCTCAGGATGTTCATCAACATTGACCTTTCCGACCTTGATCTGCGGATTTTCCTCTGCGACTTCATCGACAACAGGGGAGAGCATTCTGCACGGACCGCACCATGATGCCCAAAAATCTACAAGAACGGGCTTTTCGGACTGAAGAACCTCTTCCTCAAAGTTTTCGCCTGTAATTTCAACAACCATAATGATTCTCCTTTTCATTAAAATTTCTTACGGGAATATTATACCCGGATTTTACATAGAATTATTTTTTTCTTCTGCCTTTTTTCTTTGCATTTTTGGCAGCTTCCACGACTTTTTCCTGTTCAGTCTTATCAATAATGCTGATCGTTTTTTCGTTCAGAAGAGCTTTCAGAAACTGAGGGTGTTTTGCAGTAAATTCCGGTTCGTCCTCAGGATGTCTGATAATATAGTCCTCCTGCTGCTTTGCATAAAAACCGCCGACCGACAGGCAGAAAAGCGCTATATAGACGAAGATTGAAATGACTGAGCCGGTTGCGACATAAGGATAAATCAACTTGAAGATGATAAATATACATACTGCCGAACAGAGCAGGGTATAAATATTTTTAATATGTCTGTTTCTGTCAAAGCTGGCAATAAAGAATCCGACAAGCGGCAGTATGCCCAGAGCGTACATCAGAAGTGAATTTGAAATGTCGGAGGTGACGCTGTTTCCTCCTGAGCTTCCTGTGAGGATAAACTGCAGAGCCGCCTGAGATATTGTTACTGTTGCGCAAAGAGCTTTCTGAGCCTCCAAAGTTGCCTTATTGAGTTCACTTACGCTTTCTTCCGTATAAGCGGTTCTGTCGATGCTTCTTGATTTGTTGATCAGCCCTATCAGCTCATCTGCATTAACTCCGCTGCTGACCTGATAGTGCCAGTCGAAATTAGCTGTTGCCACAGATAATTCATCCTTTGACGGCTGCTCTTCGTCTGCCTTGCTTTCTTCCTCTGAATCTTCTGTTTCAGCCTTTTTCAGACCGTCTATTGCCTTTGAAAGATTCTTTGCCGCAGCGTCCAGCTCTTCCTGATCGGACAGCTTTGTATAATATTTTGAAGTGTCGGCAGTAACCTCCAGATCATCGGCTATAAACATCGTTGCTGTCACGAACTGTGTTGACAGCAGAAAGACAGCGAGCGCATAAAAGCCTATCATAAACCATCTGATGATCTGTGAAGGAGTGATCAGCAGCTTTTTCTTCTTTTTTTTTGGTTTCGGATAAACCTCCGTATGGTTTGTATCGGAAATCTTTTTTTCTTCTTTCATTAATCCCTTTCCTTTCAAAAGTAAAAATCAAACCTTACCTTGTGCTGAATTTTTCCTTGTAGCTGTCAATTGCTTCCTGAATGATCTGAAGAGCTTCGTCTTTTCCTCTGACCTCATCGACAACCGTTTCCTTATTTTCAAGAGCCTTATAAACAGAGAAGAAATGTGTCATTTCATCGAATATGTGTTTCGGTATCTCAGAAATATCGGTATAGCCGTTATAGGTAGGATCATCAAACGGAATGGCAATGATCTTATAGTCATTTCTTCCGTTGTCAAGCATTGTGATATATCCGACCGGATAGCAGCGCACAAGGGTGAGGGGGTAGATCTGCTCCGAGCAAAGGACAAGCACATCAAGCGGATCAAGGTCGTCGGCATAGGTACGGGGAATAAAGCCGTAGTTTGCCGGGTAGTGAGTGGAGGTATAGAGAATTCTGTCGAGCTTCAAAAGACCGCTTTGCTTATCAAGCTCATATTTAGCCTTGCTGCCCTTCGGAATTTCGATAACGCACATAAAATCCTCAGGTGTTATTCTTGCTGAATCCATATCATGCCATATATTTTGCATAGCAATCGCTCCTTTAAAATAAACTGAGTTCATTATAACACATAATTCGCTGAATTACCATATTTTTTATCAAAGAGAATCAAAAAAGGAGACAGGGGAAACCTGTCTCCGAAAAATCCTTTAAGCCTTAACGGTTTTCTTTGAAGATTTTTTATTTTTTTCTTTTTCAGCTTTTTTCTTGTCGCTGTGGTTTTTCCAGAGAACCCAGAGCGGAACAGCGATACAAACAGACGAATAGCAGCCTGAAACAAGACCGATCATCATTGGAAGTGCAAAGCTGATCATTGAATCAATATTATAGATCAATGAGACAACAAGTATGGAGCCTGTTGCAATAATAGTTGTTACCGTTGTGCAGATAGTACGCACAAGGCACTGGTTGACACTTGCATTGGTAACATCTGCGGTTGTAGCCTTCGGACCCATTTTGCGGCGGTTTTCTCTGATACGGTCATAAATAACGATAGTATCGTTGACAGAGTAGCCGAGGATCATAAGGATAACTGCGATGAAGTGATCGTCGAGAGCCATATTGAACATTGCAAATGTAAAGTAAACGATAATCAGGTCATGCACAAGAGCAACGATCGCCATGACACCCGCAGACATACCGCCGATTTTCTTAAAGCGAAGAGCAACATATAATATGATGATAACAGCAGCAAGAATGACGGCAGCAATACATTTAAAGAAGAAGTTGGAGCCTTTTGAAGCATCTACCGAAGAGGATTCCTCCACCTTGAAGCTGTTGTCCGGGAAAGCCTCTGTAAAGGCTGCCGTCACCTGATCCTGCTCGTCAACGGATATAGCCTTTGAATTGGTAAACTCAAGGGAAACCATGTGGTTATTGTCATCAGACGAAGCGAGGTTTTCAGCGAAGGTGAATGATATTGTTTCTTTGGTAGCCTTCTGAGCAACATCAGAGATCTGTTTTTCGGTAAGATCGCCGCTGTAACTGTATTTTACGATAGTACCGCCGGTGAACTGTATATCGACTCTTGTCGGTATAACAAATATGTTGAGGATAAGGCATATCAGCATGATACAGAGGGATATGCCGAAAAAGATCTTAGAGTTCTTGACGAAATCTATATGGAATTTTTGTCTCATGATTTCTTCTTACCTCCGTACAATCTTTTATTTCTCAGGAATTTAAGTCCCGAAACAGAGCGGAGCATCAGTCTGGAAGCGCCAACGCCCATGATGAAGTTTGCGATAACGCCGACAAGGAGTGTGTAGCCGAAGGCGTAGATAAGACCTGTTGTTGAAACTCCGAAAAGCATGGAGAAGATGTTGGCAGGACCGAATACAAGGATCAGGATAATGGCAACAATGATAATAGTGATGTTACCGTCGATGATAGCGGAAAGGCTGCTCTTTGTGCCGTTCATAATACAGCCGTCAAGCGTTTTGCCTGTCCACAGCTCGTCCTTGATTCTTTCCGCCGTGATGATATTGGCGTCAACACCCATACCGATAGAGAGGATCATGCCTGCGATACCCGGTATTGTCATTGTAAAGCTGTTGAAAACAGGGAAGTAGCCCGAAACAGCCATGATAGAAATGGAGAGCTGACCGAGAAGGGCGATGAATGCAACAAATCCCGGAACTCTGTACATGATACACATAAACAGGAAAATAAGGCAGAGTGCTGCAAGTGCGGCAATACCCATAGCCTGAAGAGCATAGGTGCCGAGTGAAGGACTGATCGTGCCGAAGCTTTCAATCTTAAGCGTGAAGGGAAGAGCGCCGGCTGTGATTTTGTTGGCAAGATCCGATGCCTCGTCAGCGGTAAATCCGCCGCTTCCGCCGCCTGTGATGATAGCCTTGCCGTCCGTTATGTGGCTGCTGACCGTAGGAGCAGATATGAGCTGGTCATCCATCCATATAGAGATCGATTGATTGAGATATGTTTCAGTTCCGTCAGCAAATTTCTGTTTGCCTTCCTCAGAGAATGTGAGGTCTACCACATATTCCAGCTTATTGTCACTTGTCTGTGTATACACAGCCTTGGCGCTGATAACGTCATCGCCGCTGACGATCACTTCGCCGTCCTGCGATGTACCGCCCCTGAAAGTGAGCTGAGCGGTTGAAGCAAGCTCTTTGATAGCTTCGCCGGGATCATAGTCCTTTTCATCGGATTTCCACGGGAAACGAACGGTGATTCTGTCGTTTGAATAGTCGGGATAGATTTCATAGTCGGTGACATTATTCTGTACAAGACGAAGATCAAGAATAGACTTGACAGCACTCATCTCGTCATCGGTTGCGTCAACACCGTCTGCAGGTGCAAACACAGCCTCAACGCCGCCCTTGATGTCGATGCCCCATCGTATATCGTTAATACCCTTGATGTAGGTGAGTTTGAAGTCACCGTTTTCACCGTAGATACCGAAAACCGAGGTATAGGTGAGGAAGAGTATTATGACAGCCACGATGAAGAACACCGGTTTGCCAATACGTTTCATTAAGGTATTCCTCCAATTTTTTACTTTTGCCTGCGGAACTTGTCTTATCCGACAATCAGCATAGCATATCAAAGACAATTATATAATTTCTGTCTATAAAAGTCAAATATTTTTTATAACAGCGTGAAATTTGATATTAAACTAAAGGTTGATTTATTTTTGGTCGATTTGGATGTATGATAAATTTACGGCTACATCATCGGGCAAAGGAGCTGAAACTGTGAAAAGGCTGACCAGGCAGGAAAAGGAATTTCTGAAGGAGCTTACAAGGGAGTCGATGAAAAGCGATGAAATTGACTATGACGCATTTTGCAGGCAGCGTCATACGGATGTTGTATTTATGTTTTATCCGCTCACAAGATGGCTGAAAAGACATAAAGATTTCGAGCTGCTGTATGATGCTTATGATCAGAGTCCGTATAATGTTCTTCTTCTTAAGGATGATATCGGTGACGGCAGGGGCGGCGACCCGGCGGATTCTGAACTGGCAAAGCGTATATATAGAAGGGCATGCAAGGCACAAAGCCGATATTGTTTTCAGCGGGCAGGGGAATTGCTGACAAGAGCGGCGGCTATTTTTGACAGACTGAATCAGAGCGGACAAAACTTTTTCGTGTACAGCGGATTTTGTTATGAGCTTTCAGGTTCGTTAAAAGCGCATTATCTGTCGGGAAATTGTGAAGAGGACTATAATCGGGCAGTCAGATATTATCGGACTACTTTGGAAACACCTTTTGAATTAACAGACGAGTCAAGGGGTGAACTGTTGATTCCCGAAGTGGAGATGACGGCTGAAGACGGACTGCATTTCAGACTGTACGGCTGTTATTATGATATGGGGATTTATTACGGTGAAAAGCTGGGATTTTGTGATGACAGCGATATGGTCAGGTTGGCGGCATCAGCAAAATCATACTATGATTCAGCAAAGAGTGAATGGAAATATCTTGAGGAACATTCTCCGGCGCTGGCGGCATATTTTGATTGTCTTTGTGAGGATTTAGAGGAGCATACTCAGGAACTGGAATACAGAATGAGTCTTGAAGGAAATGGGAGTGACGATGTATGAAGAAGTGGGAAAAAGCGCTTATGGCTGCACTTGACAGGAGGGCAGAAAGAGCGGACTACATTGATTTCAATCAATTTTGCAAAGAATTTGATTTTTCACGTTTTAAGGATTTCAGACATATTGAAGAGGCGAACAGAGTGCTTGACTGCTGGCTGGATAAAAATCCGCATTTTGAATGGATAGGCGATGATTACGAGCCGCTTGCATGGAACAGTCCCGTTTTTGTGCGTACAGATTGTCTGTGGGGAACGGGAGAGTATACTTCCGAAAAAGCATTTGCTCTTTTGAAAATGGGAAGGATATGCAAGCTCCGTTATGCCTGCTGTCAGGCGGAAGGATATTTTGAGAGAGCTTTTCATATTTTCAGGGAGCTTGCCAAAACAGAAAAAATATATCTTCTTTTTAGTGCGGAATCCTCAAAAATGATCGGAGATATGAAAACTGAGCTTCTTGATGGTGCTCCCGAACCGTTTTTCAGAAGAGCGGTCAAGGATTATGAGGCTGTTCTGGAGAGTATCGGAGATATTCATGTCAGACAGCTTAAGACAATTGACAGACCGTCAAAAAAGTATGCTGTTCTCCGTCAGACCTTCCGTATCGAAAGGGTAGGCGAAACACTTTATTATGATTTTATCAGTATCAGAAATTATGCTTATTATATGCTTGCAGAAGCGTGCGAAAGCGTCGGCAATATCCTTCTTAATGAAAAGTACAGCCGGTCTGACAGTAAGGATATCCGTACCATCAGATGTGCCTGCAAATTCTTTCAAAGAGCTGATGAATGTTATGAATATATACATAAGCATATCGGTATTGAAAAGGAAGGCACTTACATTGTTTCCCAACACAAATGGCAGCATTCTCTTGTTCTTGACACTTATATGAAATGTGCTGGAATACTTGATGATCTGGAGCTTGCAGAAAGCTGTTTCCGGAAAATAGACGGATTGGGCGAGCTTACAGAAGAATACTGTGTGCGAATGGCGGAAATATATGAGCGTTTCGGGAAACCGGAGATGAAGAAATACTGCTGTGAAAGGGCGCTTGATAACATAGATGAAATGATAAGGCAATATCCTGTCGGTGTTGAAGAATATGAAGCTCGTCTGGCATTTTTTGATCAGGAGAGGGAAAAAATCATTTCCTTTATGTCAAAGAAGGTCTGATATCGAACAGAAAAAATAAAAGGACAGCAAAGCATATCGTCTCTGCTGTCCTGAATTATTTGTATGTGATTATGCGTTAAGGAGCTTTTCGGCAGCGGCAAGTTTTGCGCTGATACAGAATACCTCCATTGCGATCTGAAGCTCTTCGATCGGCGGATATGTCGGAGCAACACGGATATTGCTGTCTTTCGGATCCTTGCCGTACGGATAGGTAGCGCCTGCGCCTGTGAGAACCACACCGGCCTCTTTACAAAGAGCCACTACACGCTTTGCAGTACCCTCTGTAACATCAACGCTGACAAAGTAGCCGCCGTTTGGCTTTGTCCATTTAGCAACGCCGCTTTCCTTCAGCTCGGATTCAAGCATATTGACCACCAGCTCAAATCTCGGCTCCAGAATTGCTCTGTGCTTCTGCATATGAGCGAGAACGCCCTCAAGATTTTTGAAATAGAGAACATGGCGGAGCATATTCAGCTTGTCATAGCCTATGGTCTGGAAATTATAGCGCTTTGAGAGCAGTTTCAGGTTGTTTTCGCTTGCTGCTATGGCAGCGATACCGGCACCGGGGAATGTGATCTTTGAGGTTGAGCAGAATTCAAATACCAGATCTTCATTGCCGTTTTTCTTCAGCTCATCAAAAATATTAAGAAGGCTGTCAGGAGTGTCTGTGATATCATGGATGACATAAGCGTTGTCCCAGATAATGCGGAAATCTTTGGCAGCCGGTCTGAGAGCAGCAAAACGGCGGACGGTTTCATCGGAATAAGTGATGCCCTGCGGATTGGAATATTTTGGAACACACCATATTCCTTTGATGGAAGCGTCCTCGGAAACGAGCTTTTCGACAACATCCATATCGGGACCTTCTGCAGTCATAGGAACAGCAATCATTTCTATGCCGAAATATTCGGTGACACCGAAATGTCTGTCATAACCCGGAGAGGGGCAGAGGAATTTGATCGTTCCCTGCTTGTTCCACGGCTCAGCACCTGCTCCCAGCTCCATAAGGCAGGCTATGGTATCGAACATCAGATTCAGGCTTGAATTGCCGCCGACAAAAATATTTTCGGGCTTAACACCGAGAATATCGGCAAAAAGACGTTTTGCTTCGATGATGCCGTCAAGACCTCCGTAATTGCGCACATCAGGATTATCCTCAGTTTTAAAAGCGGTTTCCGGAGTGATGACATTCAGCATATCGTTTGAAAGAGAGAGCTGCTCAGCACCCGGTTTTCCTCTTGCCATATTCAGAGAAAGACCTCTTGCTTTATACTCTTCATAGGCTGCGCTCAGCTTCTGATATTCCTCGTTAAGTGCAGCTTTGTCCATAGACGCATACGTCGGCATAATTATTTCCTCCTGAGTTAAAATAAATTTTTTTCTAATGAGAAAATTCATTTTTTATTAATTTATATTCATTATTTTAATATATAGTGACGAAAAATGCAAGTTTTATTTTATATTCTTGCAAAATTCAACCTTTTAACAAAATTTTTTTTATAATTGATTTATTTTTTAGCTTTATTCTATAAAAGAATTGGTTCACATAACATTAAATAAAAAGCTGTGGAGGTATATTCATGTATCATTTTTCCGCAATATGCAGATCGATGCTTGCTTTGGGCTATATTATAATGTTATGCGGGTGCAGGCAGGCATCGCCGGAAACCAAGGCGGGCGAGCTTGCGGCGCACCGCTGGGAAATGGCGGATACATCCGTAAGCGGCAGAATTGATATTGACGGAGATATTTTCACCCTGTCGGGTGTGGCAGAAGGTACAGAAAACGTCAATCTCAGCGGAAAATATTTTGCCGATGATGCAACCATTACGGTTGAAACGGAAGATCAGGGAACCGTCAGGCTTTCATATGATATCAATAATGAAAAGCTGATTCTGACATATTACGGCAACGAACTGACCTTTTTCCGTGCTGAGGAGGACAAAGAGGATCGGAGTTTTGCGTCTGTTGTGCAAAATAGCTGAAAATAGTTAATAAATTTTGTAGATAGCAATGGTTACAAAAAATAAAAAAGCGGTTTATTTTAAAAGGAGAAAATGATATAATAGGAAATGATATTTCAGCTATGCTCCGGGCGATAACGGGGTAAATACAAGGCTGAAAAAAGGAGAATAGACTATGAAAGCAAAAAAATTTTCCAAGCGCATCATAGCCTCTGTCCTTACGCTGATGCTGGCTGTCGGCTGTTTCATTATCCCGTCTACTGTTGTGGGCGCAGCTAATGAGGTAACTGTCAATTTCCACTATCTGCGTGATGACGGAAACTATGACCAGTGGGGTCTTTGGGCTTGGGGAGAAGGAAAAGACGGTGCGTCCTATGATTTCGTTGATAACGGAGATGCAAAGGGCGCTGTAACAACCGTTACACTTACCGAATCAACTCCCAGCCTTGGCTTTATTGTTAAAAAGGGTAACTGGCTGGCTAAGGATCCCGAAGCTGACCGTTACCTTGACCTGAGTGCTGTTGTTTCAGGTACTGTTGAGGTTTACTGCGAAACAGGCAAGGAAGAGTTTGATGTTAACCTTGACAATGCTGTTCTCGGTCTGAAAATAAAGAATCCGAAAGCAGTTTCCAAAACAGAAATTGAATTCAGTTTTACTGTGGCTCCCGAAGAGGGCGAGGTTTCGGTTTCTGATTTTGCAGTCCTGAACGGTCTCGGCGAACCGCTTCAGATCGCATCTCTTTCTCATACTGACGGAAGCAAGGAAGGTAAACTGACACTTTATGATGAGCTTGATTATGCAAAGGAATACACAGTTGAATTCCAGGGTTCATCCACAAGCCTTTCATTACCGGATTATTTCTCTTCTGAGGAGTTTGAATCCCAGTATACTTATGATGGTAATGATCTCGGCGCAACCTACACAAAGGAAAAGACAACCTTCCGTGTATGGGCTCCGACTGCCAATCAGATCGAGCTGAATATTTATGATGAGGGCAACGGCGGCAATGCAACAGAAGTTGTTCCGCTGACTGCCGATGTCAACGGCACATGGGTGGCAGTTGTCAACGGTGACCTGAACAAGAAGTACTATACATATACAGCTTATTTTGACGGCAAAACAAATAAGGATATTGTTGACCCGTATGCAAAATCTGTCGGTGTCAACGGCAAAAGAGGTCAGATTCTTGATCTCGATGAAACAGACCCCGATGGCTGGAGCAGCGATGCAAGACATACCTATGCAAATATCACAGATATGTCACTCTATGAGCTTCACATCCGTGACTTCTCTGCTGATCCTGACAGCGGCATCACCAATAAGGGCAAGTATCTTGCCTTTACAGAGACAGGCACAACAACTTCCAACGGTATTGCAACCGGTATTGATCATCTTAAGGATCTCGGCATTACGACAGTTCATATCATGCCATCCTACGATTTCGGCTCAGTTGACGAAACAAAGCTTGACACACCTCAGTACAACTGGGGCTATGATCCGGTAAACTATAATGCTCCCGAAGGCTCTTATTCAACAGATCCTTATCACGGTGAGGTAAGAGTCAATGAATACAAGCAGATGGTAAAATCTCTCCATGATGCAGGTATCGGCGTTGTGATGGACGTTGTTTACAACCATACCTATACAAGCGATTCCTACTGCTTCAATCAGTTGGTTCCCGGTTACTTCCACAGACCGGATTCAAACGGCTCAGGCTGCGGCAATGATGTTGCTTCCGAGCGTCTGATGGTCAGAAAGTATATCGTTGAATCTGTGAAGTACTGGGCAGAAGAGTATCACCTCGACGGCTTCCGCTTTGACCTGATGGGTCTTATTGATGTTGATACAATGAATGAGATCCGTGCAGAGCTTGATAAGATAGATCCTAATATCATTATCTATGGCGAGGGCTGGACTCTTTCAACCAATGTAACAAAGGATGTAAAACTCGCAACACAGACAAATGCGTCCCTCACACCCGGCATTGCTTATTTCAGCGATAATATCCGTGATGCACTCAGAGGTAATGTATTTGAAGATACAGAACCCGGTTATGTTGCAGCAGAAGGCAAAAACTTCTCTTCCATCAAGAAGAGCGTAAACTATTCATCAGTATGGTCGCCTTCACCTTCTCAGACCATTAACTATGATTCCTGCCATGATAACCATACCGTTTGGGACAGACTGGCAAACACAGCTCCGGAGGCAACTGAGGAAGAAAGAATTTCCATGAATAAGCTCTCCGCTGCTATCGTATTCACCTCACAGGGCGTTCCCTTTATCATGAGCGGTGAGGAATTCCTCAGAACAAAGGGCGGAGATCATAACAGCTATGCTTCACCCGACTCTGTCAACCAGCTTGACTACACAAGAGTAGGCACATACAGCAATGTATATAATTATTACAAGGGTCTGATCACTCTCAGAAACGCATTTGACGGCTTCAGACTGACAACGGCTGACGAAGTTGCTGCCAGCATTGAATTTGCAAAAACAGCAGATAAGCAGTCCATTGCCTATACAATAGCCGGCAGCTCCGTTCCCGGAGACAGCGCTAAGCACGACATTTTCGTGATTTACAATCCGTTCAGCGAAACAAAGACATTTGATCTTCCGGAAGGCAAGTGGTCTATCGTTGCCAACGGTGATCAGGCAGGTATAGCTGTTCTCGGCACAGCAGAAGGCACCGTTGATGTTTCGGCTATTTCGGCATTTGTTCTTGTAAAGGATTATATTGAGCCTGTTGAGCCGGTCAATCCGACAAACCCGACAAACCCGACCAATCCTGATCCTGCCAACCCGAACAGCGGCAATAACACCGATCCCGGCACGATTGTACCGCCGGCTGATAATAACAATAACAATTCCGACAGCGGCAATAACAATGATAATGGCAGCGGTGAGCCGACAGATACAACAACCTACCCGACAGGCGACAGCACAACAGCAGTTATCTTTATCGCAATAGCTGCAGCTGCAGGCTTCACAGCAATCGTATTTTTCAAGAGAAGAAAGAGATCTGAAAGGTAATTAGCATACAAAATCATAAATGATCACTTTCCTTCCATCCCCCGGTATTTCACATACGAAATATCGGGGGATATTTTGCATCAAACAGGGAGTGTAAAAGAAGAAATGTGTGAATAATAAGTTAAATTCATCAAAAATCAGCGTATTTCAGTTGAATTTTGTTGCATATAGAAGAATTTGTCAAATTTGTTGTCATCGGCGATGAATTATGCTATAATAATTAATTGTTGAAGTCTATGAATAAATAAAAGAGGGATCAATTAATGGCTAAGAGAGAAGATTTAAGAAATGTTGCAATCATAGCTCACGTTGACCACGGAAAAACAACTCTGGTCGATCAGCTCCTGCTTCAGAGCGGTATTTTCAGAAGTAATGAAACAGTAGCGGAAAGAGTCATGGATTCTAACGATCTTGAAAGAGAAAGAGGAATCACAATTCTTTCCAAAAATACGGCGGTTATGTATAACGGTACAAAAATCAATATTGTGGATACTCCCGGCCACGCTGATTTCGGCGGCGAGGTGGAGCGTATATTGATGATGGTTGACGGCGTTCTGCTGCTGGTTGACGCCTTTGAAGGCTGTATGCCGCAGACAAGATTTGTTCTTAAAAAGGCTCTCGGTCTGGGTAAAAAACCGTTGGTTGTTGTCAATAAAATTGACCGTCCGGGTGCCAGACCCGAAGAGGTGGTTGACGAGGTTCTCGATTTGTTCATCGAGCTTGGCGCCGATGATGACCAGCTGGAATTTCCTGTTGTCTATGCTTCGGGCAGAGACGGTTATGCTTCCCTTGATCCGCATACGCCCGGAACGGATATGAAGCCGCTGTTTGAAAAAATACTTGAGGAGATCCCCGCTCCCGAAGGCGACCCTGACGGTCCGCTTCAGCTGCTTTTCT
The DNA here is from genome assembly GCA_017475765.1 of Clostridia bacterium. GTDB lineage: Bacteria > Bacillota > Clostridia > Oscillospirales > Acutalibacteraceae > UBA1213. The sequence continues at coordinate 36,650 of JAFVEY010000017.1, read as the reverse complement.
CTAATATAGATTATGATGATTATGTGGGAAGAATCGGTATCGGAAGAGTGGAAAGAGGAAGCTGCCGGGTTGGTCAGAATGTCATTCTGTGCCATAATGACGGTACCTGCAAAAATGCAAAAATCACAAAGCTCTATCAGTTTGAGGGTCTTAAAAGAGTGGAAGCAGAAACGGCAAAGCTGGGAGATATCGTTTCGGTTTCGGGTATTACGGATCTGAATATCGGAGAAACTGCCTGTGATGTCGAGCATCCGGAGCCGCTGCCGTTTGTTAAAATTGATGAACCGACAGTTTCCATGCTGTTTATTGTCAACAACAGTCCGTTTGCGGGAAGAGAAGGCAAATATGTGACATCAAGAAATATCCGTGACAGACTTTTCAAAGAGGTAGAAACAAATGTTGCCATGCGTGTCGAGGAAACGGATTCCGCCGATACCTTCAAGGTTTCAGGCAGAGGAGAGCTTCATCTGTCTATCCTTATCGAAACAATGCGCCGACAGAATTATGAATTTCAGGTTTCACGTCCGAGGGTTATTATGAAAGAGATTGACGGTGTTCTTATGGAGCCGATGGAGCTTCTTGCCGTAGAGGTGCCGGATAACTATGTCGGCGCCGTTATGGAAAAGCTCGGTTCCAGAAAAGCTGAACTGATTAACATGACACCAAAGGAATCGGGAGTGACACAGATCGAATTCAGAATACCCGCAAGAGGTCTGATGGGCTATCGTTCAGAATTGCTGACAGATACCAACGGAAACGGTATTATGAATCATATTTTTGACGGATATGAGCCTTATAAGGGAGATATCGCCACCCGTACACAGGGTTCGCTGATTGCTCACGAAACAGGAACAGCAACAGGATACGGTCTTTTTGCGGCTCAGGAAAGAGGAAGACTGTTTATCGGTCCCGGCGTAGAGGTCTATGAGGGTATGATAGTGGGTTCCAATCCTAAAAATGAGGATATGACCGTGAATGTATGCAAGAAAAAGCATATTACAAATACCCGTGCGGCAGGTTCGGATGATGCTCTCAAGCTCACACCTCCGACAATCCTCAGTTTGGAGCAGTCACTTGAATTTATCGGTGACGATGAGCTGGTAGAGGTAACGCCGAAATCCATACGTATGCGCAAAACGATACTCAATAAGGAACAGCGAATGAAAGCACAGAGCAGAGGCAGCTGAATATGAATTATGTCATTTTTGACCTGGAATGGAACGGCTGTTACAGCAAGAAAACCCAGTCCTATATCAATGAAATTATTGAATTCGGAGCGGTGAAGCTGGATGAACAGCTTAATATCATTGATAAGTATCAGATGCTTGTCCGTCCTGAAATCGGCAAGAGGCTGAGTTCGTCCATACAGACGCTTACCTCTCTGACGAATGAGCAGCTGGAGAGAGGTGCGCCCTTTCATTATGCTTACAGTAAGTTCCGTAAATTCTGCAGCGGCTGTGTTCTTATGACTTGGAGCACGAGTGATATTGATGCGCTTGTGTCGAATGTACAGTATCACCTGAAGCAAAACCGCATTAGCTTTATGACAAGGTATGCCGATCTGCAGCAGTATTGTCAGGATATGCTGGGGCTGAGCCATCAGAATGCTTTGGGTCTGCAGCCGGCGGCAGAGCTTCTGAATATAGATGCTGATGAGATTCCACACCATCGTGCGCTCGGAGACAGTATTCTTTCGGCAATGTGCTTCAGGAAGCTGTTTCATCAGGCAATTTTTAATACTTATATTGAAGATGCGGTAACAGAAGAATTTTACACAAAGCTGTTTTTTCATCCTTCCTTTATCAAGGATCTGAATAGTGAGGATATCGACCGCAGCGTCCTGTTTTTTAACTGCCCGAAATGCGGAGCAAGAGCCCGGATAAAGACCGACTGGGAACTCAGGAATAAAGGCTTTACAGCTGAATTTTCATGCCCCCATTGCGGTAATATGTTTAAGGGCAGGATTCAGTTTAAACAGAAATATGACGGTATTGTATACATAAAAAAACCGATCAATACCAACAGGGAAGAAATAAAAAGCTGATAAATGAACCGAAACGAAAAACGGGGAAGAAAGACCAAAATCTTTCTTCCCCGTTTTTCACTTGTCAGCAGCTATAAAAGTTTGTTTTCATAAGCATGGGTTATCTCGGCATGATATCCGTCCGTATTCCATTTTTCAATATAGTATGTTCCGTCTTTTTCATACAGAAAGCTGCCTGATGGAAAAATACAAGTTTCAATTACACCGCTGACCTTTTTGGGAGAGGGAATGAAAACTTTATTATTTTTTTTCTGTATAAGCTGAAGCTCCTCGAAAAAGTCCCTGACATCCGAAGCGGTAAATTCTTTGATGCCATAGTAGGCAAGAACCTCAATACAGCTTTTGATCAGGCTGAAGCTCTGCATCTGACTGTAATCGACGAGAGACGAGGGGCTTTTATAAAAATAGGCGGCTTCCGTAAAATTAATGGCAGAAAGTTTATGATTCATTTTTCAACTCCTTGAGCGCCTCATTGACCATTTCTTTTTCACCTACGATTGCTGCAAGCATGATGGAGTACAGCCTTTCGGGATTGCTATGAAAATTTCTTTTGACAAGATTGGCGTCCTTTTTATCTGGAACAAATACCTCCATCTTCATCAGATCCCTGATACCGTCAGTGATACGCAAACTGACGTTATATCCTCCGTCATCGGCTTTGGTAATCACAACCGGATTTTCCTGTTCAATTTTACGCTTTTCAGCCAGTTTCATTGTGGCAGAAACAGCTTTCTGACGAATCGACAAAGAAAGCTCATTATTGAGCAATTTTGAAATCAGTCTTCCTTCTTTGCTGATAGACAGCACCGTTTGCTCTTCATCGTCATAAACGATATTACCGCAGCGTATCAGCTCCGAAAGAGCAGAAGTTGTTTCAAAATAATTCGCCATTCCGTTGGACTGTATCACTTCTATCAAATCACTCTGAGGAAAAGGTCTGTCCGCTTTATCGAGAATATAGCAGATCAGTATTCCGATTTCGTTTGTATTTCTGAGACCGCCCGGTTCAACGCCTGCAGCGAAAGCATCATAATCCATTGATAATACCTCCTGAAGATATACCACCATTATAACACATAATATCAAAATTGAACAGTTTTTTGAAATATTATTTGCTTATTTTAAACTGTTAATAAAAAGTTAATAAATTTAGAACTTTTTGTAAATTATATTAATTTAGAAAAAATAAACATTGAAAGGATGAGTTTTAGATGTTATAATTTAGAAAAATAATCAATATGTTAATGGTTTTATGTGCATTATTAACAAAGAGGAGGCAGCGCTATGAGTACAGTAAATAAAAACAAATCGCTGGCAGCTATTATTGTAATGATTTTGGCAATCATTTTTGTCTGTCCGGCTATATCCATTCCCGCAGACGCTGCTGCAGGAATGAAGGTCAACGCTACGGTAACAACAACCTCTTCTTATGTGGGAGCTACTGCCACGATCAAGGCTTCGGCTGCAAACGGAACAGCACCTTATCAGTATAAATATATGTATAAAGTCAACAGCGGAAGCTGGGTGATATTAAAGAATTTCAGCACAGCAACGACAGCAAGCTTTAAGGTTGCTTCAGCCGGAACATATACTGTAAGAGTATATGCAAAGGATAAGCTGAACAAGCAAATCTACTGCGATGTCACATTTACATCCAAAGAACAGTATGTCGCTTTGTCCAACAGCTCAACAATAAGCGCAACAACGGTTACTCTCGGCAAAACCTTTAATATAACAGCAAAGGCAAGCGGCGGAACAAAGCCTTATACCTATGCTTACTACTACAAGATTCAGGACGGCGCACAGAAAACCATCAAGACATATTCGACAACATCCAGCGTTTCTGTCAAACTGCCTTCTGCCGGCTATTATACCGTACAATGTATCGTTAAGGATAAGGCAGGCAAGACTGTTACCAAAACCTTTAATGTAACGGTAACAAGTAAGTCATCGGCAGCCCTCAGCAATACTTCAACGGTTGCTGCTTCATCCGTCAATCTCGGAACGGCACTCAAGATTACAGGCAAGGCAACAGGCGGAACAGCTCCGTATCAGTACGCCTATTACTATTCTGCTGACGGAACAAATTATACGACCATTTCAGGCTATACCAAGACAGCCACCGCAAGCGTCAAGCTCCCGAAGGTGGGAACATATAAGATCAAAACGATTGTCAAGGATCACACAGGCAAAACAGTCACCAAGATCCTGACCGTTACTTCAAAATATGTAACGGGAAAAACGCTTACCAATACATCAACAATCAGTTCGACAAATCTTGTCGATAAGGGTACAACCGTCACAGCAAAGGCATCTGCAAGCGGCGGAACACAGCCCTATACATACGCTTACTATTACAGACTCGGCAGCGGTGCATGGAAAACGATAAAGACTTTCAGCACCACAGCCAGCACAAGCGTCAAGCTCACAGAAAAAGGTGTTTATACCATCAAAATTACCGTTAAGGATTTTGCCGGAAAAACAGCAGATAAAATGTACTCGGTAACAACCGTTGAAAAACAGACAACCGCTTCAGATACAAAGACGACTCAACAGAGTTCTGCTGCTGCCAATACCAATCAGAATATTTCCATCAATTACGGCTCAGCAACAAAAATCACAGCCGACAATGCCGGAAGCTCCGCACAGTATGCAGTATATTATAAAAAATCAACGGCATCTTCTTGGACGATGCTTAAAAATTACAGCACACTTCGTGAAGTCAGCTTCAGACCCCGTGAGGTGGGTACATATAATGTTATGATCTATACAAAGGTCAGCAATAAGGTGACAACAAAAACTTTCAATGTTACGACATCAATTCCTCAAAGTGTTTATGACGAACTGAAGCTGATCAATGCAGAAAGAGCAAAGGCAGGTGTAGCCGCTGTCAAGCTGGATACGGATCTCGTTTACGTTGCGGCAATAAGAGCAGAAGAAATTGAAGAAAAGTACTCCCACACCCGTCCCGACGGCAGCTCATGCTTTACCATCCTTGATGAGTACGGCGTTGATTATACATCAAAGGTTGCCGAAAATATCGCATGGGGTTATCCGACAGTACAGGCAGTTATGACAGGTTGGATGAATTCATCTGGTCACAAAACAAATATTCTGAATCCTAAATATACAAAAGTCGGCATAGGAATCAATGGTCTTAACTGGACACAGATGTTCTCCGACTGACGAATAATGAAAATTGAATCAAAACAGCAGATCCCGGAATCATGATGGTTCCGGGATCTTTGATGTTATTCGATTGATTTGAGAGATTCTACCATGCTGATCTTTTTCATTTTGAAATACATAATAAAGTTGACAAGCATAGAGAATATCAATGTCAGGGCAAAGCCTATAAAATAACTGATAAAGTTGACCTGCTGCGGATACATTACCATATCCATCTGAATCGCCATAACAATAAATGTCGCCAAAAGTTTTCCGAGAGGCAGTCCGACACCTGCTCCGACAATTGTAAGGATTATGTTTTCTCGGTATATATAATTGGCGGTTTCGCTGTTGTAGAAGCCCAGAACCTTGATGGTTGCAATTTCACGGACTCGCTCGGCAATGTTGATATTGGTAAGATTATAGAGAACCACCACAGCCAGAAGACCTGCGCATATTACAAGTACAAAAACGATGACATTCAGCGAATCCAGCATATCGAGTATGGAATCAAGCTGTTCATTCAGCATGGACACAGTAACAATATCTTCATTCTGCATCCATTCATTGGCAATTTCACGCTCATTGCTTTTGGCTTCGGGAGCAACCTGTGTATAAACAATATTATATTCCGTTTCCTTGCCTGTCAGCCGCTGATAAAATTCGGGCGTCATATACATAAAGTTACCTGCATAGTTTTCGGTAATGCCCGTAACCTTGGCGGTATAGGGATCATCATTCAAAGTGAAGCTGACAGTATCTCCGAGCTTTGCGCCAATCACCTCTGCAAGACGTTCGTTGATGACGATACCGTTATTGTCCAGTTCGATTTTTTCATGGGTCTGCCGGTCACGGAGTATGAAAATTTTCTCAAACTGTTCGTTATTTTCGCCGATAATGGCACGGAGATTCAGCTTATTTCGATTATTGTTATAGGAAAATGTCGTCCAGTTCTGAGAAACCAGTAGTGTTTCCGAAAATCTTTTGTCTGCATGGAACTGCGACATCAGATAAGCCTTTTCGTCAGCCGTTCCTGCCTCGGAAAGCGCATAGATCTCGTCGTATATGGATATTTCCTTATATTGTCTGTCAGCAATGACGGTAATGGAATCCTTGAGTCCCAGACCGCCGATGATAAGCGCCGTACAGCCTGCCACGCCGATCACCGTCATCAAAAATCTTGCCTTATACCGGAAAAGATTTCTTGCTGTCACTTTGGAGGTAAAATTCATGTGTTTCCAAAGCGGTGTGATATGCTCCAAAAGGATGCGCTTTCCGGGTTTCGGCGCTTTCGGGCGCATAAGAGTTGCGGGTCGGATTTTCAACTCACCGAAGCAGGCGATGGTTGCAACCAAACAGGTGCAGAGTATGCCCGTTCCGGCAGAAAAAGCAAAGCTGTCCCATGGGATAACCAGCTTTGTCGTCGGCAGGGTGTACATCATTGAATAGGTATCTATAATGATAAACGGTAAAGTGGCAATTCCTATCGCCGCTCCAATCACGCTTCCGGCAACGGCAGCCAAAGCAGCATAAATAAAATATTTAGCCGCAATCGACAGATTGGAATATCCTAAAGCCTTAAGAGTACCAATTTCTGTTCTTCTTTCCTCCACCATTCTTGTCATTGTCGTCAGACAAACAAGAGCAGCCACCAAAAGGAAGAAGATAGGGAAGACGGTCGCAACATTATCCACTCTCAGCGCATCCTCCTCCAGATTGGAATATCCGGGGTTGCTGTCTCTGTCATAAACATACCATTTTGCATCTTGTAGCTTGTCGATTGTTTTTTCGGCATCCTTCAGCTTTGTTTCTGCCTCATTGAGCTTTGTTCGGGCTTCTGCCTTTCCCGTTGCGAGCTTTTCTCTGCCCTCCTTCAAAGCCTGAAGTCCGGCCGCCTTTTGCTTTTCAAGCTCTGATCTTCCGTTTTCAAGTTCTTTTTCGCCTTCCGAGATCATCGTCTGTGCAGCCTGCAGCTCAAGCAGTCCGGTATTCATAGCCGTTTCATATTCCAGCTTTCCGATATCGAGCTTGCTTTGTGCTTCATCAAGCTGTATCTGAGCTTCGTTAAGCTTCTGAGCGCCCTCCAGTTTCTTTTCCTCAAACTGACTCTTTGCGTCATCAAGCTGGTCTTTGGCTTTGTTCAGCTTTTTTTCTCCTTCAGCAAGCTGTTTTATACCCTCGTCATACTGCTTTTGATATTCGTCCAGCTTCTGACGATATTCTTTGAGTTTTTCGTTGAGGGAGTCGATCTGCTCATTGATTTTTTCATCAGGATCAAGACTGACTTCAATACTTTCGCCGATCTGAAGCGGAGATTCAAGACGGTCTGTCAGCTTTTGAATTTCCTGTTCGGCTTTGTCAATGCCTTCGTTACAAAGGTCAATTCCTGTTTTCAGAAGGGTTAGCCTTGTTTCAGCCTGTGGTTTTGTAGTGCCGTAAAAAAGGCTGTATTGTGTATTATATTCGGTTTCTGCCGCATTGAGCTGATTCTGAGCTTTGGCAATTTCGGTATCATATTCCAGTTTAGCCTTTGAATATGCTGTTTTTCCGTCGCTGTACTGCTGCTGAGCATCGGCAAGTTTGTTTTTGGCATCCTCGATACCGTCAGCATATTCCTTCTGACCGTCAGAAAGTTTCGCTTTGGATTCTTCCAGTTCCTTTTCGCCCTGAGCTAGTTTTTCTTCTGCTTCCAGCAGTTTGTCATTGAGTTCCTTTTCACCGTCGGCGAGTTTTTTGATACCGTCGGATATTTCTTTTTCTGCCTCAGCTTTTTTGTCGGCATATTCCTTTTTGGCATCATCAAGCTCCTGTCGGGCATCTTTGAGCGTTGTGTCGTTAAACTCTCTGATCCTGTCTTTTGAGAGGTTTTCATATTCCTCGGTCTGCGCTTCGATCAGCTCTTTATATTCATCAGACAGATCGGAATAGCCGCTTTCGCCGGCGGTAGTCGTTACATAAACATTGGTGTATCGTTCCGAAATAAATTCATCGGAAGGAACCATGATAAAAAAACTTACCGAGCCATCGCCGACAGTAGTATTGCCACGCTGATATGTAATATGCACAGGAGTATAAACAACACCTGTTATTTTATATTCCAGATTTTTGATAGTATCGGCAGTATCTTTACCCTGAACCTTTTCATTAAATTTTATCGTATCGCCGATATGATAGTCGGAAATATTGTAATAATAACTCTCGATTACACACTCGCCGCTTTTTTGCGGCAGTCTGCCCTCGACAACCACAGGCTCGTTGATGATCCGGTCGTTGGTGTCTGTCTTTTCGGGAAGGGAATAGACCCTCACAGTCGTATCAATATTATCCTGAGAGATGATCAGATCAGCCATATAGGACGGCATCACATCAACGGTGCAGTCCATTTCCTTGATTTTTCTGATATCGTTATCGTCAAATCCCACAGTAGAGACAAGACGTATATCCATAAGGTTCTGATCCTCAAAATACTGCCTGCCCGTTTCCATCATGCTTGGACTGGAAGCCTTTACGCCTGTAAAAAACCCGGTACTGAGGGCAATAATGGCAAGAATCGAAATAAAGCGTGATTTGGTATTTTTAATTTCTCTGAAAATATTTTTTCTCAGCGCCTTCATATATAACCTCCTTTGCTTTGGTGTCTTTTACCATTCGATTTGTTCGATTGGAACAGGATTCGGGTTGATCACATTGCTGATCACTTTTCCGCTTCTCATATTGATAACACGGTTAGCCATCGGAGTAATCGCTGAGTTGTGCGTGATAAGCACCACCGTCATACCGTCCTCACGGCATTTGGTCTGAAGGAGCTTCAGGATGTTTTTACCCGTATTGTAGTCAAGCGCACCTGTTGGTTCATCGCAAAGGAGCAGTTTAGGTTTTTTGGCAAGCGCTCGTGCAATGGAAACTCTTTGTTGTTCGCCGCCCGAAAGCTGAGAGGGGAAGTTGTTCTTTCTTTCGGAAAGTCCCACACTATCAAGAGCAGTATCTGCATCCATAGAATTTCTGCAGATCTGAGTGGCAAGCTCTACATTTTCCTTTGCCGTCAGATTGGGGATAAGGTTATAGAACTGGAACACAAAGCCGATATCATATCTTCTGTAAGAGGCAAGCTCCTTGCCGCCGAGGTGACTGATGTCCTTTCCGCCGACCATGATCCGTCCTTCATCACAGCTGTCAATGCCGCCGAGTATGTTCAGGACGGTCGTTTTTCCCGCACCGCTGAGACCTACCACAACAGCAAATTCACCCTCGTCGATCGAGAAGCTGACGCCGTTGGCGGCATTGATCGTGACCTCGCCCATTTTATAGCGTTTATAAACATTATCAAATTCCACAAATTTTTTCATCATGGCACATACTCCTGTTTCCATTTCTTTTTTCTTACCCGTCCGGATTTTGCTTCATTTATCGCTGATGCTTTTGTTTATATCTGATTTTCGTCAAGCCATTTTTCTGCACTTTCTGCAACCTCACGGAGTGCATTTTCATCAAACGGAGATTTCAGTCCTGCTGTTTCGATAAGTTCCGTAAATGTCTGTGTTCCCGCTTTTCTGACAAGGCGCATATACTGTTCCCATGCCTGTTCGTGACTTTTCTGCATGATGACCCAAAATTCAAGTGCAGCGGTCTGAGCAAGACAATAGTCGATATAGTAGAACGGATTTTCGTAAATGTGTATTTGTCGCTGCCAGCCCCTGCCTTCACCGTAGAACGGCGATCCATCAAGCTTCATCCACGGCATATAAACACTAAGAAGCTCTCTCCACACATCATGTCTTTGTTCAGGTGACATTTCTGGATTTTCGTAAACAATATGCTGAAAATGGTCAACCATCGTTCCGTAGGGGATAAAGGTAACGGCGCTGAAAAGATGACTGTATCGGAATTTTTTGCTGTCAATGCCAAAAAATTCATCGCTCTTTCTCCAGCCAAAAAACTCCATTGTCATGGAATGAATTTCACAGGCTTCCAACGTCGGACTTTGATTGGCGGAAGGTACGATATTCCTTGCCATATAGAATGCAAAGGCATGACCTGCTTCATGGGTAATCACCTCAACATCATCGGCTGTTCCGTTGAAGTTCGAGAAAATAAACGGCACTTTATAATCGGAAAAATTTGTGCAGTAGCCGCCGCCTGCCTTGCCCTTTTTGCTGAGAACGTCCATCAGCTCATTTTCAAACATAACATCAATAAATTCTGCTGTTTCGGGGGAAAGCGAATGATAAAGCTCTTTGCCTGTTTCGAGAATATCATCTGCGCTGCCCTGCGGCTTCGGATTTCCGTCCCTGAATCTGATAGCGGAATCGGCAAAGGTAAGAGGGTAGGACATACCCGTTCTTTTTGCCTGCTCACGGTACAGTCTGTCTGCGATCGGAACAATATATCTGATAACAGCTTTTCTGAATTTGTCGATATCATCGGGAGTATAGCAGTTTCTTGTCATCTGGAGGTATCCGAGCTTTACAAAATTCTCAAAGCCCAGTTTTTTCGCCATTTCTGTTCTCAGACCCACCATCTTGTCATAGATATCGTCCAGTTCCTTGCCGTGTTCCTGATAAAAACCTCCTTCGGCAAGCCATGCGGCACGTCTGATTTCATCGTCAGCCGATTCTTTATACGGGCGCATCTGGGATATCGTTCTTTTTTCGCCGTCAAATTCGATCTGTGCGGATGCGATCAGCTTCTGATATGCGGTTTCCAGCTTGTTTGTTTCCTGTGTTTCGGGAATGATTTCGGGGGAGAAGGATTGGAGAAACATCTCTCCGTTGATAAACATCAGTTTGCCGTATTTTTCCTCAAGCTGCGGACGGAAAGAGCTTTCATTCAGAAGTTTTGTAAAATGCTGCTCCATTTCGGCAAAAAGCGGCGACTGCTCATCAATATATTCCACTTCTTTTTCATAGAATTCATCGGTCGTATCAATGGTATTTCTTGTGTATGCAAGGCTCATCATCGTGTCGATATGTCCCGTGAAGCGATCCCATTGCAAAAAGGCGGTTTCGGCATCTTCAAAGGTTTCGGCATCAGTAAATGCCGTGATTATTTTTTCAGCCTGCTTCTTAGCTTCTTCAATATCAGGGCGTTCATATACCATTTCGGAAAATTTCATGTTCATCTCTCCTGTTTAAAAATACATTTTTATTTTACCCCATAAGGTCTGAAAAATCAATCATAATGCATCTTTTTGAATAAAAAAATCGGCGGAGACCGTTTTGATCTCCGCCGGGGGATGTTTGGATTCGCATTAATTTCTGCTGCGTGCAAAAAGTCTGAGAATATAGAGAAACAGGTTAATAAAATCAAGATAAAGATCAAGTGCAGCAATAATAGCCGATCTCTGGAGCAGCTCATCGCTGAACTGAAGATTGTTGTAATACTTTTTAATCTTCTGTGTGTCATAAGCTGTAAAGCCTACAAAAAGTGCGATACCGACAAGGCTGATGATAAGATCATTCAGCGGCATATTGAAAAACATTGCGATACATGAGAAAACGATGAGTCCGAGGAGTCCGAAGAAAAGGATAGTTCCGAGACTGGAAAGATCTTTTTTGGTAAGCATACCGTAAATCGACATTCCGCCGAAGATGCAGGCGGTTGCGGCAAATGCCATGAATGCGGACTCAGCGCCGAAGATAATCAGCGACGGTGCAATGGTCAGACCGTTCAAAGCCGAATAGGCGATGAAGATGACAAGACAAACTGATGACGGCATACTCTTGACAAAGAATCCAAGTATGAATACAAGAGCAACCTCAACAAGGGCAAGAATATAGTATACTTCCAGATGTTCAACAATAAAAGCCGCAGTCATTTCAGCATTGATCAGCAGGAATATACCGATCGCAAAGGTAATGCCGAGTCCGAGGAACATCCAAGCGTAGACCTTTCTGGCAAAATCGCCGACCGTCATGGAGGTAGCTCCGCTGCTGTACGGCTGAGTGCCATAGCCGCCGTTTTGATATCCGAGATTGGTGTAGCCGCCGTTATAACCGTTATTCTCATAACCGCTGAAGCCGCTGTTCGGATAGCTGCCGTTATAGCCGTTGTTCGGATAACCGTTATTATAGCCGTTGTTATAATTATTGTTCATAAATACCGACCGTCCTTTCAAAGTAGTATTGTTTCCCTATAATTTAAATATACACCTTTTTCATGTATAAGTCAATTATATGTTTCAAAATTTAATAATTCGATAATAAACAGGAAATGATTCTGTTATTTTTGATATAATATGCAAATCGAAGGAGACAACATATCAGGAATCTTCCACGGTTTTTGCCGCATAAAAGAAATCCGCTTCTGCACCGAACGGATGAAACAGGATGCCCTCGACATTGCCGGCGCTGGCATAATATCTGTTTTCCGTATATAACGGATAGAAAACCGCATTGTCAATAAGATACTGTTCTGCTTTTCTGATATTTTCCCCAGAGCTTTCAGTAAGGCTGTGCTTGATGCTTTCAGTAAGACTGTCATATTCCTGAGAGCTTAATGCGGCTGCATTGTATTTGCTTTCCGATTCAAAAAGCTCAAGAGTACTGAGAGGCGTACTGCCCTCAATTGTCAGGGGAGCGATCACAATATCGAAATTCTGATCGGAGATTCTGTCTTTCAGATCGGAAAGGGGGACAGGCTTTTTATTGATGTAGCTTCCTGTCAGCTCATTCCATGTTTGTATCATATTATTGACAATGATCTGTGTTCCCTCATCGTCAGCGCACAATATGGTGATATCAGGAAAGGCGGTGAGCTTTAATTCTTTCAGACCTTTATCGAGAAGCTGACGGTAATTGTCCGAAGGAGTGAAGTTCACATTTCCGGCAATGGTTCTGTATGTTTTTCCGTCAAGCTCGGCGCTGTCGGGGATGATATTTTCGGTCGGCTGACAGCTTTCCGAAAGACCGCCCAGAATCTTATTTCTGTCAAGAGAAGATAAAAGTCCCAAACGGAAATTTTTATTTTTGGTAATATCATTCTTCATATTAAACGAAATGCCCCACACGGTGTCTCCGAAGCCTGTCAGATGAAATCCGAGAGAATCGGCTCTGTCCTTGTCGGCGGCTGATATAGCGCCGCAGTCAACGATACCGCTGCTGATTGCCGAGCAGATATCCGCCTGATCCTTGCCGATGGTAATATTGACTCCGGCAGGAACCGGCTTATCTTTCCCGACATAAGCGGTATTTTTCCTGAGATAGAGATATTCATCATGCGCCCAACCGCTTTCCCGCACATAAAATGCGCCGTTTGTAAGCAGCTTGTCGTCATCTCTGCCATACTGACCTGCCGTTTTTTCAAAAAACTGTTTGCTGCACGGCATGGCAGGAGGCGTTGTCATTAGCTGAAGAAAATCCGACTCAGGATATTCCAGCTGAATAATCAGCGTTTTGTTGTCTGTTGCAAAAACGCCCAGAGCAGATATGTCAAGCTCACCCTTGTTGATCTTTTCGGCATTTTTGATACAATAAAGCGTTCCGGCTGTCGGCGAGCCTGTTTCGGGTTGTAGGGTGCGCTTTAAGCCGTATAGGAAGTCGTCAGCGGAAAGAGCTGTTCCGTCATTCCATTGCAGACCGTCACGCAGATGAAATGTATACATCATCCTGTCGCCGCTGATATCCCAGCTTTCGGCAGCGCCGGGCGTAATATTGTTTTCTGCATCCTGACGCACCAGCCCTTCAAATATATTCAGTATCACAAGCCTTGCGCCTGCATCATTGGCAATCTGTGGATCCAGCGTAAACGGTTCTGATGAAATATTGTAATAAATGAGCTGATCCTCCGGACTTTCGGGTTCGTGAGAACAAGCACAGGATAACATGACGATCAGAGATATCATGATGATACTTATCAATTTTTTAGCCAAATCAATACCTCCCATTATTTTGTATTGGGATATACCTTAGTCAATGATATAATCAAAAAAATCCAAAGTCAACAACAAAAATGATACCTTTTAATTACAACTGTGTTTTAAAAAACAGGGATAAATTTTTGTAATTCGGTTTAATTTTATGCAAAAATATGCTATAATCAGTTTAGTTGTAGGTTTGTTATTGAATTCTTATTATCTGGGAGGTATGGTTATGGTCATTACAATAGCCCGTCAGTTCGGCAGCGGCGGAAGAGAAATCGGCAGAACACTTGCCAAAAAGCTCGGAATAGGCTTTTATGACAAGCAGCTGATTACCCTTGCAGCAAAGGAGAGCGGAATTGACCCCGAAATTGCTAAAAATCTTGATGAAAAAGCATCCAACAGTCTGCTTTATTCTCTTTCCCTCGGTGCAGCTGCCACGTTTGACGGAGGATTTCAGATTGCTCCGCAGCTGCCGCTGAACGACAGATTGTTTCTTGTGCAGCACGACATCATCAAAAAGCTATCCTCAGAACCGTGTGTGATTGTCGGCAGATGCGGCGATTATGTCCTCAAGGACAGAACAGACTGTGTCAAACTGTTTATCTATGCCGATATGGACAAGAGGATCAGATATGCCGTTGACGTCCATAAGGTGCCGAAGGAAAAGGCTCCTTCCATCATTACAAAAACGGATAAGACAAGAGCCAACTATTATAATTATTATTCCACCGGCAAATGGGGAGACCCCAATAATTATAATCTTTGCATCAACAGCGGCGAACTCGGTGTGACAAGATGTGTCGAGCTGATAGAATTCTACCTCAGACAAAGGGGTATGATCTGATGAAATGAAGCATCATTTTTCCTTGACACACATAATACTTATCGGAACCATGTATGTGCTGTTATGTATGATACTATGCTCATGCAGCAGCGCAGATACCGAGGAATCACCTGTTGAGTTAAGCTTTGTTGCTGAAACAGATATTGGTACGGAAATAGATGAGCTTCTCAAAAATTATTTCGATGCGGTTGCTTCCAAGGATCACGATGCGGTTGCATTATATACAACGGAGGATTTTATCTGGAATTATGATCAGACCGGTTTTATGGAATACAGCAGATATATTGCGAGTGCAGAAGTTCTCGATGCCGATACCGGACATATAACGGTTGCTGAGGGCGAGTATACGATTCCTGTGAGCTATGTTCTGAACTATGATTCGCCGTACATTGATGAGAACGGTGAGAGCCAGTCATCGGGTCAGTATACAATCAATGCAAATTTTATCATCATAAAAACAGAGGATGCGTATAAAATTACCGCAGTCAGCGACAGGGCAATGGGATAACAGTTTCTTGAGGTGAGTTGGAATGAAAAATTATATTTTTCTGGGAAAATCGAACGGAAAAAGTTTCTGTATAGAAGGAATAGACGTATTTTCACACAGCTGGCAATCATTCGGTGAATGTGATATAGTACTTGAGCCGAAAACAAAGAAGCCATACAGCTTTTCAAAGTACCGTATCGGAACGGACAGTAAAGAGATCTTTTTTCTTGCAGGAAAATTTGATGATGATGAATGGGCATTCTTTAAGGAAGCCAATGAAGACAATTTTATTTTCTGATATTGGAGGTATTGCTGAATGAATCATGATGAACTGACGATCGACAATCTCCTCGATCTGTCAAAAACACTTGCTGCAAAAATTTTTGACGGACTGATATATCCTTGGGAGGCGCTTCCGAAAATAAAGGAATATATCATGGCTGTGGGGCCGACTCTGTCCGAGGAGGAATACGAGCAGAGGGGCGACGGTATATGGATCGCACGTTCCGCTAAGGTTGCGCCGACAGCTTATATTGCAGGACCGCTCATCGTTTGTCCCAATGCTGAGATAAGGCATTGTGCCTTTATCAGAGGAAGCGCTATCGTGGGGATGGAGAGCGTTGTGGGAAATTCCACGGAGCTGAAAAACTGTATTATTTTCCGTGGCGCACAGGTTCCGCATTATAATTATATAGGTGATTCCATTCTGGGCTATAAGGCTCATCTGGGAGCAGGTGCCATCACATCCAATCTCAAATCGGACAAAAGTATCGTCACCGTTCCGTCAGAGGACGGTAAAATCAATACGGAGCTTAAAAAATTCGGAGCGATCGTCGGGGATAATGTTGAAGTAGGATGTAATTCCGTTCTGAACCCCGGTACGGTGATCGGCAGGGGATCGACTGTCTATCCGCTTTCCATGGTAAGAGGAACCATTCCTGCCAACAGCATTTATAAAAAGCAGGGAGAGATCGCTGAAAAGCTCTGACGGAGGTATTTATGGAGCAATGGGATCTTTATGACAAAGACAGGATCAAAGCAGGGATTGTTATTACCCGTGGAGACAGCTTTCCGAATGATCTTTACAGAACCGTTGTGCATATTGCATTGATCAATTCCGAGGACAGAATGCTCATACAGCAGCGGCAGAAAGACAAGCACGGATGGCCTGATTTATGGGATATATCTGTCGGCGGTCATGTCATCAGCGGAGAAACAAGCTCTCAGGGCGCTCAGAGGGAGCTTTATGAGGAACTGGGAATTGATATGGATTTTTCGTCTTTGCGTCCGTCCCTGACGGTTAATTTCAATTCCGGCTTTGATGATATCTATATTATCAGGAAGGATATAGAGCTTTCCGACATCAGACTTCAGAAAGAAGAGATGCAGTCCGTTAAATGGGCAGAACTTGATGAAATATTGTCTATGATCGACAGCGGCAGGTTTATTCCGTATCATAAAAGCCTGATAAGACTCATTTTTGATATGAAAGATCATGCAGGCGCTCACTCTATAACAAAAAACTAATCGACAGGGTATTGAAAAATTCCTGAACGGGTATTATAATAGAGAATGTAAATTAAAATAGAAAGGATCTTTAATTATGGCACAGATCACAAAGGACACTATTATCGGAGATATCCTCGATATTGACGAAACAACCGCTCCTCTTTTCTTTGCAATCGGTATGCACTGTCTCGGCTGCCCTGCATCAAGAGGTGAAACCATCGAGCAGGCTTGTGAGGTTCACGGCGTAGACGCTGATGAGCTTGTCAAAAAGCTCAATGAGCATATTGCCAATAAATAATAATTTTTAAATACAAAGCCGCAGGGCGATGCTCTGCGGCTTTCAGTTTTCGAGGTGTCGCAATGTTCGGTCTTGATGAGAGATTATCACTTTGTGCGTCATTGGTACGCAGCGGTGTTTCCGTTGCCGATATCGGAACGGATCACGCCTATCTTCCGGTCTGGCTGGCACTTAACGGAAGAATTAAAAGTGCGCTTGCCTGCGATGTCCGTATCGGACCGCTTGACAATGCGAAATCCAATATAGAAAAAAACGGGGTGGGCAATATCGTGAAAACCGTCTTGTCGGACGGTCTTGATGAAATAGTCTCCGATGACGCCGATGATATAATTATGGCAGGCATGGGCGGAGAGCTGATTGTAAAATTGATTGACCGCACGGAATGGCTGAAATGCGGTGACAAAAATCTGATACTCCAGCCAATGACCAGAGCCGAAGTTCTGAGACGATATCTTTGTGAAAACGGCTTTGCCGTAAAGGAAGAGAAGGCTTGCATATCCCTCGGAAAATCGTATTCCGTCATGCTTTGCAGCTATGACGGAATCAGAAGGGAATGCAGCGATGAATATTCCTATATCGGAGAACTTGCCAAAGACGGTTCTTATGAATCAAAAAGATACATCTATGTTATCAATGAAAAGCTGAAAAAAAAATTAAGAGGCTGCAAAGAGGGAACAGAGGACTATACTTCTCTTTTACAGCTCATTGAAAAATTTGACGGATACAGCAGAGGAGTGAGCGAAAAATGATATCGGCAGGGGAAATTTATGATTACATAGACAGCATTGCTCCTTTTTCAACAGCGATGAGCTTTGATAATGTCGGTTTGCTGATAAGCAGCCGAAGTACGGTAAGTGAAACGGTGATGCTTTCACTTGATGTGACCTCTGAGGTGATCGAAGAAGCTGTCAGCAGGGGTGCAAAGATCATTCTGACGCATCATCCCGTTATTTTTAATCCGCTTAAATCCTTGAAAACAGACAGTATTCCGTATCTTGCTGTCAAAAATGATATAACAGTAATTTCGGCGCATACCAATCTTGATATTGCAGTCGGCGGAGTCAATGATACGCTGGCGGAAGCGCTGGGAATTATTTCCGAAAATCATACCAACGAGGATTGTCAGCTTTTCGGGGAGCTGGCAGAGGAAACGGATGTGAGATCGTTTGCGCTTAAAATAAAAGGCATACTCAGCTGCGGCGGTCTGAGATATACGGAAAGAAAAGGGACAATCCAAAAAGCGGCGGTTGCCTGCGGAGCAGGCGGCAGCGGAATTTTTGCGGCAGCGGAGTATGGTGCACACGCATTGATAACAGGGGAGATCAAGCACCATGAGATACTCTTTGCTGCTGAAAATAATATAGCCGTTTTTGACCTCGGACATTTTCACTCGGAGGATCTGATCATCACTAAACTGGCAAAGCTGCTTTCCGGAAAATTCCCCGGAACACAATTTGAAAAAGCAGATTCGGACACCGATAAGGTGTTATATATATGATAAAAATCGGAGGATAAGAGGATAAAATGGCACTTGACGGCATATTTCTCAGACATATCAAAAAAGAACTTGAAGAAAGCCTTCTTAACAGTAAGGTCGATAAGATCTACCAGCCCTTTAAGGATGAACTCATTCTGTCCATGCGTTCAAGAGAGGGTTCCAACAAGCTGCTTATTTCAGCAAGAGCCAACAGTCCCAGAATCAATATAACGTCAACCTCGCCCGAAAATCCGAAAACACCTCCTATGCTTTGTATGCTTCTGAGGAAAAGGCTTTCGGGCGCAAGACTGAGGGCGGTTCGTCAGCCTGAGCTTGAAAGGCTTCTTATGCTTGAATTTGAAGCGACAAACGAGCTTGGTGATACGGTAATGCTGAGTCTTGCGGTTGAAATTATGGGACAATACAGCAATATTGTATTTATAGATGAAAACGGTATCATTATTGATGCGGTAAAAAGAGTAGATGCTTCCATGTCCTCTCAGAGATTGGTTCTGCCGGGAATGAAGTATGAGCCGCCGCCGAAGCAAGCGAAGATGTGTATACTTGAAGCCGAAGCGGAGGATATTATCAAAGCAGTAGAATGTCTGCCGAAGCCGATGCCGCTTTCAAAGGCATTGCTTGCAGTCATACAGGGAATATCGCCTGTCGTCTGCCGGGAGCTTGAATATCTGACAGGCAGAGGAGCAGATGTATATTCAGACAGTCTTGACGAGGAAAAGCGCACAAGGCTTTCCTATTTTCTTAAGCGTGATATTACTGCCGCAAGAGATTGTTCGGGTATGCCGTATATTATCATTGATCAGTCAAAAAAACCGATAGATTTTACTTTTGAACACATACAGCAGTACGGTTCGGGCAGGTCTGTGCAGGAATCGGAAACCTTCAGCGAGCTTCTCGACAGATATTATGCAAAGCGTGATGCCGCCGAATCCATTAAATCAAAATCGGAGGATCTCACAAGGGTTCTGTCCAATGCGGCGACAAGACTCATCAAGAAAATATATGTTCAGAATGATGAACTGAAAAGCTGTGCTGACAGGGAATATTTCAGGATATGCGGAGATCTTCTTCAGGCGAATCTGTACAGGATCCAAAAGGGAGCGCAGGAGGTGGAGGTTGAGAACTTTTATGATGAAAATCTGTCTTTGATAACCATAAAGCTGGAACCGGCACTTTCTCCGTCAGCCAATGCACAAAAATATTACAAGAAATATCAGAAAGCGAAAACCGCCGAGCAGGTGCTCAAGGTTCAGATTGAAAGGGCAGAAAGCGAGCTGGATTATGTTTCCTCTGTCTTTGACAGCTTAAGCAGGGCGGAAACCGTCCGTGAACTTGACGAGATACGTGAGGAGCTGACAGAGCAGGGGTATCTTAAGGCACGAGGAAAGAAGCAAAAGAGGGAAACAGCGCTGCCGCCGCTGGAATTCCGCTCCAAAAGCGGATTTACCGTTCTTGTCGGACGGAATAATAAACAGAATGACAGACTCACCTTGAAGCAGGCAGATAAAAATGATATCTGGTTTCATGCCAAGGATATCCCCGGATCACATACGGTGATTGTAACGGGGGGACGTGAGCCTGACGAAGATACAATGCTTTTTGCCGCTCAGCTTGCGGCATACCACAGCAAGGCAAGAGAAGCGGGAAAGGTGCCTGTTGATTTTACAAAGATACGCTACGTCAGCAAGCCGCAGGGCTCAAAACCGGGCATGGTCATTTATGTCAATCAGCAGACGATGTATGTTTCCCCGAAGTCTGCCGAGCCTGTTAAATAAACAAAAATTAATAAAACAACAAAGCCGTACATTGATTTGTGCGGCTTTGTGCATACAACTGTAAAAATTTCATAATGGTGTTGAAATAAACGTAGAATCATACTATAATATTGTTAAGAGAGGGTGATACCGATGGAAGATATAACATTAACAGATGACAGAACCGCCAGACATAAAACCAAAGATAGTGTATTTACATGGCTTTTCAGGGACGTAAATAATGTATTTGAACTGTATAAAGAACTACACCCCGAAGATACAGCCGTAACGGTTGATGATATTCAGCTTGAAACATTACAGACGGTACTGATTAATGATATTTATAACGACCTTGGTTTTATCGTAAACGTAAACGGTAACGCAAAATATGTTCTTCTTTTTGAGGCACAGAGCAGATGGACGGAAAATCTGACACTCCGAATACTGTTCTATATTGCGGAAACATACCGCCGATACCTCAAAGAAACAAAGCAGAGCGAACATAATGCCAAAAGAATAAATCTCCCGAAACCCGAACTGTATGTGCTCTATACAGGTGACAAAGGACTGCCGGACGAGATATCATTCAAAGACGATTACTTTGACGGAGATGCACCGATTGATGTCAGGGTAAAAATACTCAGACAGTCTGAAAGCAATACGATTTACGGACAATATATAGGGTTTAGCAAGGTCTATGACGAACAGCGCAAGATTTACGGCAATAAACTTGAATGTATCGGAGAAACCATAAGAATATGCCTTGAAAAAGGCTATCTGACCGATTTTCTTAATCAACACAAACAGGAGGTAGTAACTATGTTGTCGGATTTATTTGATGAGCAGGCTCAGCGTGAGCAGTATGATATCGCTGTCAAAAAAGAAAGTGAAGCTATCGGTGAAGCAAGGGGCAGAGCAGAGGGAAGAACAGAGGGTGAAGCAAGAGGTAAGGCAGAATTATTGAAAAAACTCATTGAACTTGGCAATTCTGTTAAACAACTTTCTGATATGCTTGGAATGTCTGAAATTGAAATTGAAGGTTTGCTCGCAGCGAATACTTAATCTCCTCAATGAACACAAACAGGAGATAGTAACTATGTTGTCAGATTTATTTGATGAGCAGGCTCAGCGTGAACAGTATGATATCGCTGTCAGAAAAGAAAGCAAAGCAGAGATTTCAATTTCTGTGTGATAGTTTTTGTGTAAATTTTTATATTTACTTATATAGTAAGTATTTCAGACATGACTGATAAGATGAAATCAAAAGCATTTTATTAAGTTATGTCTGATTTTTTCTTTAAATATGGCTAAAAATATTCATAATGATTAATCTATTTTGTTGTAATGATAGAAAAAGATATAATTCTTTTGAGGAATATTAAGTGTCGGATGATGTAATATCATTGAAATGTACAGATAAAAGAAAAGAGAAGTAAGTTAAACGGAGGATATGGTATGACCCTCGATCAAACATTAATTATGCAGATGATCCTTGCATTGGGAGGACTCGGACTGTTCCTTTACGGAATGCGTCTGATGGGTGAAGGTCTTGAACTGGCAGCCGGTTCAAACCTCAGAACATTGCTTGAAAAGCTGACAACCAACAGATTTCTGGGCGCTTTTGTCGGAGTGGTGGTAACGGCTATCATTCAGAGTTCCACAGCAGTTTCAGTCATGTGTGTCGGTTTTGTCAATGCTCAGATTATGAATCTGAGTCAGGCAATGGGCGTTATTATGGGCGCAACGATCGGTACAACGGTGACAAGTGTACTGCTTTCCATACAGATAGCGGATTATGCGCCGCTGGCTATTTTTGTAGGCGCCATCATGGTTATGCTGTGCAAAAAGAATAACCAGAAGTATGTAGGTCAGATCATCGCAGGCTTCGGCATACTTTTTTACGGTATGACGACAATGAGCTCCAATCTGAAACCGCTTGCAGAATCAGATTTTTTCAAGAAAATCATACTTTCGGTAGGCGATCCCATACTCGGTTCGCTTTTCGGAGTAGTATTTGCGGCATTCCTTCAAAGCTCTTCGGCGGCAGTCGGAGTGCTTCAGGCTTTGGGCGGCGCAGGAGCGTTGACTTTGCCCGATGCGGTGTATATGGTGTATGGCATACATATCGGAGCCTGTGTAACGGCGGTGATCTCTGCCATCGGTGCAACTAAAGCAGCAAAAAGAACAGCAGTTTCGTATGTATTATTCACTTTCTTCGGAACGCTGATATTCACTTTTCTGTCAGCATTCACGCCGTTTAACTCGCTGATACAGTCGTTTACCGACAATGTCACGTTCCAGATATCGCTGGCGCATATCATATCAAGCATTGGTGCAACGCTGATCATGCTCCCTTTGGAGAGTGTTATCATAAAGCTGTCATGTGTCATTATCAGGGGAGAAGAGGAAGCGGAAAAGGAAGCGTGCCGTCTGAAATATGTTGACGAGCGACTGCTCAAAACACCTCCCTTTGCTGTTTCACAGGTAACAAAGGAAATTGAGAGAATGGGCGCTCTTGCCAAAAAGAATTTTGCCAATTCAATGAAGGCTTTTCTTGAAAAGGATGAAAGTATCATCAAAGAGGTTGAGGAGAATGAAGAGGTAATAGATTATCTCAATATGGCGATCACGGATTACCTTGTAAAGATCACCGGTCTTAACCTTGAGGACGGAGACCGTGAAAAGATCGGTTCGTACTATCATGTTGTCAGCGATATGGAAAGAATAGGAGATCATGCTGAAAATATCTGTGAAATTGCGCATATGATCATTTCAAAGGATGAATCCTTCAGCGATGACGCACTGGCGGAAATTAAGAAGATGCAAAGTCTTGTTGACAGCATTATTGATGATTCTATGAAGATGTTTGAATCCAGCCATTTTGACCAGAAGATGATTGATCTTGTAAGTAATACGGAGCAGGAAATTGATGACAGGACGGCTGAATATAAGGATAACCATATTGACCGTCTGAGCAAAGGAAAATGCAATGCAACTGTCGGAACGCTGTTTATGGAGCTTCTGACGAATCTGGAAAGAATTGCCGACCACAGCACGAATATTGCTTTCTCAATGTATCCAAATCAAAAGGTACAGGGATTGGATACAAAAACAGCCGCAACAAATTCCTAAACCGATAAAAAGACCTCCCGCAGCATTAAAATGTGCGGGAGGTTCATTATTTTTTCTTTTGCCGTCCTGGCTGATGTATTTTGTATGGTATTTCGGGAAAGTCATTGATTGATTGATAATCATCTGATGTTATGTATTCAAAAAGAAGCCTGTTTGTTTTCAGATTATAGCCCATTTTCCTAAAATCGAAATGGATAACGTGCTGTCTGATGATGGAATAAATATTGACAAGCCGCATTTTCGTTGCAAAGCTAAAAATTGACTTCTGATAGTATTCATACAGACCCTGCTGCTGTATATGATTTCTGACGATAAGAACCGAGCGGATATAGTCATTGATCTTTCTTGCATCCATGGTAGACATAATGCTGCCGAATCTCTTTACATAGTAATAAAGATATCTGTCGCTGATGGCGATTTTGTTGGCATGATAAAGAACTCTGCCGCTTGTTGCAATATCCTCAAAATACATGATAGGATAGGCGATGTGATTGTCAGTAAAAAGAGAGCGTTTGTACATTTTATTCCACGCATAGCTTCTGAGATAGTTGTCTCGGATGAGGATATTGAGTGCGTCACGGGTTTTCATCACTTCTTTTCCGGCATTGATCGGCATAGGACAGGTGATACCTGTGTTGAAGTAGGAATATTTAAATCTGCAGTAGGACATATCGGCATCATTATCCACACATTCGTGATAAAGTACATAAAGATAGTCCTTGTGCAGATAATCATCGCTGTCGATAAATACGATATATTCACCTTTGGCATGAGCGATCCCGTAATTTCTTGCATCGGAAAGACCGCCGTTTTTCTTGTTGAATATCTTGAAGCGCTCATCTGAATCACAGTATTTCTTAGCAATTTCCATACTCTTGTCGGGAGTTTCATCGTTGATTAAAAGAACTTCAAAATCCGTAAAGGTCTGGTACTGTATTGTTTTCAGACATTTATCTATATATTTTTCAACATTATATATCGGAACGATGACCGATATTTTAGGCTCTGACATTGAATCACCCCATTATTGTACTGTGTCATTGTTGATCTGAAAGGTTTTCAGCTCTTCGGTAGGCATGGTGCTGTATTTTATCACTTTTGCCATCCCCGAAACCATATTTTTCAGCACACCGTTTTTGAGCTCCTCCTTAGCCTGGATCACAAGCGAGGGGAGGGCGAAGAACACATGAAAAATATGTGTGCGGAAAGAGCTTTTGACCTGTTTGTATATATTTTGTTCTTCAAGGCAAAGTCTTATCATTGGAACGGTATTGATATAATTGTTGATTCTTTCCTTTGTCATGCGGATTTCCTTATATTTTGAAAACGCTCTCATATAGACATACCCACAGTAATCCACGGTTACGACTTTTTCTGCATTGCAGAAAAGTCGGGGACAGACGACAGCATCTTCATAGTACATATCAGGAATTTTAATGTTATTTTCTGTAAAAAGCGAACGCTTCCAGAGTTTGTTCCAAAGGTAGAATCTCATGGTTTTATCTCTGAGCAATTCCTTCAGGGCTTCTATTCTGTCATAGACATGAAACTTCGGCGGATTGTCGCCGATAACGATTTTTCCTGTATTCAGAAAATAAAACCAGAAGCCGCATACCGCTATATCGGCATTGTTTTCGACAGCAGCACGATACATTTCTTCCAGATATTTTTCTTTAACAGTATCATCGCCGTCAACAAAGGCGATATAATTTCCTCTTGACCTTTCGATACCGGCATTTCTTGCGCTTCCTGCCTTGCCTGAGGAGCTTTTGATCAGAGAGAATCTTTCATCAGTGCGGCAAATTTTCTCGGCTTCTTCAGCGGACGAGTCCGTTGAACCGTTATCAACAATGATCACTTCAAAATTCTGATAAGTCTGAGCTTTGAGCGACATCAGACAATTTCTGATAAATTTTTCACAGTTGTACATAGGAATTACAACGCTAATTTCAGGATTATTTGTTATCATATTTTTATTTCTTTCTCGATTTTCGCATCAATGATCTTCTACTTTGCTTTTAAGGCTTTTTTTATCTCTGAATATGGCGAACGGAGCCGATACGGCGATGGTTCCGTAATAGGTGATCGTTCTCCAGATGAGGATGGCAGATTTGATGGTCTCAGTTGTGAAATAGGTTCCAAAGAATACGCCGAAGCAGTATTCAGCGGCGCCGGAGCCGCCCGGAAGAGGCACAAGGCTTGAAACCATGCTTACATACGCCTGCGCTCTGAGCATATCGAATATGCTGCATCCGGTAATGCCGAAGGACATTGCAATGCAGTAGGGAGCAAGGAAACAGGCTGTCATCTGAACTGCAGTTATGACATATATTTTGACAAGAAGTGCCTTGTTTTTGTTAAGCTCCTTATTATTTTCATGGAATGAGCTTAATGTTTCGTCAATGCTTTTCTTTTTTTTCTCGACATTTTTCATAAGATGAATTTTACCGAGAAAGGTAAGGAAAGCGTTGACGATTTTTGTTGTAAGAGGTTTGCAGAAGGAAGCCAGCAAAAGAACAGCTATCATAAAAACCTGTGTGCCGAAACCGATAATAGAAAATACAATCATGGCAGGGTCGAGGAATTTTGCAAAGAAGCCGATTCCCGTGACAACGGCAATAATACAGTATACTGTCAGCGTAAACTGCCACACCAGAAATTTCTGAACAAGCGCTGAGGTCGCATTGGTGCCTTTAATACCCATTCTTGACATAGCAAGCACCTGCATGGGCTGTCCGCCTGTTGCGCTGGGGGTGACGGCGCAGAAAAACTGACCGGTCATTGAAGCAATGAAAGCATTCCAAAAAGTAACCTGAGGAGTTGTTTCCTTGAGAAAAAGATAGATGATTGTTGCGTCAAGCACAATATTCAGGAAATGGACGAATACAGCCATCACCAGCCAAAGCAGATTTACCTGCTGACCGCTTTTGATAAGATCCACCAGACCTCCTTCAGAAAATATAAAAAATACAATCAGAAATATGGTAAGACCAAAAATAGCAACATTAAAAATAATTTTCCATGGCAGCTTGCGTTTCTTTTTTACGTTCTCCATAGTTAACCTCCTGAAATTTGTTATACAAACATATTATACAGACATATTATTTTTAAAGTACAATTTATTTCAATACACAAGTCATATCTTTTATCATATCATTATTTTTTGTCAAGGTCAACACTTCGATTTATAAATATTTTATATTTCACATAAAATTGACTGATTTGTAAAATTTGTTGTATCATTCAGCATTTTTTTGTTTCTTTTAAAATAAAGCATTTATATTATTCAAAAAATATGTTAATATATCTTTATGCGTATACGAAAGGATTGGTGAAAATATGCTGAGACTGAGAAAATATCTCAAACCGTACATTTTTCCTATGATACTGGCAGTCCTGCTTCTGTTTGTTCAGGGAATGTGCGATCTCAATCTTCCGAATCTCATGTCGGATATTGTCAACACAGGCATACAGCGGTCGGGAATCGAACATTCCGCCCCTGAAGCGATCAGCGCTGACGGATTGAATATGCTGAAGCTGTATACATCCGCCGAAAATGCGGCGGTTCTTGATAAAGCATATACGCTTGTTGACAAGAACTCGAAGGATTATAGTGACCTGCAAACAAAATATATCAATCTTGACGAAGTCGGCGGTATCTATGTATTGACAGATACAACCGATATAGATCGGCTCGATGATATTGTTTCAAGAGCAGGACTTGCGGTAATCCTCACAGCCAAGGATATCATGTCCGCATACGGCGGAGACAACACCTCCACAATGTCAGATTTTTCCGATTCGGATATTGATATCAGACAGCTTTATGCGGCGGCTTCCATGCCGTTTTTCACAGCTAAGGCGCCGGACGGCATAAAGGAAGCTCAGGAAGCCGATTCGACAATCAGCAGTCAGATAGGTGCTTCCATGGCAAAGCAGTACTATCAGGAGCTTGGCGCTGATATGTCAGCGGTTCAGACAAATTATATTTTCAAAGTGGGCTTTTATATGATACTCGTGACGCTGGCAGGCGTTGCAGCTTCCATCCTTGTCAGCCTTATTGCGTCAAAAGTCAGCGCAGGTGCAGCAAAAGCAATGCGTTCGGATGTTTTCAGAAAAATCGAGAGCTTTTCCAATGCGGAATTTGATCAGTTTTCAACAGCATCCCTTATCACAAGGACAACAAACGATATCACACAAATGCAGAATATTATCAACATGAGCATCAGAATGATCTTTTTTGCACCGATCATGGGTATCGGCGGAGCCATTCTTGCGGCCTCGACAACGCTTTCAATGAGCTGGATCATTATCGGTGCGATCGTGCTGCTTCTTGCCCTTATGCTGATCGTTTTTGTGGTCGCTATGCCCAAATTCAAGCTCATGCAGAAGATGATAGACAGACTGAATCTTGTCACAAGAGAAAGTCTGAGCGGCATACTTGTCATAAGAGCATTCGGAACGGAAGCATATGAAGAGGAACGCTTTGACAAGGCAAACAAGGACCTTACTTCTGTCAATCTTTTTGTCAACAGGGTCATGACATATCTCATGCCGGTAATGATGCTGATTATGAATGGTGTGTCGATGCTTGTCGTATGGGTGGGCGCTCATCAGATAGAGCAGGCTCAAATGCAGGTCGGAGATATGATGGCATTTATTCAGTATTCGATGATGATCATCATGTCTTTCCTGATGATTGCCGTCATTTTCATCATTATCCCCAGAGCTTCCGTTTCTGCTGTAAGAATAGCAGATGTGCTTGAATGTGAAAATTCAATAAACGATCCGGAAGCTCCTGTCAGTCTTGGAAATGTCAGGGGAGAAGTAAGATTTGAAAATGTTTCCTACCGATACAGCGGAGCAGAATCGGATGTGCTTAGTGACATATCCTTTACCGCAAAGCCGGGAGAAACAACCGCTATTATCGGAACGACAGGTTCAGGAAAGAGTACGCTTATTAATCTGATACCTCGTTTTTATGACGTGACTTCGGGCAGAATCACCATAGACGGAACAGATATCAGAGCGGTGACCCAGCACGAGCTGAGAGAAAAGATAGGCCTTGTTCCGCAGAAAGGAACGCTGTTTTCGGGAACGGTGGCATCCAATCTCCGCTACGGAAAGGAGGACGCCTCTGACAGCGACATAAAGGCAGCTGCCGATACGGCACAGGCATCAGAGTTTATTGATTCTAAACCGGAAAAATACGAGTCCTCTATCTCTCAGGGCGGAACCAATGTTTCAGGAGGACAGAAGCAGCGTCTTGCCATTGCGAGAGCGTTGGTGAAAAAGGCACCGGTCTATATTTTTGACGATAGCTTTTCAGCTCTGGATTTTAAAACAGATGCTGCTCTGAGAAAGGCTCTTAAGAAATATACCGGAGATTCCACCGTCATTATCGTGGCACAAAGAATCAGTACCATTATGCACGCCGAAAATATACTGGTGCTCGACGGCGGCAGGATCGTCGGACGAGGAACACATAACGAGCTGTTAAAAACCTGTGAGCAGTACAGGGAAATAGCGGTTTCTCAGAACAGCGACCGTGAAGTCTGAGGAGAGGAGGAAATACGATGAGTGAAGAGAGAAACAGACCGAAACCGGCAATGGGCGGCAAGACGGCAAAAATGATGCCAGGAGAAAAGGCAAAGGATTTCAAAGGCACGTTCAGGCAGTTTATGAAATATATGGGCAATTATAAATTCAGCGTTTTAGTTGTCATGATATTTGCTGTTTTGTCAACAGTATTTATGATAGTAGGTCCGAAAATCCTCGGAAATGCAACCACGCTCCTTGCCGAAGGAATATTCGGCAGCTTTACGGGAACGGGAAGCGGCATTGATTTTGACGGCATTGCCCGTATATTGCTCACCCTTCTCGGAATATATATTGTTAGCTCGCTGTTTTCTTTTATACAGGGATATATTATGACAGGGGTTTCCATGAAGCTTACCTACCGTCTGAGGAGAGATATTTCCGAAAAACTGAACCGGCTTCCGCTGAAATACTATGACAAAACCTCCAACGGAGAGATACTTTCAAGGATCACCAATGATATTGATACCCTCAGTCAGACGCTGAATCAGAGTATCACACAGATCATCACCTCAGTCACACAGCTGATCGGAATACTGATTATGATGATATCCATCAGCTGGCAAATGACCCTGATCGCACTCGGCATCATCCCTGTTTCTTTTATGTTCGTGATTTTTGTTGTAAAAAAATCTCAGAAGCAGTTTGTTGCCCAGCAGAAATACCTCGGCCATGTAAACGGTCATGTGGAGGAAATGTATGGCGGTCATCAGGTGATGAAGGCATTCAACGGCGAGGAAACGTCGATCAGACAATTTGACGAATTCAATGATAAGCTGTATGTTTCGGCGTGGAAATCGCAGTTCCTTTCGGGTATCATGATGCCGCTGATGAATTTTGTTGCCAATATCGGTTATGTTGCGGTCTGCATACTGGGAGGATATTTTGCAGGAAACGGCATGATAACAATAGGCGATATACAGGCATTTATCCAGTATGTCCGCCAGTTCACCCAGCCTATCACACAGGTTGCCAATATCACGAATATACTTCAGCAGACAGCCGCAGCAGCAGAAAGAGTCTTTGAATTTTTGAATGAGGAGGAGGAGATCCCCGAAGCCGAAAATCCTGTTACTGTCAATAATACCGATCAGCCCGATACAGAGCTGAATGTTCACATCGGCGGCAGCGTCCAGTTTGCCCACATTCATTTCGGATATTCTGATGATAAGATCATCATCAACGACTTTTCCGCCGATATCCCTCAGGGCAGCAAAATTGCAATCGTCGGACCCACAGGTGCCGGAAAGACAACGATTATCAAGCTGCTTATGCGTTTCTATGACGTTCAGGAGGGTGCTGTTCTGATTGACGGTTATGATATCAGGGATTTCAAAAGAAAGGATCTGCGTTCTCTGTTCGGAATGGTGCTTCAGGATACATGGCTGTACAGCGGTACTATCAGGGAAAATATCCGTTACGGAAAGTTTGATGCAACAGATGAAGAGGTGACTGTGGCTGCAAAGGCGGCACAGGTCGATCAGTTTGTACACACGCTGCCCGGCGGCTATGATATGGAGCTGAACGAGGAAACAAACAATATTTCTCAGGGACAAAGACAGCTGATAACCATAGCGAGGGCGATCCTTGCCGACCCGAAGGTGCTGATTCTGGACGAGGCGACCAGCTCTGTTGATACAAGAACCGAGATCATGATACAAAAGGCAATGGATAATCTGATGGAGGGCAGAACCAGCTTTGTCATTGCCCACCGTCTCAGCACGATCCGCAATGCGGACAGGATACTTGTTCTCAACGAAGGCAATATCGTTGAGCAGGGAAGTCATGATGAGCTTATGGCAAAGGGCGGTTTCTATGAAAAGCTGTACAACAGCCAGTTTGAAACAGCCTGATGGATGAGAACATCAAATAAACCGCCGATTTCCGGAGCTTGATCGGAGATCGGCGGTTTGCGATTTAATTTGAGTTTTTATTTTTGTATTTTTCAAGCAGATCGAGCATCAGCAGATATATGTTGGCTGCCGAATTGCCTTTTGAAAAAGACTGTATGGATTGTTTCATTAATTGGAGCTTGTCAGGGTGCTGGAGCAGATCGGTAATTTTGGCGGTGCAGGAATTATTTTTTTCGATGCGGATCGCCATATTTTTTCCGATAAGGAATTCCGCATTCTGTGCCTCCTGTCCGGGTATTGCTTTGAAAATAGCCATTGGCAGTCCGGATGCGATAGATTCGCTGACGGTCAGACCTCCCGGTTTTGTGACAATAAGGTCTGCCATGTGCATATATTTTTCCACTTCATTGGTATAATAAAGCAGCTTGGTCGGTTTTGCCGGTTTTTTATGTTTTGACACAAACTTTGTCGATTTCGGCTTTGTCAGACCCTTTATCTCGACAAAGGTATTGTTGATCGTTATTTTTCTCAGATACCTGTCAAATGTATCATACAGCTTTTCATTTTTTCCTGTTATGACAATGATCTGAAAATCCTCCGAAGATTTGACGATCTTATGATAGATCTTCAGTATATCGGTTACTCCGAAGCTGCCTGCCATGATCAATATGGTGGGAATGTCAGGATCCAGTCCCTCCGCCGCAAAGGTTTCCGCACGGTCGATGTCCTTGAAAAATCCCTGCTTGACCGGTATACCATAGGGATATATTCTCACACGTTCCACACCTCTCTGCACCACCTGATCCACCATCTCACGGCTTGAAACAATATAGGCGTCAATGCCGTCGCTGATATAAGCCTGATGTATGGCAAAATCTGTTACTATATTAATGATAGGAAGGTCAATGATTCCATGGTTTTTCAGACCTGCCACGATTTCGGCGGCAAACGGATGAGTGGTGATAACAATATCCGGGTCAAAGTCACTAAGGAGGGGAAGGAGTTTATTTTTGAGAAGTGAAGTGGTTATCTCGACTGTTTTATTGATGGTTGTGGAGCTTTTGTCGGCATTTTTGTAGATAGAACCATACATTTTCGGGGTATTTTTTGCCATATAAACATATCCGCCTGTAACAGCTTTGTTCAGAAACGGGCTGACATATTCAAGCGTATCGAATATTCCGACAACGGTATCGCTGTTCTGAGATATGATATATTCCTTGAGGGCATTAGCAGCTGTCATGTGACCGCCGCCTGTTGTGGCTGAAAGTATCAGTACCTTCATAGAGATCATCCTTTCCTGAAAGTGTTATTTCTGTCTTAATTATACTGTATTATTTGCATTTTTTCAACAATAAAAATGAATGTATTTTGTCAAATTTTATGGATTTAATAGCTGTACAGTAAAAAATACCAAATTTTAATTATTAATTTAAAATATGTTTGGCGCATATTTTATTGTGCAGGAATAAAATATTACTTTACATTTTACCTTAATGTGTTGTATCATATATGTGGAGAGGAATATATTTGTTATATGTCTGATTATCATCTGGAGGTTGTGCTATGGATATAAAGAAAAATGATATCACGCCCGATGACAACGAAACAGCCGAAGAGGTTGTTTTCAATGTACAGAAGGGTAAGGAATCAAATACTTCCGAAGAGCAGAAGGTTTCACCTGACAAAAAGCCTGAACAGCCGGAGGAAAATAATGAAGTGATTAGTGATGAAGCTGCGGTTTTTGGCTCTGCGGCGGATGAACAGGAGACTGAAGATGAAGAAGAGATCGTATTTGCCTCGTCTCCCGAAAAGAATACAGTAAAGCGCCATGCGACCGCTCAGATAAAGCAGGCAAAGAAGTTCCCGAAGGTTCCGGTTATCATCGGTTCTGCTGCTGTTATCTGCGTTGCCGTTTCGGGAATCATATTTGCATCTACATTCAATAGAAATACAGCTCCTACTTTGACGGAAACCTCTGCCGAGCCTTCACAGGGTTCTGCCGTTTCCGCAGCAGCTAAGCCTCAGACAGAAGAGCCTTCTGTTCTGCCGGTGATCAGAACGGATCCAGCCGATATCAAAACAATTAATACGGCTACGATCGTTTTTGGCGACAATGTGACGGTTGAGGGTGTCAGTCTGAGCGGAAAAACGCTCAGCGAGGCTTATGATGCCATGCAAAACAGACTGTCGGAGCTGAGGGATAAAATCAGCATATCCATTACCTGCGACAGTAAAAATATCACTCTGACAGAGGATGATTTCAGCTTTGATACAGATCTTCCCGATGTGCTTGTACAGGCTTATCATTACAGCAGGGGAGAGTTGGATACTCCGACTGTCAATACAGTTTATAATGACGGCAAAACTGATTTTACCGTAACATCAGTAATCAATTCCGATTCTATCGGCGGTGCAGTCAAGAAGGTATCTGATAAGTTCGACATACAGCCCGTTGACGCTCACGTTACATCATTTGAGCCTACTCAGACGGAAAAATTTACCTATGCGGACGGCTCGGACGGTTTTCTTATAGACCAGAATGATGTGCGGTCACAAATCGAGGAAATACTCCTCCGTTCGGCAAAGACCGGCGCTTTCAGCATTGAAGCAAAAAGAACGCCATTCAAGGTAACACTTGCCGAGGTCAAGGCCAACACAAAGCTGATCGCTTCAAGCTATACAACGGCAGCCAATGTATGGGCATCCAATCAGAATATGAAGCTGGCAATCAGAAGTGCCAACGGAACGATCGTCAACCCCGGAGAGATCTTTTCCTTCAATACCATGACAGGCGATACGACCACGGGTGAACTGGGCTATGTTCCGTCAACGGCTATTGTAAAGGGAAAATATGAGCAGCAGTACGGCGGCGGTATCTGTCAGGCTTCAACAACGCTCTTTCTCTGTGCGCTTAAAGCGGATATGGAGATTATTGAAAGGCATGCGCACCAGTATGCGTCCAACTATGCAGACAGAGGTCTTGACGCTACTGTTGACTACGGCAATCTCGACATGAGATTCAAAAACAATAAAGATTTTCCGATATATATCGCTACTTATGTATACGATTATGACGGTGACGGACTCGAAGAACTGATGGTTGAAATGTACGGTCAGCTTTCAACGGAATATGACGAGATCGTTCCGGTAGGCTGGGTAACATATGCAGGCTCGGAAACCTATTCCGCAAAGGGAGCGAAGGTTTATTTTAAAAACGGAAGCGAGGTAAAGCGTGAATATCTCCCGATAGGTACCTATGATTATCACGGCGACAGCTATTCTTATGCTGCAAGCCTTATTCCAAGCGATCCTGAATACGGTCCGCAGAGTGTAAGTCCCACCAACAGGATACCCACCGTATTCTCACCGGGCGGCTGCGGAAGCAATGCACCGATTCCCTACGGAACGGCGGCCGAGTATCTGAAACAAGCGGCGACACCTTCGGTAACTGAGGTATCAAAGATAGACACGGCTTCATCAAATCCCGAAAACTGAATGTTATAGGCTCTGCCGGAATTCAACCGACAGAGCCTGTGTTTTTGGTTATATATTATTTTGAGGATTTAAGGAATTTTATCATGCTCATTGCGGCGGAAGCTCCGTCATAAACGGCTTTGGAAACCTGAAGCAGACCTCCGATACAATCTCCGCCGGCATAAAGTCCGGGAATCGTTGTTGCCATTTCGCTGTCAACACTTATGCGGCTGCCGTCAACGGCGGCGCCTATTTTTCTTGCAATGTCGCTGCTGCCGGCAGTACCGACAGCGATAAATACGCCGGATATGTCAAGCCTGCTGCCGTCCTCAAAGATAACGGCTTCAATCTTATCGGAACCGACAAGCTCCTTGATTTTTTTGTCGATGCGGTTAATGCCTTCCGGAAGGTCAGGCTTAAGCTGCTCTCCGTCAGTAAGGATCGTGACGGAAGAAGAGGTGTTTGTCAGAGCTGAAGCCTCGTGAAGTGCATATTCACCGCTTCCGATAACGGCGGTTGCTTTATTTCTGTAAAAGAAAGCGTCACATACGGCACAATAGCTTACACCCCTGCCTTCAAATTCGGTAATGCCCTTGAATTTAGGTT
This sequence comes from Clostridia bacterium, assembly GCA_017475765.1. GTDB lineage: Bacteria > Bacillota > Clostridia > Oscillospirales > Acutalibacteraceae > UBA1213. Next base: position 1,525 of record JAFVEY010000017.1, on the reverse strand, counting down.
TGGCTCTTTTGGCACCTGTGGCAATCATTACAGTATCATAGATATCGCTTCCGAGGGTTGTGAGGGCTTCAAATTTCAGGTCGTTTGTAAATTGCAGATTAAGCACCTCCGACTTCTCAAATTTTACTCCCAGACGTTTAGCTCCGGCGATGCCGTTTTCCAGAAGTGCCTTTCCCGAAACAGGCTCTGCAAAGCCGAAATAGTTTTCGATTTTATCTGCCTTGAGCAAGGCGCTTTCTCCGTGTGAAACAACTGTTACCTCGATATTATTATTTCTTGCAAGATAAAGTGAGGCAGAGATTCCCGCCGGTCCGGAACCGATGATCAACGCTTTTTTCAATTTTATCATCCTTTCTTTTTTGTAGAAAATATATTTTTGTATATTATATAACATATCATTCCCGTTTTCCAGTATTTAATGAAGGCTTTCCGCAAAGAAAGGGTGAAATTCAACAGTAAAATAAAAATTTAAAAATTATTTATTGTAAATATCTGAGAAAATTACCGTAACATATTGCATAAGGGCTGTATTTGTTTAAAAAACAGTTGACAAAAATTATTACAAAGAGTATAATTAATCAAGAATTTGGTTTATGGCTCAGCTTTATTCCGGATTCAAATTTATAGAAAGGAAGTTATAGCGATGAACAAGGTCTTGAAGGTTATTTCAGCTGGCCTGCTTTCAGCAGTAGTTGCAGTATCAGCCGCAGCTTCAGTATCAGCTGCAGGAGTTAGTGCTGATGAACAGAAGATCGTTGATGCCCTCAACGGCACAGTAAGCCTTAACGGTAATGCTACAAAGATTCCTGCCAGATATGTAAATCAGGCTGAGAATTATTTCAATACTGTTGAGATTACTGAGTCAGAGGCTAATACTATCATCGAAAAGATCGATGCTGTAAAGAAATATCTTGAAAGCACAGGAGTTTCAAAATGGTCAGAGCTTACATCAGCTCAGATTGATCAGATTGTTGCTCTTTCCAATGATGCTTCCAAGGTTATTGGTGTTACTCTTACTTACGATAAGATAACAAAGGCTGTTACGGCAACCAAAGACGGCAAGACGATCAGCGATGTAGTTGTACCGGGCGGCAGCGGAAGCAATGCTGGCAACGATGTTATCAAGACAACAGGTTTTGCTGTTGCAGACGCAACTGTAATTGCCGGTCTTGGTATTCTTCTTGTTACAGCTGCAGGAGTTTATCTCCTCAAAACATCTAAGAAAGACGAGAACTGCTAATCAGCGGTTGCAGTTTTTTGCAGATTATCAATGATGGTGGTGATTCTGTCATCACCATTATTTTTTGATAAGCAGGATCTTGACATTGCAATGGGGCATAGTGCCGCATATAAAAAATCAAAGGAAAATTAAGGGGAAGATTTTATGGAGCCGAACAAGGAACAGCAGCAGGAAAAGGAAATAGATTTAAGAGTAGTCTTTGGTGTACTGAGAAAAAATATCATACCGCTGATATTGGTAACGGTGATATTTGCAGCGGGATTTTTCTTATATTCAAAAATGTTC
>JAFVEY010000016.1 GCA_017475765.1 Clostridia bacterium | reverse complement strand
TAGTAAAATTCATACTGATAAGTACCTGTACCGCCGGATGCCGCTCCTTTGACGGTAACTGTTTCACCGAGCTTGAAATTTGTTTTGCTTACGGTCGTATCATTCACCAGATCTGAGGAAGCAGTTAGTGTAAAATTCTTTACCGATGATGCGCCTGAGCTGTCTTTCACATACACTCTGATATTAAATGTTCCTATTGTAGACGGCTTGAATGATGCCGATGATGCCGAACCGAATCTTACCCATTCGGATGATGTACTCCTTTTATAGTAAAATTCATACTGATAAGTACCTGTACCGCCGGATGCCGCTCCTTTGACGGTAACCGTTTCACCGAGGTTGAAATTTGTTTTGCTTATGGTGGTATTATTAACAAGAGAAGCATTTACTGTAAGCGAAAATGTTTTTTCCGCTCGTATGCCTGCGCTGTCCTTTACGGCAACCTTGAGTTTATAATCGCCTTTTGCTGTCGGTTTATAAGTATACGAAGTGGATGAAGAAAATTTGCTGAGTGTTGTCCATGACGAAGCGGAAGGCGTCTGAACATAATATTCATACTGATAACCGCCGACACCTCCGGATGCAGCACCGCTTATCTTTACAGTATCGCCGAGAGCAATAACAGTTTTATTCAGCGTCGAATTATTTTTTACATCAGCACCGTTTGACAAGGACGGAAGATCTGTTGTTACATACCAATAACAGTCAGCATCCTCAACCTTGATAAGAGACTGATCAACTGAAATTCTTCCTTTGGGCGTATTGTTGGCAGGATCGGCACAGTAGAACTTTCCATCTGTATAATCTGTCAGGAGTATGGCATGAGGATATGCGTAGTCATAAATGACGATGCCCTCAGGATGTTTCGCCAAAAGATTTTTGAGTACGGTTGTTTTTGAGCCTGATATGGTTTCGCTGTCAACGCTGATGTTCTTGTATGTATACGAATAATACATACCGACACCCTCATACCAAAGAGCCGAACGGGTGGTCAATTCCGTTATGTTTTGCCAGTCGCTGTCACCTCGGATAACAGCTGCTCTTCTGAGCAGCATTGTGTTCGCACAAAGTGTACAGGTGTTCGATGACATTTGCTTCAGAAAAACGCTTTCCGCACTAATATCGGCAAGCGTAGCAGCATCGGCTTCAAATGTGCCTGCTGCTGTCAAAAAAAACGGCAGCAGCATAAGGAAGCACAACGCAAATGACAATAATTTTTCTTTTTTCAATTTTATTCCCCCAATTAAATTATTTTACAATCATATCTTACAATTTATTCCCTCATTTTTCAAGAGATGAAACCAAATTCATTGTTTTTTAAAATAATGGCTGTTTATAAAAATATTTTATATTATTTAGCTGCCAGACATCCCCGATTATATACGATTTTATAACTATCTATTTCTGATGTAAAATTTCAACAAAATAATATAAAAAAGAGAAAAATATATCGTCGCTCATCGCAAAAAAGTTTTTTAAAGCATAAAGTAATTGTTGAAACATGGAATAAAATGTGTTATTATATGTATATAAATTATATTGGTATAGTGTTTTCAGGGGGTTTTTTCTTATGGATATCAAGGCTGCTTATGAATTATGGCTGAATCATGCCGGCGGCGATGAGGATCTTATTAACGAGCTGAACAGTATCAACGGCAACGATAATGAGATTTTTGAGCGCTTCTATACAGATCTGAAATTCGGTACCGCCGGACTCAGAGGCATCATCGGTGCAGGCACCAATCGAATGAATATTTATACAGTCAGAAGAGCAACACAGGGACTTGCCAATTTTCTGAATAAAAAATCAGACAATCCTTCGGTTGCCATCTCTTATGATTCAAGAATAAAAGCAGATCTTTTTGCACAGGAGGCTGCACGTGTTCTTGCCGCTAACGGTATCAAGGCTTATATCAGCACAGAGCTTCAGCCGACTCCGGTCGTTTCCTTTGCTGTTCGTGAGCTTAAAACTGATGCAGGAATCATGGTAACTGCAAGCCATAATCCTGCCAAGTACAACGGCTATAAATGCTATGGCAGCGATGGCTGTCAAATGACGGATGTTAATGCTAATGCTGTTTTTGAGGAAATTCAGAAGGTTGACTATTTCAACGGAGATATAAAGCTGATCGATTTTGAAGAAGGCATAAAGAACGGTCTGATCGAATGGATCAGCGACAGTCTTTATGAAACATATCTTGACAATGTTCAGGCTCAGTCTGTCAATCCTAGTGTTTGCAGCGGTTCGGGTCTTAAGGTAGTCTACACGCCGCTTAACGGTGCCGGCAACAAGCTTGTCCGCAAGGTTCTTGCCAGAATCGGAGTGGAAAATATTGTCGTTGTTCCTGAACAGGAGCTGCCTGACGGTAATTTCACGACCTGCCCGTATCCGAATCCGGAAATCAAGGAAGCACTCAGACTTGGCCTTGAACTTAGCGAAAAGGAACAGCCTGATCTTCTGCTTGCAACGGATCCCGACAGCGACAGAGTCGGCATAGCTGTCAAGGTAGAAGGCGGATACAGACTCATGTCCGGCAACGAAACAGGTATTATGCTGATCAATTATATACTTTCGGGCAGAAAACAGAATGGTACGCTTCCTGAAAAGCCTGTTGCCGTCAAAACTATCGTAACAAGCAAGCTGGTTGAAAGAGTTTGTGAAAAATACGGCTGTGAGCTTAAAAACGTACTGACAGGCTTCAAGTATATCGGTGAACAGATCCTCCTTCTTGAACAGAAAAATGAACAGAACAGATATGTATTCGGCTTTGAGGAAAGCTACGGCTATCTTGCCGGCACTTATGTCCGTGATAAGGACGCTGTTGTTGCTTCCATGCTTATCTGCGAAATGGCTGCTTATTACCGTACACAGGGCAAAACACTTGATGAGGTAATGAATGAGCTTTATCAGGAATTTGGCTATTATATCAACAGAACAGAGGCATTTGAATTTGAGGGTTCTGCCGGTATGCAGAAAATGGCGGACATCATGTCGGCTCTGAGAAACTCTCACCCAACAGAAATTGCAGGCTTTAAGGTAACAACTGCCTCGGATTATCTCAATTCATATACCAAATATCTTGCAACAGGAAAAGAAGAGGTCATTGATCTTCCAAAGTCCAATGTTCTTGCCTATTCTTTGGAGGGCGGCGGAGCCGCTATTGTAAGACCTTCGGGTACAGAACCTAAGATCAAGGTGTATATTACCGCTGTGGGAAAATCCGAACAGGACGCTCTTGTAATTGCCGATAATATGGTAAAATCGGTGGTAAACACACTCGGTCTGTCATAAAAATCATCCATGGCTTCGGGCATCGCAAAGGCTGCGATGCCCATTTGTCATTATTACCAAACTAATCCCAATGAACTGTTTGAATTGCAGTTGCAAATACAGATGAAATTTGTTATAATAATATATATTTGACAGCAAAGGGGGAGCAATGTGAATATCAAACCGTATGAAGGATCGGAAAATTTTATTTTTGTAAGCTATGCACACCTTGATAAAGATCAGGTTTATCCTATTATGGATCGTATGATATCAGACGGATATCGTGTATGGTATGACGAAGCTATTGCCCCCAGCAGAAAATGGGCGGACAGCATTGCAAAGCATATCGAAAGCTGCGGTCTTTTTATTGCCTTTATTTCCAACAATTATGTTTCATCGGAAAATTGTAACGATGAACTTGATTATGCAAAGGAACACAAGAAAAACCGCCTGCTGATACATATTGAGGATAATGTTGTGCTTTCTTCGGGAATGGCAATGACAACCGGCAGACTTCAGGCTATTTATCTGTATTCCTATTCAGAAAATATCGAAGATTTTTATTATAAACTGTACAGTACACCCGGTTTAACTGATTTTATCAGTAATAATTCCGTGTTTAAGAAAAATGATTCCCATCCTCAGCAAACAAATGATTTTACCTATCATTCTGAAGCAGCAGATATAACAGGTTGTATTCTGGATAATCAATACCAGATTCTGCAAAATATAGGCGGCAGCTATTCAACCAATGTCTATAAAGCGCTTGACATAAAAAGCGGAAATATATGTGCATTGAAGCATTTTTCGTCAGTTGCTGCACAAACAGCTTCGGTTTTTAATAATAAGATGCTTGCCGGCGATCTTTTATCATACAGCAGCAGATGGGCAGCTGAAATATACAACATAAAATGCGGACCGGAATATTATATGGTTCAGCAATATATTGACGGAAAAAACTTAAATCAATATCTGAAGGAACAATCTTTGCAATTATCAGCTTCACATGATGAAAAATATGTTATCAAACAGCTCGATAAACTTTCCTATATTCTGGAAGCACTCAACATACTTCACAGGAATAATATCTCCTTCGGCAGCCTGAATCCGGACAATGTCATGATTGACAACAACGGCTGCTGTTATCTTATTGATTTCAGCGATGCAGATTATTTTGGAACGAATAATTACTTAATCAATTCTTCAGAAGACAAATATATCAGCCCCTATCCGGTTTATTACGGAAGCGGCGATATTTATGCGGCAGGCATCATTCTGGATGCAATGACATTCGATATGATAGACCTTGATTCGGAGTTTTATAAAACAACATTGAACTTCAAAGAAAAATGGAAAAATAACATATTCAGTATCATACAAAAATCCGTACAAAGTCTGCCTGAGCAGCAATATACGGATATTGCCGATATGTTCAATGATGTTTGCAGAGCACGCATTGATCTGATACAAGAGATAAAGAAAACTTATTATTAAAGATATCATTAAGAGGAGACTGCCCATTAGTTGAGAAGTTCAATTTCTGACATACTGTTCGTACCGTTGAGTACATGGCGTGAGGGCAGTTTAAGCGCAGTACCCTGTATCTTTCGAGTATATCATCATACTCGCCGATACAAGGTGCTGGTAATCATTCAAATCCTTTTTGCTGCCTGTTGACAATCCCCCCTTTTTGTATATAAATGAGTACATAGGTTTTTTATTTAAAATAAAATTTTATTGATATTTTTTATCAAAAACACTTGCAATTTTCAATTCTTTGTGCTATAATCAATATCGTTCTGAAAAGAGAATATTTGGAAGCATAGCTCAGCTGGGAGAGCATCTGCCTTACAAGCAGAGGGTCATAGGTTCGAGCCCTATTGTTTCCACCAGTGCGTGACCGCACGGGACGATTCGCATAGTCGCTCCCTTGCGGTCGCTTTTTTTCGGAAGTTCAAGTTCTTCGCCACATTCTAAGTGATATCTTGTTTGCTGCCTGTTGACAGAAATGCCCCCTACTGACGTAGAGGGGCTGATTCATTTAAAATAACTTTAATTATATGCTCAGAAAGTTGAATCGGCTGCGGCGGTCATGATGAGGCGGCGGAGGACAGCTGCTGACAAGTATTGTATCTTCCCCGATCAGCTCAATATGCTCCCAGCGTATCACAAGATCGTCTCTGCGTCCGAACAGACCAAAAAATCGGGGTCTGCCATATATGATGATTGATATCAGCCGGGCATTCTGCGTGTCGATCTCAACATCATCCACACATCCCAGCCGACACCCGTTGCGGCTGTTGATAACCTCCTTGTGACGAAGATCAGCAACCCTACAATAACTCATATAATATCAGCCCCCGAACATAGATTTATTACATTCTATGCTCAGGGGCTTCTTTGTGTTACGATAATTTCAGCAATAACGGATTCATTTCACATGATTTTTGTTCTTTTTGCTGCGCCGCTTTTCTTCTACTTTCTTTTCAAGTGCCGGTGAAAATCTTTTGGTCAGATAATTCAGCAACAGATAAATATTAAGTGCAATAATAAAAATAACAGCAAAAATCAGAAGCAGCCGCCATGTTATCGGTGCAAAGCCGAAAAAGTTGAATCCGAAAAAATCTCTGAAACAAAGTATGCCGACCAGCATTCCGACATTCATCAGGCAGAAAAGTACCACTCTTATGGGATTGAACGGTAAAGATATCTTAAACAGCAGCATAAAGGATATGGCTGTCAGAATAAGTACGCTCAGAGTGGAATATTCCATCTCACTGAGTGCGAATATTCTCATTGCGGCAACACAAAAGATGATATTGACAACAATGGTAATTCCCGCCGGAACAGCCGTTTTCATAATGTTGAAAAGGAATATACCCTTTATTCTGTCTTTATTCGGCTCAAGTGCAAGTACCAGAGACGGTATGCCTATTGTAAAGGCATTAATCAGGGTAAACTGTATCGGCATGAACGGATATGGTGCTTTGACAAAAATAAACAGCAGCGCAAGAAGAATTGAAAAAATCGTTTTTGCCATAAAAAGTATGGATGAACGCTGAATATTATTGATCGAACGTCTGCCCTCTGCAACGACCTTCGGCATGGAAGCAAAATTGGAATCAAGCAGTACCAGCTGGGAAACACTTCTTGCAGCATCGCTTCCTGCTGCCATGGCAATGCTGCAGTCCGCCTCCTTGAGCGCAAGGACATCATTAACGCCGTCTCCTGTCATTGCGACCGTATGTCCCCTGTCTTTCAAAGCCACAACAAACTTCTTTTTCTGTGCCGGAGTCACCCGTCCGAATACGGTATATTTTTCAACGGCATTTTGTATGTCCTCATCTGTTTTCAATGTTGTGGCATCAATATATTTCTCATAATTTCTGACACCCGCCCGTCTTGCAACATCAGAAACAGTAATCGGGTTATCTCCTGAAATGATCTTCACTTCCACATTCTGCTCCGCAAAGTATCTTAGCGTTTCGGGCGCTTCTTTGCGGATCTTGTCATTCAGCAGAGCAATGCCGACCACCCTGATATCGTCAGGCAGTTCACTGCCATTAAAATTATTATCAGAATGAGCGATGACGATAGAACGGTAATTTCTTGAATAGCCGTCAAGAAGCTGTCGGAGATCCTGCGGAACCTCTTTCAGAATAAATTCCGCCGCCCCCATAATATAGGAACCGCTGCCGGGGAAATGTGCACCCGACCATTTTTTCTCCGAAGCAAACGGTATGACCCTGTCGGACTTCAGGGTGCTGCTTGTTCCGAATTTGTCACGAAGTGCGGTAAAAGTCGCATTGGTATCATCAAGCGACGTTGTTAGTGCGCAAAGTATGTCCTCGATATTTTCTCTTTCGTTATCGCCGTAAGGTACAATATCCGCAACTTCCATACAGCCCTCTGTTATCGTTCCTGTCTTGTCAAGGCAAAGAACATCAACCCGTGCGAGCGTTTCAATACAATACAGTTCCTGCACAAGCACCTTATGCTGCGAGAGCCTTACAACGCTTACCGCAAGAACCGTACTCGTCAAAAGCATCAGACCCTCCGGAATGATACTTGTCATCGAGGCAACTGTGGCAACGACAACATCATGAAAATGTTCGGACATAGTTCCGAAAAGAGTCGTAACCGTCTGCGAATCATCAAAGGGAACAAAATACTGCCGGAGAAACAGTAGTGCGGAAAGCGGCAGAATAATAAATGTAAGAAATTTGATAATAGTCTGCAATGTGATCATAATTTCCGAATTGATCTTTTTGACATATTTTGCTTCTGCCGATATTTTGGAAGCATAGTTGTCCTGTGCAACGTGCTCGACTCTTGCAAGACATTTTCCGCTGACAACAAAACTTCCCGAAAAGATCATATCACCCTGCTGTTTATGTATGGCGTCAGATTCTCCTGTCAGCAGCGACTCGTTTACATCACATTCCCCTGATATCAGTATGCTGTCAACAGGTATCTGATTTCCTTGCGAAAATTCAACGATATCGTCCAGCACGATATCATCCACCTTGATCTGCGTTTTCTTCCCGTCACGCACAGCGGTGATCCTGCTTGCTGAAACAATCGACAGCTTGTCGATTGCTCTTTTGGCTCTTATTTCCTGAATAATGCCGATTGCTGTATTAAAAAACATGACTCCAAGAAAAAGCATATTCTTGTATGATCCGACATAAAAAACAAGCAGACCCAAAATAATATTCAGTATATTGAACAGCGTTACAATATTATCATAAAATATTCTTTTGATACTCTTTGACGTAGGTTGGGTATTCTTATTATACAGACCCTCGTCAAACCGCTGTCTGACCTGCCCGTCAGTCAGTCCCTGACTGCTGTCGGCAATGATTCTTTCTGCATTTACAGTTCCTTCTGTTTTTTTTATTTCCATATTTTTTCTCCTTTGCAGCGCAACAGAATATTATTCATCGCTGCACAACATCATATAAATTATATCTTTATAACATACCTATTGTCAACCTAATTTCAGAACTGCCATAAATTTTAATATTTCTTTAAAAATTCTGACAAAATCCTGTCATATTTTGAATATACCATATTTTATAATATTTTATTTTTAAAATGCCAATTTTTTTATTGACAATCCGTCATGAATATTATATAATATCAATCGGACATTCTTTATATTTGCCGGTGTGTCGGAATTGGCAGACGAGACAGACTCAAAATCTGTTGTCAGCAATGGCGTGTGGGTTCGAGTCCCACCACCGGCATTTTAACGAAACCGCATGAATTCTGAAACCTCAGTTTTCATGCGGTTTTTGTTACTTCTATTTTTTCCTGATATATGGAATTTTTTATGAAAACAACATCACTATATCTTCTTTTTGACACTATTCAAATAAATCACTATGTGTA
>JAFVEY010000015.1 GCA_017475765.1 Clostridia bacterium | reverse complement strand
TCTGGACAATCAGAGAGATATTTCTGTCCTGTGCAAAATAACCTTCCACCAGTTCGGCCCAACGATCTTTTTCGCTTTTTGATACCTTGGCATAACCGTAACCGGGCAAATCGGCAAAGCGGACATCCGTCAGCTTAAAAAAATTGATAGTTGCTGTTTTGCCCGGAGTGGCGCTGACTCTTGCAATAGATTTCCGGTATAATATTTTATTGATCAGAGAGGACTTTCCGACATTCGATTTCCCGGAAAATACGATTTCAGGCATATCGGACGGCGGTATTTGTTTTGATTTGCCGTAAGCCGCCTCAAATTCAACAATATGAAAATTCATCTGCACACCTCCATTTACGTTTTATCTGATAATGCTGCATCCAATACCGTTTTTATATTATCTGCAAAAATAAAGTGAATAGCATTTTTAACAACATCATCGACTTCATCCAGATCAGACCGGTTGTCCTGCGGAATAATGATCGTCTTGATTCCGAGTCTGTAAGCCGCCATCGTTTTTTCCTTCAATCCTCCGATCGGCAGAACCTTGCCCCTGATGGTTATTTCTCCTGTCATAGCAAGATCATGTCTGACAGGAATACCCGTCAAGGCAGAAGTTATCGCTGTTGCCATTGTAATGCCGGCAGAAGGTCCATCCTTGGGAACGGCTCCCTCAGGAACATGGATATGAATATCCTTGGTTTTATAAAAATCCGAGTCAATTTTCAGCTCATCCGTCATGGTTCTGATACAGGTAAAAGCAGCGTGGGCAGACTCCTTCATCACATCTCCCAAAGAGCCTGTAAGCTCTATTTTTCCGCTTCCGGACATAACAGCCACCTCTATCGGAAGAGTTTCTCCGCCCACAGACGTCCATGCCAGACCTGTGGCAAGTCCGACTTCATCGGTTTTATTCATATCATCCTGTTTATATTTTCTCGATCCGAGATATTTTTCTATGTTATCAGTTGTGATTTTTACCGACTTTGTTTCCCCTGACAGCAGTTTGACAGCCGTTTTATTCATTAGAGCAGATATCATTCTTTCAAGATTACGGACACCCGATTCCCTTGTATAGCTGTCAATCAGATCATATACAGCTTCATCCGTCATTTTGAAATTTCTCGACTGCAAACCGTGACGCTTAAGCTGTTTTGTGATCAGATGACGTTTAGCGATCTGAAATTTTTCTTCTCTTGTATAGCTGTCAATACGGATGATATCCATTCTGTCACGAAGCGGTGCGGGAATGGCTGTTTCATCATTAGCAGTTGTGATAAACAATACCTTGCTCAGATCAAAAGGAAGATCAATATAGTGGTCAAAAAATGTGGAATTCTGCTCGCCGTCAAGCACCTCAAGAAGTGCGGAAGTCGGGTCGCCTCTGAAATCCTGTCCCAGCTTGTCCACCTCATCAAGAAGTATCAGCGGATTAGCTGTCCCTGCCTGATTTATGGCATACATGATCCGTCCCATCATGGCGCCGATATAGGTTCTTCTGTGTCCCCTTATCTCAGCTTCGTCATGTACTCCGCCAAGAGCGATTCGCTGATATTTCCTTCCCGTTGCTTCTGCAATGGAGCGTGCGATTGATGTTTTTCCCACTCCGGGAGGTCCTACCAGACAGATGATCTGCCCGTTTATCTCCGGATTCAGTTTCCTGACAGCTAAAAACTCTATAATATTTTCCTTGACCTTTTTCAGACCGTAGTGATTCCGATCCAGACGCAAAGCAATTTTCCTGATATCCGTTTTTTCTTTCGTACAGATTCCCCACGGCAGTTCGATACAGGCATCAAGATAGGTACGGATAACATTCGCTTCCGGTGAATTTCCGATCATTTTATCCAGCTTTTCTACCTCTTTGAACAGCTTTGTCTTATTTTCTTCTGTTGTTTTAAGAGCTTCAATCTGTTCATTGTATTTTATGATTTCTTCTGAGATATCATCAAAATCCTGTCCGAGTTCATCATTGATTGCCTTGAGACGTTCCTTGAGATAGTATTGTTTTTGATTCTGATCAATATTTTCCTTTGTTTTTTCATTGATCTCCTCTTCAATCTTAATGATGCTGATTTCGTGGGCAAGCATTTCGATTATCAGACGGATACGATTTTCCTCATCGAATTCTTCTAGTATTTCCTGCTTTTTATGATAATCTCTGATAAGATTATCCGCAGCATAATCAGCCAGCTTTCCCGGATCATTCATCTCATTTGCCGTTGCAATGATATCCTGAGGGAGTCTGGGATTGATGATACCGTATTCCATGACGGATTCCTTTACAATATTCATCATCGCTTCAACCCTTAAAGGATCCTCCGGTGCGGATATCTCCGGAGATTCCAGGTCAGCTTCAAAATATAATGAATTATCGCTGATAGATTTTGCATTCGCTCTGTAAAGACCCTCTATTGCAACCCTGAATATATTTTCCGTCATTTTCACAATCTGAAGAATCCGTGCATATACTCCTACCGTAAAAAGGTCTTCGGGTACAGGATCGCTTATGGTAAGATCATCCTGAGAGGTTATGAATACGTGCTGTCCATTCTTCATAGCGTCAGTCAGAGCAAGAACAGATTTATTCCTTGCCACATCAAAATGCAAAATTGAACCTGGAAAAATAACAAGCCCTCTTATCGGCAGAACCGGTACATTTTCTAAATTTATATTTTCACTTTCCATTATTTCCTCCCATTTGAACATCGGCTGTATATTACATAAAGGTCAACTGGCTGCTTTCAGGCAAATTGCGGAATGTTCCGATTTCTCTCAAAAGCTCGATGACTGATTTTGAAACCTTTGCCCTTGACTGAAAATCTTCAACAGATATAAACTCGCCGCTCTCTTTTGCTTCCGCCAACGCATTTGCAGCCGCTTCACCTACACCGGAAAGCGCTGCAAACGGCAGTCTGATTTTATCTCCTTCAACAAGGAATTTCCTTGCATCCGATTTATAAATATCAATTGGCAGAATATCTATATTTCTTGCAAGCATTTCATTGATGATCTGAAGTGTTGCATAAGAGGATTCATCCTTTGCAGTTGCTTCCTTCTGCTGTATTTTTAAATTGATTTCCTGCATTTTATTTTTAACGGCTTGTCTGCCCTTGCATACAAGCGCAGCGTCAAAATCTTCATTTCGCACAGTAAAGTATGCTGCATAATATTCCTTCGGTCTATGTACTTTGTACCATCCCAGACGTAATGTTGCTATCATATAGGCGGCTGCATGAGCCTTCGGGAACATATATTTGATTTTCATACAGGAATCAATATACCATTGAGGCACATTATGCTCTTTCATCGCATTGATGTGTTCTTCTGTGAGCAGCTTTGTTGCTTTGCCCTTTCGTACAATTTCCATAATCTTAAAAGCCATATCCGGCTCAAGACCCTTGTGCATAAGATACACCATGATATTGTCACGGGTTCCTATTACCTCTGAAATGGTACATATCTTCTTCTCGATCAGCTCGGACGCATTGCCTATCCATACGTCTGTTCCGTGTGACAGACCTGAAATCTGCAGCAAATCTGAAAATGTTTTCGGCTGCGTATCAATCAGCATATTGCGGACAAACTTTGTTCCGACTTCCGGAAGTGAAAAAGTTCCCGTTTCGGAATCAATCTCTTCAGGTGTTACGCCCAGCGCCTTTGTCGAAGTAAACAAAGACATTACATCGGGGTCACTCATGGATATGTTCATAACATTGATGCCTGTATATTCTTCAAGATAGTGATAGATTGTAGGAACATCGTGTCCAAGCTCATCAAGTTTGCATACAGTATCATGTATGGAATGGAAGTCGAAATGAGTGGTGATGATATCTGTTTTCTGGTCGTTAGCCGGTCTTTGTATCGGGCAAAATTCATATATATCATTCATCCTCGGCACAACTACCATTCCGGCAGGGTGCTGACCGGTTGTCCGCCTTACTCCCGTACATCCTGCTGCAAGACGAAGCTCTTCCGATTTATTGACAGTAATGCCTGTTTCTTCCGCATATTTACGAACATAGCCTATCGCTGTTTTTTCGGCAACGGTTGCTATCGTTCCCGCCTTGAACACATTTTCCTTTCCGAAAAGCTGTTCTGTATATCTGTGAGAAAGGGTCTGGAACTCGCCGGCAAAGTTCAGGTCGATATCAGGTGTTTTATCTCCTTTAAATCCGAGGAAGGTTTCAAAAGGTATATCGTGGCCGTCACGCAGATACGGTGTTCCACAATTCGGGCAATTCTTTTCAGGAAGGTCGAAGCCGGAACCGACACTTCCGTCGTTGAAAAATTCGCTGTTCTGACATTTCGGACATACATAATGCGGACAGAGCGGATTTACCTCTGATATTCCCGACATCGTAGCAACAAAAGACGAACCAACAGAACCACGTGAGCCTACAAGATAACCGTGTTCGTTTGAATTCGCCACCAGCTTCTGCGCTGTCATATAAAGAACAGAGAATCCGTTTTTGATGATAGAATTAAGCTCCTTGTCTATTCTTGCCTTTACTATTTCGGGCAGCGGATCGCCGTACATATTTTTGGCTCTTTCCCATGTGATTCTGGTCAGATCCTCCTCGGCTCCCGGAATAAACGGCGGGAAGTTGCCCTTCGGAACGGCTCTTATACGCTCTACCATATCAGCAATTTTGTTGGTGTTTTCCACAACAATTTCATAAGCCTTTTCTTTTCCAAGATATTCAAATTCTTTGAGCATTTCAGCCGTATTGCGGAAATAAAGCGGCGCTTGTTCGGCAGCATCGGAAAATCCCTGAGCAGTCATCAGAACCTTTCGGTAATCGCTCTGATAGGGATCCATAAAATGAACATCACAGGTAGCTACTACGGGTATGTTAAGCTCTTCGCCCAGTTTTACAACAGTACGGTTAAAATCCTGAAGCTCCTCAACAGAATTTACTTTACCCTCTCTGAGCATATACATATTATTGCCGATCGGCTGAATCTCCAGATAATCATAAAAGGATGCGATCTGCTTGAGTTCCTCCCAGTTTTTACCATCAACAATCGCTCTGAAAAGCTCTCCGGCTTCACAAGCACTTCCGATTATAAGACCGCTGCGATGTTTTACAAGCTCGGATTTCGGTATCAGCGGTTTTTTATAAAAGTAATTGATATGCGCCATGGATATGAGTTTATAAAGATTTTTTAATCCTGCCTGATTTTTGGCGAGTATGATTTGATGAAACGATTTAAACGATCTGAAATCAGGCTTCGGCAGTACAGCATTAATCTGGGAAATTTTAGTGATTCCAAACTCTTCTGAAAGTTTCTGAAGCATGACAAGAAAAATTCTCGCAAGCATATTGGCGTCATCGTAGGCTCTGTGATGATTAAAATCACCGAGCTTCAAAAATTTGGCTATCGTATCAAGTTTATGTTTATTCAGCTGAGTAAAAATACCCCTTGAAATAGCGAGGGTATCAATATGGGTAAGTGTATAGTCAAGTTTATTTCTCTGAGCGGCAATTTTGATAAAGGATGTATCGAAGCCGGCATTATGCGCCACTACAACGGCATTTTTTCCGCAGTATTCCAGAAAAGCAGAGACCGCTTCAGCCTCTGACGGAGCATCGGCAACCATCTCATCGGTAATGCCTGTCAGTTCGGTGATTTTAGCACTGATTGGCTTTTCGGGATTGACAAAGGTGGAAAATTTATCCTTTATCTCTCCGTCAACTACTCTGAATGCACCGATTTCGGTGATACGTTCTCTGGCAGGATTCAACCCGGTAGTTTCAATATCAAAAACAATAAATTCACCGTTCAGGGGCTGATCTGCATTTCCCGAAACAGCGGCTGAATCCTGATCATTGATAAAATAAGCCTCCACACCATATATGATTTTGATATCTCCGCCGCTTCTTCTGATATCATCACAGGCATTCATTGCATCAGGGTACGCCTGTGCCACACCGTGATCGGTGATGGCGATTGCCGGCATTCCCCACGAATAGGCTCTTTTTACAAGATCTCCGGCGCCGCTGACAGCGTCCATGGCAGACATATTTGTGTGAAGATGCAGTTCAACACGCTTCTTTTCGGCTTTATCAACAATTTTCGGCACCGCTACAACGCTTATTGCTTTTGTCATAATATTGACATCTTTACTGTACTGATCATACTGCGCTTCGCCTCTTGCCAGAATATACATACCCTTTTTAAGCTCAAGAAGTGAAGTGCATCTGTTCGGAGCTTCTATGATCTTAAGTGTTCCAGAACCAACAAAGTCTGTTATATTGATGGCAAATATTTTCAAATCTCTGCCTTTTTTATCTTTGACATCTTTTATCGTGATATCAATAATCTGCCCCCAGACAATCACCTTTCCCGATTCCTGAGTCAGTCTGTTCAAAGGCAGATGATCTCCATGTATCGGACCGCCGTATATCGGATTCGCACTTTCCGGTATATAGTTCGGCACCAGATTTCTGCCTTCTCTGATCTCAATTTCGGTCACTTTGACAGGAGCAACATTTTTTTGAGACTGCTTTTTTGCGTCCTCAAAGGCTGCCTTTCTCTCATTGGCACTATTCATCATGGATTCATAATTTTCCATCTTAGCGATCTGTGCTTCACGTTTAGCTCTTTCTTCATTGATCTTTTGCTGCTCGATATAGGTACTGCTTTCAGCGTCAATGTTCAGAACACCGCTGAATTCAATACTTAATAAAATTCCAAATTCATTTTTGATAAGCTCAGACAGCTTTTTGTCAAAAGACTGTCTTATAAGAATATCCCTGCCGCCATGCTTGAGCTCTATAATCAATCTGTGTTCCTTCTGTTCAACAGTCGAATCATTCAAGGTTCCGTTCAAAGTAGCATTTCTTCTTTTTAGCTCCATGATTAGCTGCGGATAATAGGACAGATCAAACAAAGTGCCGTCATAATGTGGAATAAAATAACAGACAGATAAATTAAGAATACTTTGCTTTATCATATTTTCAGCTTCAAAGATATCCTTACGCTCGATCAGTCCGGCACATTCCGCTTGAATTTCCATCCATCTTTCACCTGCATCCACCTTGACATTAATAATAATGCTTTTGTTAATAGATTCAGGCAATTTTGATATATCAATATAATTCCCAAAAAAGTCCGAAAAATTTTTCAAAATATCTCCTCTTCAGCTCTTATCTTATTATGTATGATATGTTTACATCTGTTCAATTTCTTTTAAAAGCTCTTCCAAAAGCTGATCTTCGGGAACCTTGCGTATTACCTCGCCTTTTTTGAAAATCAGTCCGCTGCTTGTTCCCCCTGCGATACCTATATCGGCCTCTCTGGCTTCTCCGGGTCCATTCACGGCGCATCCCATGATAGCAACGGTTATATTCTTTTTGCAGTCCCTCAAAAGATCCTCTGCCTGTTTTGCAATACTGATCAGATCAATTCTTGTCCGTCCGCACGTCGGACAGGAAATAAAACGTATTCCATCCTTGTTGAGTCCGATAGATTTCAGGATGTCCTTTGCGGCATATACTTCCTTGACGGGTTCATCTGTCAGCGAAACACGTATGGTATCACCTATTCCACGCAGAAGAAGAGAACCTATGCCGACAGATGATTTGATGATTCCCATTCTTTCCGTACCTGCTTCGGTTACGCCAACATGAAGCGGATAATGACATTGCTCTGAAGCAAGAGAATATGCCTTTGTCATAAACTCTACATTGGAGGATTTCATTGACAATACGATATTGTCAAAATCAAATTTTTCAAGCAGAGACGCATGATAAAGTGCGCTGTCACAAAGCGCCTGTGGGGTAGGTCTGCCGTATTTTTCAAGTATATGCTTTTCAAGAGAACCGGAATTCACCCCGATACGGATCGGTATATTTCTCTTACGGCACTCATCTGCAACCTGCTTTACTCTGCTGTCATCACCGATATTGCCGGGATTGATCCTGATTTTGTCAATGCCGGCAGCAGCAGCCTCCAAAGCCAACCTATAATCAAAATGTATATCGGCAACAAGAGGTGTTCTGACCTCCTTTTTGATTGCCGGAATAAGTCTTACAGCATCCATATTCGGTATCGCAAGGCGTATGATATCACAGCCTGCCTTTTCAAGCTCCAATGACTGTCTGACGCTTCCTTCGATATCTGTTGACGGAATATTCAGCATAGACTGAACTGATATATCTGCTCCCCCGCCTATTTTCACATTACCGACTGATACCTGTCTGGTATTTTTACGTTCCATTTCTATCAACTCCGTTAAAAAATAAGCTGAATAACATCCTTGATTGATATAATTACCATAAACAATAAAAGCAATATCATTCCTACTGCGTGAACATATGCTTCATGGTCAGGCTTTACTGGTTTTCTTCTGATCGCTTCGATTATCAGAAAAACAAGTCTTCCTCCGTCAAGTGCCGGCAAAGGAAGGAGATTGACAATGCCGAGGTTGATCGTGATAATCATCATTATATAGACAAGATTGCTCAGACCGTCCCAGAAGCTCGTTTCAAGACCGCTTGCAGCAGCCTGTGAGATGGCAGATGTCATTCCGACCGGTCCCGAAACCTCATTAATGCCGAATTGTCCTGTAAGCAAGCCTGCCAGACTTGCCCATACCATTTTGACTGTTGACCAGGTGGACATAAATGTCTGAGAAACAAGTGTACCGAAATTATTTTCAATTGCCTTCACTTTAAAATCCAGCTGTAAAATTTCCTTGTCATCCTTTGTTATGGTAGGTAAAGTCACATTGGTATAATCTATTTTTTTACCGTCACGGACAACCGTTACATCAATCACATTTGATTTAGCTGTCGCTAATGCAAAGCTCAGATCTGTTGAGGTTTTTATACCATATCCGTTGATTGACTGGATTTCATCCCCCACCTGAAGCTGCTGAGAGGAAGTCGCATTATCTGCAAATACAGCTATGACATTGGAAGCAAAGTATTTATTGGGAGAAAGAAGTATGAACATCATAATAAAACCGAGGATGATATTCATCACCGCTCCTGCAACAACAATGATCATTCTTTTCCATACGGGTTTATTACCGAAGGCTCTTTCATCATCGCTGTCTGCATCTTCTCCTTCCATTGCACAAAATCCGCCTATCGGAAACAATCTGAGAGAATACAGTGTTTCTCCTTTTTTGAATTTCAGGAGTTTAGGTCCCATGCCGAGAGCAAATTCGTTTACCTTTACTCCCGAAAGCTTGGCTGTTATAAAATGTCCGCCCTCGTGGATAAAAACAATTAATTCAAAAAGCAAAATACCAATAATTATCAATAATATAACGTCTATTTGAATCATCTCCCAAAATCAATATTTTTCTCTGACTTTCTGACGGGTTTCTTTATCAGTATACAGAATATCCTCCAGACTGATATCCGTTTTGTTTTCATTAAAGCCTGAAACAGCATCGGAAACGATGGACGCTATATCAAGGAATTTGATTCTTTCCTTCAGGAAAAGCTCAACTGCCACTTCGTTTGCCGCATTTGCAACCGCCGGATATAGTCCGCCTTTTCTCAGGGCTTCACGACAAATTGCCAGACATTCAAAGGTCTCATAATCAGGTTTATAAAAAGTCATAGCTGTCAGCTCAGTCAGATCCAGTTCCTTTGTCGGAGATGCCAGCCTTTCCGGATATGTCAGCGCATACTGTATCGGAATACGCATATCCGGAACGCCAAGCTGAGCGATAACGGCGTTATCCTTAAGCTGTATCATAGAATGTATAATACTTTCTCTATGAATCAGAACATCTATATCCTGATCTTTACAGTCAAAAAGCCAGGAGGCTTCGATCACTTCCAGTCCCTTATTCATCATTGTTGCAGAATCAATCGTTATTTTTGCGCCCATATTCCAGTTCGGGTGATGAAGAGCCTCTTTGACAGATACGCCCATCAGTTCTTCTTTTGTTTTTCCGAAAAATGAACCTCCTGAAGCTGTCAGTATAATTTTCTTCAGCGAGTTTTCAGGGCAGCCCTGCAGACATTGGAAAATAGCAGAATGTTCGCTGTCAACAGGATAAAGTCTGAGCCCTCTGTTTTTTACCTCTTTCATGACAATGCTTCCGCCGGCAACAAGGGTTTCCTTGTTGGCAAGCGCAATATTTTTACCTGCTTTTATCGCTGCAATGGTAGGCAGCAAACCTGCAACTCCCACAATTGCATTTACGACCGTATCACAGCTTGCTTCCTCTGCGGCTTTAATAATGCCTTCTTCGCCGCAATAAACCTCAATATCTGTATCCTTCAATGCTATTTTAAGCTGGGCGGCTGCCCCAAGATCGAGAACGCAGACCATTGTTGGATTAAATTCCCTTGCCTGCTGTTCAAGCAGCCTGATATTTTTATTGGCAGTTAATGCTGTCACTTTTATGCCGTGCATACGGGCAACATCAAGCGTCTGAGTACCTATTGAGCCTGTCGAGCCCAGGACGGATATTTTTGAAGTCATCGTTTTTTCACTCCTTAGTTTATGATCAACGGATAATATAATGCCATGATATAAAGAAATGGTGCAAAACAAATTACGCTGTCAAATCTGTCGAGTATTCCCCCGTGACCGGGAATCAGATCTCCGTAATCCTTTACAGAATACGACCGTTTGATCACCGAAAAGCACAGATCGCCCAATATTGATAATAATGAACCTGCGCAGCCTACCATCAGTATGGCGATATAATTTAGGTTTATATCATCTGCATATATCAGCTTATCAAATAAAAATGCAGTTCCGAAAGTGGCAAGAATACAAACTGCCGCACCACCGACAGCTCCCTCAATTGTCTTATTAGGACTGATTTTCGGACACAGTTTATGCTTTCCCAGCAGAACCCCGACAAAATATGCCCCTGCATCCGCAAACCATGGTGTCGCCAAAGAAAAAACCAGATACATTGTTGCGTGAGAAACATCCATATCCTTCATTGATACTATGGATGATATGGACAAGGTAATGATAAGTGTCATACTGTAAGTATATGCAAAATCCTTAAAAGATATTTTCGTATGAAAAAATATCATCATAGCCATCATTATCGCAGTATATGTATAGCACATTACTGTCGATATGTTGTATGTCACCAGCATAGGATAGACAAAGGCAAATGCGATACTGACAAAGCTGATCTGAAATAGCTTTAAAGTTTTTACAGCCTTTGTAAACTCAAATACAGCGATTCCGCATATTATCGCTATCACTATATCAATACATATCGGAAACATCAGACTCAGAAAAATCAGAACTAAAGCGACTGATATTCCGATAATTGCTGAAATAATTCGCCTTACCATTTACACACCTCCGAAACGTCTGCTTCTGTGGTTGAATTCTATGATGGCTTTGTCAAAGTCCTCTTCGTGAAAATCAGGCCATAATGTTTCAGTTGAATAAAACTCGGAATAAGCTGACTGATACAGCATAAAATTACTGAGTCTGAATTCGCCTCCGGTTCTTATAATAAGATCAGGGTCAGGCTCATGTGCTGTATACAACCTTGATGCAATATCATTTTCCGTGATCAAATCAGGGTCAAGACCTTTATCACGGACATCTCTGCAAAGCATCTTTACCGCTCTCAGAATTTCATCTCTTGAACCGTAATTCATCGCTATATTCAGAAGCATTCCCTTTCTGTTTTTAGCAACCTCTTCCGTTTCATTGATAAGCTCAACCAGCTTTGGATCAAAAGCGGATCTGTCACCTATGAAAACAACCTTAATATCATCTTCTCTGAAATCAGTAAGAGAATCTATCAGATACTGACGAAAAAGTCCCATAAGAGCATTTACCTCTTCGAGAGGTCTTTTCCAGTTTTCAGTTGAAAAAGCGTAAAGCGTCAAGATTTTGACACCTGTTTTACTGATATATCTTGTGATCTTACGGAAATTCTGCGCTCCGAATTTATGACCTATACTTCTCGGCAATGCTCTCTTTTTTGCCCATCTGCCATTTCCGTCCATAATAATTCCTATATGCTGCGGTATATTTAAATTTTTATCCAACATAATAACACCCCACATTTTAAATATCTGTATCATTTTAATAAAAATCTGACAGCTGATAATGTCTGATATTGTCAGCTCTCAGCTTTCAATTAAAATAACTCGGCAAGAAATAAATTCCTGCCGAGATATTCGTTTTCCTTTAGGAATCAGATTTCCATGATCTGCTTTTGTTTTTTTTCTGTCAGGCTGTCAATCGTTTTGATATGATTATCAGTAATATCCTGAATTTTCTTTTCGCCGTGCTTCTGGTCGTCTTCGGTAATATCTCCGGATTTTTTCATTGCCTTCAATTTATCCATTGCTTCTCGTCTGATCGAGCGGACAGCAACCTTGGCTTCCTCTCCCATCTTGGCAATTTCCTTAACGATCTCTTTACGGCGATCCTCTGTCAGCGGCGGAAATATCATTCTGATAACCTTGCCGTCATTCTGAGGGTTGATGCCGATATCGGATGTTTGGATTGCTTTTTCGATACCTCTGAGAAGGGATGTATCCCATGGCTGAATAATCAGCGTTCTTGCTTCTGTGACTGAAACAGCGGCAACCTGATTGATGGGAGTGGGCGAACCGTAATAGTCAACTCTTATCTTATCCAGAACTGACGGATTCGCTCTTCCTGCACGAATTTCGGCAAATTCTGTTTCAAGATGATTGACAGATTTTGTCATTTTCTCATCTGTACCTTTAATAACTGTATTCATTTTAATGCCTCCTGCTATAAAGTGATAGTTTATTTTATGACTCTACAATCGTGCCGACATTTTCACCACAAACGGCAGCAACGATATTATCCGGGTTTTCAAGACTGAATACTATAATAGGAATATTGTTATCCTTGCATATTGCGGCAGCTGTACTGTCCATAACAGCAAGGTCGTAATTCAGAACATCATGGAAAGAAATTCTGTCAAACTTCTTAGCGTCGGGATTTTTCTTCGGGTCGCTGTCATACACACCGTCTACCATCGTTGCCTTAAGGATAATATCTGCTTCAATTTCAGCAGCCCTGAGAGCAGCAGCTGTATCTGTTGAGAAGAACGGATTACCGGTACCACAGCCGAATACAAGAATTCTGCCTTTTTCGAGATGTCTGATGGCTCTGTTGCGGATATACGGCTCGGCAACCTGCTGCATGGATATTGCTGTCTGCACACGTACTTCAAGATCCAGCTGTTCAAGAGCATCATTAACACCCAGCGCATTGATAACAGTAGCAAGCATACCCATGTGATCAGCTCTTGTTCTGTCCATCTTTCCGCTCGAGCGTCCTCTCCAGAAGTTTCCTCCCCCTACAACGATTGCTACTTCCACACCCATTTCATTGAGCTTTTTTATCGGCTCGCAAAATCTGAGAACTGTATCGAAATCAATACCATGCTTTGCTTCTCCTGCTAAAGATTCACCGCTAAGTTTAAGAAGAACTCTTTTATATTTCGGTTCCATCTGATAACACACTCCTATTGCACATTAGTTTCGTCATATACTTATTTTACTATAACCAACCTATAAAGTAAAGTAAAAATTATTATTTTTTAATTAAAGTGAATTTTTATTTTGTAATATGTTTCTGACCCGTTAATATTTTCCTATTTCTAAAAAAAGGGTAAATTATTTACCGAATGAGTACCCGACAAACAATTTACCCCGAAAAGAATTAAATTATTTTACCATGCTTGCAACTTCAGCTGCAAAGTCATCATTACGCTTCTCAAGACCTTCGCCCTTTTCAAAACGAACAAATCCGGCAATAGCGATCTTGCCGCCAAGTGTCTTTGCTGTCTGGCTTGTGTACTGATTAACGCTTACCTTATTATCCTTAATAAATGCCTGATCAACAAGGCAGTTTTCCTTGTAATATTTTCCGATCATACCCAATACGATTTTTTCTGCTATATTTTCAGGTTTGCCGGAATTGATAACCTGCTCTGTCATGATCTTTTTTTCATGCTCAAGAACCTCAGCAGGTACATCTTCCTTAACCAGATAAGAAGGATTAGCAGCAGCAACCTGCATAGCAATATCCTTCGCATACTCTGCAAAGCCGTCCTTGTCTGCTACATCTGTATCAAACTTAACAAGAACAGAGATTTTTCCGCCCGCATGGATATAAGCTGAAACAGCACCCTCATAGAGCTTGAAACGGCGGATAACGATATTCTCACCGATAGTCTGGATCTTTTCCTGAAGAAGCTCTGCAACCGTTACCGAAGTACCTGTTGCTGTTTTTGTCAGAAGTTCCTCTACATCAGCAGGTGCAGTTTCTATAATTGTATCTGCAACAGTCTTTACAAATGCCTGGAAATCTGCATTCTTTGCAACAAAGTCTGTCTCGGCATTCACCTCAAGAGCAACACCCTTTGTACCATCCTCATTTGTGCTTGCAAATGCAACACCCTCAGCAGCTATTCTTGATGCTTTCTTTGCAGCCTTAGCAAGACCCTGCTCTCTGAGTACATCAATTGCCTTATCCATATCGCCGTCAGCTTCAGTAAGCGCCTTCTTACAGTCCATCATACCGCATCCGGTTTTTTCTCTTAATTTCATAACGTCTTTTGCTGTAAAAGCCATATTGATAACCTCCGAAATAGAAATATGTATATTAAAATTATAAATCTGCTCTTTAAAAAATAGCCGCAAAATGTTTTGCGGCTATTCTGTTTGTCAATTATTCCTCAACAGCCTCTTCTGCATCGTCAGCAGCTGCACCTGTTCTTCCCTCGTTGCCTTCGATAATAGCATTAGCTATGGCACCTGAGATAAGTTTTACAGCACGGATAGCATCGTCATTACCGGGGATAACATAATCAATCTCATCCGGGTCGCAGTTTGTATCAACAATAGCTACGATCGGAATGCCGAGCTTCTTTGCTTCTGCTACTGCGATTCTCTCCTTGCGGGGATCAACAATAAAGAGTGCACCGGGAATTTCTTTCATATCCTTAATGCCGCCCATGAACTTCTCAAGCTTTTCGATCTCAAGATTGAGCTTGATAACTTCCTTCTTCGGAAGAAGATCAAACGTACCATCGCTCTCCATTGTACGGAGCTGATTGAGTCTTGCGATTCTGCGGCGGATGGTTGTAAAGTTGGTGAGCATTCCGCCGAGCCATCTTGCATTAACATAATATGCGCCTGCACGGAGTGCCTCTTCCTTTACGGAATCCTGTGCCTGTTTCTTTGTTCCAACGAAAAGAACGGACTTGCCTTCTGTTGAAAGCTCACGGACAAAGTTATAAGCCTCTTCCAGTTTCTTTACTGTTTTTTGGAGATCGATAATATAAATACCATTTCTCTCTGTGAAGATGTACGGAGCCATTTTAGGATTCCATCTTCTTGTCTGGTGACCGAAGTGAACTCCTGCCTCCAAAAGTTGTTTCATTGATACTACTGATGACATAAAAAATCCTCCTTAGGTTTTATCCTCCGCAAACTATTAGCCAACACACTTTGTATGCACCTAATGAATGAAGTCTGCGTGCGATTTGCGTATAAAATTATAGCATACTTTTTTTCTAATTGCAAGTAAATTTTAACTGTTTTTACAAATAATTTATGAAATATTTTTGAGTAATATAATATTTGATATTTCAACCCACCCATTTGGTAAAAAAAACAATTATTTAAAGCCGCCCGAAATAAATGCGGACGGCTTCTTCAGAAATTGATTCCTTTTTAATCTTTAAGAACTACCCTTACATTTATCAAATTCCGGATTAAAAGCGTAGAAATTCCTGCTGTCAAGTTTATCTGTGATTATTCTTAACGCTTCGCCCAAACGTACAAAGTGGAGCGCCCCCCTACTGTCAATTCACGCTCAGGTTTATTAGAAACCATTACTTTCCACACTTTCGGTTTTATTTGAGATGCGGTGATAAAGTAAAGGTAAATATAAAATAGGATCCGGTGGCTCGCCGGTCATATGTTCCACTCTCTTTCTACTTTATCGGGATAAACAAGAATCTTCCTGACCAGAAGTTCTACAACACTGCGTTTATCATCAAAAGATAGTTTCTCCCATTTTGACATGACATCCCGCAATACTTTATAATCCGTATTGTTCTTTTGTGATTGTTCTGTTTTCAATCGGTCAAGCTCATTCAGAACAGAGGTTCTTTCTTCATCCAGTTCGGCAATTTTACTATTGATATATTTGATCGTCACCTTATCTACTTCGGATTTTGTCATGGTATTGACAAGGGCTTCAATTTCGCTTTCAATTTTTGAGATTTTTATTTCAAGCTCTTTGCGTTGTTCCTGCGTTTCATCTTTTGCTCCTGCTTTCGCCCTGATTGTTAGTGTATCAATTTTCGCTTTTAATTTATCAACAATCATTGCTTCAAAATCATCAGCATGAATGGTCGGTAGCTTATGAGAGCAACAATGATTCTGTGTCCATCCTGTGTCGATGAAATACCTGACGTGTCCTTTGCTTCTTTGCGAAAATCTGACGACAATCGCATAT
Organism: Clostridia bacterium; assembly: GCA_017475765.1. Classification (GTDB taxonomy): domain Bacteria; phylum Bacillota; class Clostridia; order Oscillospirales; family Acutalibacteraceae; genus UBA1213. The sequence goes on along the minus strand of JAFVEY010000015.1, from coordinate 381 downwards.
CCGCAGTTACCGCATTTGATTTTACCCGACAGGAATGAATTTTTTGCCTTACAGGTTTTGATTTGATGATTTGCAAGTAGTTTCTTTCGGCAGGCAATCCAGATATCAGGAGGGATAAATCCCCTGTGCGGTGCAATTACGATATTTTGCCCTGATAAATCCCATGTCTTACGGTTAGTGTTCTCACCCTTAAAAAGATACTGACTTGTGATACCGTCAAATTGTTCGGGCGGATTGATCAGGTTGCTGCCCTGTTGCTTGAAGAAGTGATAAATACTGATATCATTTGTTGTATAAATCGGATTACGCATCATTTCCGAAAGCCTTGCGGTATTCCATACTTTTCCTCTGCGGTTCGTATTTAATCCTCTTGCCTTTAAC
>JAFVEY010000014.1 GCA_017475765.1 Clostridia bacterium | reverse complement strand
GTCGGGCGGCAGCGGCATTTATACTTATGAATTCTACTATAAGAGAAGCTCTGCAAGCACATGGACGAAGTTCGGCTCGGCAACAACGGCAACCTTTAAGCCCTCTTCGGCAGGCACATTCGATATCAGAGTAAATGCAAAGGACAGCAAGGGTGCTTCTGCGGTAAAGGATTTCATACTAACCGCCGGAGGATTGATCAATAACTCAACAGTAAGCAAAACGAGCTTTACCGTCGGTGAAACTGTTACCGTAAATGGAGCAGCGTCGGGCGGCAGCGGCACTTATACTTATGAATTCTACTATAAGAGAAGCTCCGCAAGCACATGGACGAAGTTCGGCTCGGCAACAACGGCAACCTTCAAGCCGTCTTCAGCAGGAACATTTGATATCAGGGTAAATGCAAAGGACAGCAAGGGAGCTTCTGCAGTGAAGGAGTTCAAACTTACTGCAACTGCTTCTTCCTGATGTTCAATTAAAACGGCAGTATCTGTCAGCGGCACAAGGTACATTATATATCAAAGAGATGCCCTCAGCTCCTATACAAAGGAGAGCTGAGGGCATCGTTTGTTGTTTTGTGTATATCGGGCAGCCGGTTCTCTTTTTTATATCAATTTTTAGCGTACCATGCAGGGTACCAATTTTGAAACCATTTTGTAAAAATCATCATCGCAATCGGAAGAATGTTGTTGATGATGGCTGTATATACCGAAAAATCGCTTTGCATCAGGAAAAACGTCCATATAGAGGTGAGTACATATAATATTCCCCACAAAAATGTCAGTATCTTGTTTGTTCTCATAAACAGAGGATTTTCGAGGGCGCTTTCGCCGTTATAGTTATTCATGGAATAATACGCAGTCAGAGGTATCTTCGTCAGACATGATAAGCTCCATATCAGACCGAAGGACAGATAGGAAACTGGAATAATGATATTTGCATGGTCAATCAAAAGAAGCAATATGGAAAAACCAATAATCGCAGTACTGGAAAGCACATCATAGATAGTTTTCTTATTTTTGAAGAACAGCAGAGCTGTCAGCGCACAGACAGCTATCGAAACAATACTTCCGACATACGAATCTATTGCTGCCGCCACCCAGAAAGCAATCCACGGGAGAAGCAGTATCATCATATTGGTTTTTTTCTGCTCTGTGCCGGCTTTGGATGACTTTGAAGCCCTCTGAGCCTTTGTCGAGCCGAAATAATCGTCCCAATGAAGCATCAGACCGAAATCACCCTTGACTTTATATTGCTTTTTCATCATAGCGTCTTTGCCGGTTGTTTTGCCGGCTGCAATGTCGTTCCATACGCTGAACGGCGTTTCGATTTTTGTGGTAAATTCTTTGAAATTATCTTTCAGCACTTCATAGCCGTCTTTTTTCAGAACGATCTGATATTTTTTGCCGATATCTGTATAATCCATTTCCAACACAATGTCTTTGCCCTTATATGATGACTTATTATATAGAGCAGCCATCTGCTTTGTGAATGTATAGGCTTCATCCTCTTTTTCGCCGGTTTCTTTTTCAATGCCCCAGCTTGCGTCTGCCATTGCCTCGAATGTTTCTTTCGGGAATAACATTGTGTCAAGATTATCCTTTGTTTCGTCCGAGATGCTGCCTGATACAAATTCCTCGCCTGCCTGTCTTGCATATCCGAGGTATTCGTCCGTTCTTTTGGACAATTGGGGAACTCTGAAAAGCTCACCCTGAGCGCAATAGATTTTTTCATATCTGCCTTTGCCGAGGAAATGGTCAAACATCAGATCGACAGAGCCGTAGTTTCCTTTGGTTGTGTAGAATCCGCAGGTGGAGATAACAACGTGCTTTTTATTTGACATATCATATCTTGTCGGGTGACTTCCGCTTTCTGCTTCCTTGACCATAAAGGGCAAAACAAGCGGAAGCTGTCTGTCGATCAGGATCTTCATTTTACTCGGCACATTGAAATAATACAGTCCGAACGACCATATTACCAGATCTGCCCACAATATTTTCTCCAAAATACCTGTCATTTCATCATTGATAACACATTTTCCGGGCGTTTTGCTCCAACAGGAAAAGCATCCGAGACAGGGTTTGATATTCAGCGAATGAACCTGTAATTCCTCATATTCGACCTCTGTATTGTTTTTGACTCCCTCAACAAAAGCCGAAGCGATCTTATAGGAATTGCTTCTTTTACCTTTGGGGCTGCCGTTAATCATCAGTATGTTCATTTTTAATTTCCTCCAATTCAGCAATACATTTTTCTGTCCACTCATTCAGCATTTTGATATACATGATTCCGTATTCAACTGTCATCTTCCAGTACAAAGATTTTTCGGGATTCTTGACAACCCTCTCATACATTGCGACATTATTATGAGAACCCTGCATACCGGACATAAAATCCTCACAATGTTGTTTCAAACGCTTGAAGAATTCAATATTTTCGTCAATAGTTCTTTCACCTCTGAAAAAAGTTTTCATCAGAATACGACTTTTGGTTTCAAAACCTGTGTCGTCCTCTGAAAGCCATCTGTTCAGCTCCTCTTTTCCGCTTTCCGTAATGGAAAACAGTTTTTTATCGGGCTTGCCGCTTTGAGATATGCTTTCATCTGTTACCCAGCCTTTCGCTTTTAATGTCTGAAGCTCTCTGTAAATCTGGCTTGTCTGAGCTGTCCAGAAAAAGTTCAGCGAATCCTTGAAGGTCAACATAATATCATAACCTGTCATAGATCCATAATTCAGCAGTCCCAATATTCCATGTTTCAGCATAAATAATTTATCCTCTCCTTTATATTCCACTTGTTGAATATATTATACTTCCACAAGTGGAATATGTCAATAGAAAAATTTTATGAGCTATTCTTGTACGACAGTAAAGATAGGATTAGCGCAAAGCATCGAATTTGCGTAGCGTAAATTGAATGTGATCTGTGCGCTTGCACAAGGTCATCGGTATGAGAAAATCAAGCAGGCTCTTCCCGATACCGCACCGAAGTCATACGCAGAATTTGTCCGCATGAAGCAGGCAAATTAGAATGTGAGATAGAAGCTCAGAAAAACTAATTAAGCATAGCAGAGCGTATAAGCTTACTGAAAAAGATATTGAACAAGCCAAAGGGGCAGACCATAAAGTCTGCCCCTTTGGCTTTTGCCGGGTAACGGATAAGCGTAAATCTTTTATTGACTCATGCCCTTATCCTGGCAATTTTTACCGTTTAATTAACCGCTTGATTTTTCTCTTTATTTTCTTAAGTGAGTTCTTCACATCATTTTTAAATCCATAACCGCCGTATTTCTTTGCTACCGTTTCAAAATCTGTTGTATAAAAATCTACCCAAAACTGCTCTCTATTGTCGGGTATGTCGAACGGTGCCTTCAGGGGCGGCTGCATACTGTCTTCTATTTTAGTTTCACGAATATCAAGCTCATCTTTTATGTCTTGAAAAAGCTGCTCTCCTAATTCATTATTAACAAGCACCAAAGATACGCCTTTATTATCATTAAAGCCGGGAGCCGCTTTGTCAATCCCCCAATAATCAGCTATTGTAATGTCTCCCGGATGAACAACATCCTTGTAGGGACACTTATAACAAGCCGGTCGGAGAATCGAATGCTCATAAAACAGCGTGGTGAACACCCTGCTATCGACTTTCTTGTCATTATCAAAAAAAAGAGATTCGATATGTGCTGCCCAGCCATAGTCTTTCTTGTTACGAAAATCTACATTCTGTATTTTTCCCTCATTTTTGCTTTCCTGCCACTGTAAATATTTCTTCCAGACAGCCGGGCTGGGTACGCCATGACAAACAATATCAATACACAGCAGATTGTCGTAATGCTTTCCGAGAAAGGAGCGCAATCCAGCAACCTGACACGAAGTCCCGGAAAACAGAACTTGTTTTCCATCGTTAAGGTCTTTGATAACTTGCTTGAACACATCCCCTAAATTACTCTGAATGTATTTAGAACCACGCATTGCATTTCGTTCATCTGCTGTGACTGCTCTGATATGAACTGCCTCAAACTTCTCTGTTAAAACACATCCGTATATGATACCGCCATGATTCAGCACCTCATCAGATATTGCAGTAAATATACCTCCGGATCTTGATGCTGCTCTCACTTCAGAATCTATATGCTTTACAGCGTATACTTTCGGTTTTTTCCAGTTCACTATGCCACCCTCCATTCATTGGATGAACTTCTTTTATCCCGCTGTGCAAACTGCCCACACTCTCTTATACAACTTTCAGGAAACCCTTCCGCTTCTGATCTTCCTTAAAGGCGCATACCCTGAGACATTTATAACACCGGACGCATTTCCCTGCATCAACAGCAGGATACAGAAAGCCTTCCTCATCCGGCTCCATAGATATTGCCCCTGCCGGACAAACGGCAAAACACGCAGAACAACCGCAACAATTTTCCCGATGCTCATAAAGCTCCGGGAGAGTCCTTTTTTCATCGTCAGTACGATGAAAATATCTTGTAGATCGGTGCGGATCGTATTCCTTACTCATCACTAAATCTCCCATTCTTACACAGCACTATGCTTTAATGCAGCTGCCTTCAATACCGAAATACATATTCTTCTGAATACCTCAACAAACACTAAAGTAATAATAAATACAACAATAGGTCTGACATAGGTGTATTCATCTGCCATACCGACAGTCTTGGCTATCTTTGCTAATATTGTAATAAAGATCGGATGTATAATATAAATCCAGGTAGAATCCGATCTTCCCACAGCTGCCAATATATTTTTCAATCCGGATGGTTTCCCGGACACACCCGGATTGCAATGATAGGACAGAAATAACACAAACACAGTAACAGCCAAAAATGTGGTGCTGATATAATGATCTCGTACTGCATTCATGTCTGCATTTACCAAAAAGAATCTTTCAAGCAAAGAGGTTCCGGCAAACAGCACACTAATGAATACAAGCAGTCTCTTCCTGTTATCCACCTGCCTCCTGATGAAATCTTTATGTTCAAAAATCAACCTGCCTATACAAAAATAGGGTATACCTACGAACAGAAAGTTTCTGACAAAAATATAAGGAAATTCTCTTCCAAAAATCAGAATTGAATATTTACCCAGCACTAAATCCCCGATAAGCAGAAGCGGCGTTACAACATACAACAGTTTTCTCTGACCTAATTTATCAAAAATCATTACAATAATCAGAACGTAAAGTATAGCTCCTAAATACCAAAGGTGACCATTGAAAGGAGATTCATTTAGAAAAAGAAATTTCAATACAGAATTTACTGTAATTACAGTTTTCAAATAAACAGTAATTTCCCCACCCGACAAAACAAACATCAGCATCTTCCATATAAAAAACAGAAGATTAGCTTGAACCATAAGTATAAACACTTTCTTGATCTGCCTGACTAATTTTCCTTTTTCTGCCATTGAGGTGTAAAAAAAACCCGTAATCATAAAGAAGATTGGTACAGCAATTCTGGTTAATGTCAAAAAATACTGCCCGCCTTCACCGACAAAAGGTGCATGAATACAAACAATCAAAAATGCGCATATAGCTTTTAAAATATCAAAACCATCCCAGCGCTCAGGCATAAAGGTCTGCTCTGCTCTTAAGATTTGATCCTTACTCATTAAATATCAACTCTTTTTCCTCAATGATTTCACAAAATCTATCCCCATTTTTGCCGCCGAAACCGCAAATCCCCAGTTCATCCAAATAGCATAAGCACACACTACTGCCAGCATAATAATATTGATCGGCATCACATTCAGATAATATGTCACAGCAAGTGCGCACGCCAGGATCAAGGATGAAATCAGCGCAGGAGCCGCAATCTTCATCTTGATGGTCTTGTTAATGTCGATATATCGGATCACAGCCATGCTTCCAAAAGCTACCAAAGTTGAAATGGATGCGGCATAAAGACCAATTTTCCAAATCAATGCTATATGAACTGCAATATTGATAACAGCCGCTGTCGCAGATGTATATGCCACTTTCTTAGAATCCTTCTGCGCTATATATATACAGCTGTACAGACCTACAATCACCCTCAGCATCATCGCATACATCAGAATAATAATCTGCGGATATGCCTCAGCGTATCGTTCATTGATAATAACAGGGAAAATAAATGGCATACAGGCAACAATTCCAAGACACGCACAGGAAAATAATTTGTACATAGTTGTGATCATTTCACTCAGAAACGCATCCCTGTCCTCATCCTCAAAATGAAGTGATACAGATTCAGTCCATGAGAGATTAAAAATATTATAAAACTGTATAAAAACATTGGAAAATTTATTAGCAACCGTGTATATGCCATTAACTGCCACACCTAAAATATACGAGACAATCGTTCTGTCGGAAACATTAACAACCCACCATGCAAGATTATTTGGAATCAACGGGAGCGAATACTTACGTACTGTTTTAAATACAGATTTTTTTATACAGGAAAAGCTCAGATATTTCCACGCTTTGACTGTTAAAAAAAGATATGTAATCGTTATAGCCTGTGAAGCAATGGTAGCAAGAAAAAGTCCGCTCAGCCCCATGACAAAAATAACCAAGGTCACGACATTGAAAACAACTGTTGAGGAGGCGGATATAAAACTGGCAATTGCATAAACCTTATTATTTCCCAAACCTCTTGCAAATTGCAGCAGCAAAGCCGTATAAACCTGCAAAACCACATAGACAATCAAAAAAGGACCGAATTCAAAATGGATCAATATGGTTATTATAGTCAGAACGATGGCATAAATAACAGACTGCACCGTATTGGCAGCAAAAATGGTTGAAAATAATCCTTTTTGTTTTTCATGATCATTTCTGCATTCAAGCAGGAATCGGAAGATGCCCTGGTCAAACTGCCAATTGACAAGCGGCAGCAAAAGCGTACCATAAGTCACAAGTAAATCAAAGGAACCATACTCCGCTGTATCCAGTAATGCTGTATACAGCGGAAGCAGCAGAAAACTGATACACTGCGTACAAATTTTTCCGAAAGTAAGAATGGCTGTGTTTTTTGCCAAATCCTTTTTTCTTGACATAATGCTACTCCTTCTCACGGCACACATTCACCAGTATTCCGGCCGAACGTACCCGCTCTGAAGCCAAGCGTTCGTTTACCTCAGAATAATTGATGGGTGTACAACTGCATCTTGTCAACAGTTGATTTTCACAATTCACCAATTCCAACAAATTGGAAAGCCTTGAATTCCTATTTGCCACCATAGATTCTGTATAATAAAATTGCTTATTAAAAATCAAGGAAAAGCATAACGTATGGAATGAGCCTGTCACAACAATGTCTGCGTGCCTGATATAATTCAGATATTCAAACGGATCAACAGCATACAAACATACGCATCCCGGCTTAGGTTTAATTTGATTGGTTATATATATAATATCCAAATGATGATCCCCTGCAAGCTTTCTGATGGTTTTCCAATTTTCCTCTGTGTCTGCCGGATAGTGGACAAGCAAATACTTTTTATCATACAAATTCATTTCCGGCACAAGTGCATCCCATTCTGAAGCGTTGAATAATAAGGTCGGATCCAATACAGTCTCAATTTTTTTATCGGGAATCATTTTTTGCAAATAGGTGCATAGTTGTTTTTCTCTGACATTAAGGGCTTGAAATTGGCGAATATAATTAATATATTCTGTTTCAGCATCTTTGTCAAACGCTTCCACCCCCATACTGGCAGCATACGAGAATTTTTTTGCATTATCATCCAATTCTGCAAGAAAGTAGTTATTGTCTCTCCCTGTAATCTCCAAATTCCACACTTGATCACTGCCCACAATGATCCTGTCATATTTTTTATCATCAATATACGGTACCAGATCTTGTATTCCAAGATGACAAGCTTCAAATTTTCTGAATTTATGATAGCGTTTTTTGATGATCGGGTATCTGATAAGCGCACCGCAGAATTTTTTTGCGTTATGCGCATTCTGCGGTTTTTTTTTCAGCCATTGCTTCTTTATTTCGGAGCATTCATAATTTATAATTTCGACATCACAGCCCAGCTTCAAAATTTTGTTTTTCAAAGCGAACGCCTGTAAACAAGCCCCATGGCTCTGTGTTCCAACAAATGTCAGTATTCCAATCATTATGAACCTCCGATACGTTTATGTGTTGTCCTTGCCACCGCCAGTCCCGATGCCACCGCAAAAGCATAGAAATAAACAGTATAGTCATATAATGTATTACCTGTAAAATTGTACAAAAGAACAAATATCTGGAACGTAACAGACATATACAATACGATCCTCTTCCACGGCTCCAGAATCTTGTCACGAACCAATGCACCTGCCGTAATTTTCAATGATTTGATAACAGCAAACAAGTATAAAGCCAATCCGACGATTCCCGTTTCACACAGTAACTGTATATAAACATTATGTGCATTCAGGTGCATGAAGGATTCGCTTTGCCAGCTCTGATACAAATGAGCAGCATATTCATACTTAAAACCGCCCCAGCCAATTCCAAATATCGGATGCTGCAAAAAGTTTTTTAAGGCCAGATTCCACATTTTAAATCTGGCTAATGTTTCGGAATCTTCTCCGGCTGTTGAAAACCTCTGAAGCAGCTCCGCAACAGGCGGAATAAAATAAGAGGACAGATACAGCCCCGCAATGCCCAAAAAAACCAAAATAATGATTTTAAACGTACGTCCCCATATCTGCTTTGGATTAGCAATAAAATAAACAATACAAAGTGCCAGAATACAAAACAAGCAATGTGCCCGTTTCAATGTCAGAACAAGCGCAACAAGACTTAATACCAACAGTATCGTATTTTTTTTATTTTTGCTGTGAGCTTCTGTTTTATGATACAGCCAAACGCAAGCAAGTGCCAAAAAAACGAAACTGATGTACGTACCATTTTGTGAATAATGATTTGCAATTCCGGCACGATATCCGGCTTGTCCCTGATCCGTACCCGTCGGATAAGTTCCGTAAAAACTTATCATTATAGAGTACAGATCGGGTAAAATCAAAAAGAAAAATGTTGCGATAACATTCAAATACCCGACTTTAACGACAACATTGACACTCTTTTTTACCCAATTGCTCCCATACTCAAACATAAAAATAATTAAAATTCCGCAAATCGCTCTGATCAGGAAAAACAAATTTCCGTTAATAATATCCTGATTGCGATTCAGCAGCATTTCAAAAATCACAAGAGTCCAGGCACCCAAAACACCCAGCTCCTTTTTATTGAAACTCTTATGAAAGAAAAAGTACGGACTTAACCCAAGCAAAGTAAAAAAAGCAATATATATATATTTATATGGTCCGGGCAGGACACTATTCAAAATGGCATAGTAATTTGCATAGATCAGCAAAAATATGCTTGCTAATGTCACTACTTTATCAGAGTTAAATTTCATCCTCTGACCTCCTCTTTAACGCAAAAAATAAGTAAAAGTCTTCATCTTTAATTTAAAATCGACAAACGGATTGCCTAATGTTTTCATCCGCTTTGATTTTATATACAGCAGCATTTGCTCACAGTTTTCGTCCCAATATCCACATTTTTTTGCCTTGGAAAGTATCTTGTTGGATACAACAATCTTTTTATAGTTTAAAGCATTGCGAAACATTTGGCTGTCATTCGTATAAATTGACTCAAATATACGAATTGCTTCCCACTCACTGATCCATTTACTGTTGAATTTTGTATTGGAGACGATGTTCTTCATTGCGCCATGAGGATTTATGAAATAGTTGTATAATTTGTTTTGTATAAAATAATATGAATTTGTTTTTATAATATATTGAGCAAGGAAAAGCAAATCTTCTCCTATTGAGATATCTGTGTCAAATGACAAATTCTTTATAATGTCGGACCGGAACATTTTATTCCAAAGGCTTGATGAGAGCAATCCGTGACAAAGCATTCCCGCCATCAGTTCTTCCCTTGAAATGAAACCCTGCACACCCAGCTTGAGTGTGTCAGATTTTCCTGGAAATGCCGCCACAATTTTTCCCTGCGTATCTGTATAAGTATATCCGCAGCAGACCATATCACACTTATATGTTATGATTGCTTTGACCAATTCTTCAATATATGTTGCTTCTAAGCAATCATCCGCATCGACAAACACAACATAATCTCCGGTAATATGTCTGATTCCTTCATTTCTGGCTGCCGAAACTCCTCCGTTTTCTTGATTGACAAGGATAAGGCGATCGTCCTCTATGGATTGGATGATCTTCAATGTATCATCCGTAGACCCATCATTGATGATGATCACCTCTATGTCAGGATACGTTTGCTTCAGCACACTTCCAAGGTTCTTCAGAAGAAATTTTTCAGCATTGTACACCGGTATTATGACAGATACCTTCATTAGTGCTCCTCCACATCCGATCCGTTTACGATATCGGGTCAAATTCTTTGATCTGAGCAGCAAGTCTCGTTCCCCAAACCGTATTGTCCGGCAGATTGCCTTTCACCACGCTGCCCGCTGCAATCACACAATTTTTTCCTATGTGAGTATCTCTGAGAATAACGCTGTTTGCTCCGACCCACACTCCGTCTTCAATCACCACAGAGCCTACTTTGTATCCCTCATTACCATTCATATAATCATGATCGTGGTCTACAATTACTACATTATTAGCTAGTTTTACATGATTTCCAATTGTAATTTTATTGAATGCAGTAATACTTACATTGTTATTCGCAAACACGAAATCTCCGATACGCAGCACTCCACCTAATGCCCTTATATGTACTCCTGTGCGGAAATTACATTTATTGCCAATAAAAACATTTCCGCCTTCGGCATGAAGCACAGCACCACGTTCCCAACGCTGCGAACCGGAAATTTTAACCCGTCCGAACCCCATAATTTTATAAATTAGACATTTAGGAATTGAAAACAGTTTTTCCAGTTGTCTTCGTGCTTTTTTATTCATTAAATATTTTCACCTTCCGTTTAACATAACAAAATACCTGTCACGGAGATTTTTGGCAACTGAATCAATCGAGTAACCGGAATTCTCAATTTTATCGCAATTGTCTGCTCTTCCTGATTCCAAAGCTGACAGAACCTTATGTGCCCAAAATTGAGGGCTTTCCTTTAGCGATACAAACAATACATTTTCGTTAATCTTTACTTCACTTGTAATGGAATCCGAAAGAACACACGGCATACCGTTTACTTGTACCTCAATACAGGTAACCGGCAGTCCTTCATGAAAGCTGGGCATTACAAAAACATCCATTATCTGATACATTTTTTCAATATCGCCAATAACACCCATAAATCTGACACAATCTTCCAGTTCCTCTTCCTTCACTAATTGCTGTATCTTCTCCTGTTTTTCACCGCTTCCGAACAAAAAAAGTACGGTGTTATTATTTTCTTTATGGATCTCTGCAAATATCTTTATCAGAAATTCGTGATTCTTTTGCTCCAAAAATCTTCCTACGTGTCCGATCACAATTTTATCATTGATCCGCAAATCATTTTTCAGCTGTTCTCTGACTTGAGCATCAAATACAAACCGTTCGATTTGAATACCGTTTTTTATAATGCTGACCTTTCGGTTTTCATTTGATTTCTTCGTAAACATATACTGAGCTGCTTTTTCGGAACAAGCATACAATTCTGTGGCCTTTTTTTCCAATGACGGCTTTAAAATATTGAATAGGATTCTTTTGAAAATCGAGTGATTTGTATCTCCCGCATTATGTGAATGAACAATTCTGAATTCAATACCTGCCTTTTTTGCTGCACTTACCGCAAACAAATTAAAGAAGAAATTGCCGGAGTTTATATGAATGATTCTGTAATCATGATTGTTCAAAAACTTTTTTAGTTCTCTGTATAATTTGAGCTTCCTTGTCAGTATATTTCCTGTAATTCCCAACTCATAAATTCTGCCCCCCATATTTTCAATTTCTTCTCTGTGTATACCATAAGTTGTTATATTAGGGGATATAAAATCAAACTGAATCTTATCTCGGTCTATATGAGTATAAACATTATATAAAAAAGAGGAAACTCCGCCAAAATCTCCGCTTCCTGAATTTAACTGCAGAATTCTGGGTACTTCATCTGTCTTCATATATCAACCACCCTTAATTATTTTATGTCCTCATCAATTTTTTCCCTTTCGACTTCACGCAGGTCGGTGGAACAAACCCCGTCTGTATGCGGAAGAAACACAACATCAACCCCATATTCTGCTAACTGGCGTTTTGTCTCCTCCCACCGAGGATTTCCCTTCCAATCATCTCCAATAAAAATCACATCAAAGCCGTAGGCTTTCAGCTGCCTGACCTTATCCAATGTATGTGCAATAACAGCCTCATCAACTGCCTTTATATTTTCAATAATATATCGGCGCTCCTCCTGAGGAATGATTGGTGTTTTATGCTTATAATCTTTTACTAATTCATCTGAATTAACAGCAACAATGAGATATTCGCAAAATTGTTTTGCATTGTTTATTAAATTCAAATGTCCGATATGGAACATATCATAAACACCTTGCGTATATCCCTTTTTGTATTTTTTCATTATTTTTGTTTTTCCTCCAAACATAAGTGATAAATTACATTACATATTCTCATTGTTGCGCTGCCGTCTTCCAGACTTCCCATTTCCTGATGATGTAACTCCATTGCTTTCTTAAATGCCGTTTCATCATAAGTATTTATATCACTAAGCAGCCCCGCCATATCTGTTGCAAGCGGAAACCGCCATTGTCTTATCGGAATATCAAAGTCTCTGTCCTGACCATACTTTTCCATATCGGTACAATAGAGAAAACATGGTCTGTCAGTAAAAGAAAAATCCCATATACAAGATGAATAATCAGAAATCAAAGCATCTGCCACATATAACAATTCCTGCATATCAGGATATTTTGTGGCATTTTTAACAAACGGTAAATTTATGTCGGGAGCTGTATATACATTCGGATGCAGCCGCACAGCAATGATCCACTGACCGCCAAAACGTCTTTCCAAAGCATCCTTAACCTGCTCATAATTTAACCCATATTCATTATCATTCCGATTATTTCTCCATGTCGGAGCATAAAGCAAAATCTTTACATTCTCATCCGTTCCCAAGAACTTACAGACCTTCAATCTGTACTCCGGATGATCCCGGTTAATGATAATATCCATTCTCGGTGTTCCATTGATCACATTTCCAAGAAATCCCATCGTTCCCCGGACTCTCCGTTGGGTCATGCTGTCCGAACCGCTCAGGACAATAGAATAATCTTTATGGTACAAAAGCTCCAGCTTTCTTCTTATGCCGGTATATCTGCCCTGCTGTTTATAGCCGTTACTTGCGTGCCACGTCTGAATGATATCCTGTCCCTTACGTCTTTTGATTTCACCATAACCCTGTACATTTTGTACAATAACTCTAGCTGTTTTTGCATAATAATAATAACTGACGGATCTGTATTTTATTGCCTTGACGTTCTCCGGCAGCAGGGCTTTCTTTTCTTTCGGATTTTTGAATGCCCATATTATTTCAAACTGACCCGGATAATGTTCTTCCAGATACTCAGATATTTGTCTTGGGTTACAGGAATACTGTTTTCCGTTAAAACTATAAAAAACAATTCTATTGGCTCTGACAGGAAAAATGTTAAACAAGCAAAGGACATATCTCAGTATATGCAATAAAACATATTTTATCCTGTCCTTCATTTTCTTTTCCTTTCTGCGACAAGTTTATCTGCTATTTTCTCAAAGTTCTCATTGAATGCAGCATTGTTGCTCTTCAAACCCGCAGGCATTGACGCAACCCTCGCCTCATAATCCAGAATCATATCTTTCAGGTCTTCTATATTTTCAACAACAAGGATATTCCCCTGACGCTGTGCGACTTGTTTTGCAAAGCTTACCTGGTGATTATTCACATGCTCATCAAATTCCTTCTGACGTGGAACTACAATAGGTATCTTCCCGATCTGAAGCGGCATGATAAAGCTCGAAGGTCCGCCGTGTGTAATCACTATTCTGGCATTCTCCACATTTTTGACCATCTGCTGATATGGATATAATTCGCTCCATATACAATGCTTTGGTTCATACGTACTAAATCCGGTCTGAATAATCACTTCTTCCTCTATCACACCGGACGCCTTTAACTCATCCATATACTTCACAAGACGATCAAATGGCTGTTCATGAGTTCCAACGGTAACAAATATCATTCCCGCACCTCACACATTAAAAAATACTTCCTAAGTTGATAGCTTTCGGATATACCTTTTTCATTTCTTCCCACTGAACAATAAAACAGTCCGTAATCGGATAAACCATCTTTCCTGACATTGTTGACTTATCGATCCGGTCAAAGACTTCAATATAGATCAGTTTTGCCCCGAACAGCTTTCCCAAATAGAAAAACGGCACAGAAACTGCTGCACCGGAAGAAATAATCAAATCCGGCTTTTCCTCACGCAGAATCTTTATGGCAAGTTTGGTATTGATAAGCAGCGCTTTCAGACTGCGGTTTGTCGGATAGTAGCACGGATACAGCTTTTCTCCCTGAAGCAAACTGCGAGCATCTTCCTTATCGAAAGTAACCCAAAATCTCTCCTTATCCTGCCAAAACGGTTTGAGCATATATAAATGTGTAAGATGCCCTCCTGATGATCCTACTAGACAGACCTTCATACTTTTTCCCCCCACAAATTCATTATTTCACCCATGCCCTGAAGCCATTTTGAACTTCGACTATAAAAATCCATTGGCAAGTTGCATTAATAGTGTTTTTATTCCACCAAAATCCTTTTCAGACACATCATAGAAAGCGCTTATATTGTGAACACTTTAATTGTGGCAATTTTCCCTAAAATCAACAGTTCCAGCTAAAGTAATCGTTGAATGGTTCCTGTTTATTCGTATCCTCTGATCGTTAAAAGTCTGATTTTTGTCTGCAAAGTAAAAAATGATGATGTCTGAAAGAAATATTGTGACTACACGAATACATTAAATTAAATTTTTCAAATAATATTACACCTATCAACTTAACACGATATTATTATAATCTCCCCCTTAAAATTTGTCAACCGCATACAATTAATTTCCCCTGTTTTCATAAAACCAAAAAGATAAACCACTCAAAACTATACAAATTCGTCAATTTTATGGGTTGTTTATATCCTTAAAAATAGTAAAATTTTACAAAAATATGTTAAGTTCATTTTTTTGTAAACAACAAGCATCCAACAGCCCTTCATAATATAGAAATATATCCCGGAGAAATAAATTTTGAGCTTGAAACCCCATCAATAAAAATACAGCTTCAACAAATTGTGTCAAAGCTGTACTTTTGTTTTTAAGTATTTGATTTTAAGCTTTCAAGCCGGACTGAATTTCAAATTCCTCAACAGTCATGTTGGCCTGTTCAGCAGCTTGTGCAAGGGTAATAATACCCTTTTTCACTAATGAAACAAGCGTTTTCAGGATACCTCTTGCTTCACCTTCCTGCTGGATCTTGTCATAAATTTCACACATAGAAACTCCTCCTTGCTTTGTTTCATCGGTCATTGAATTATACTCATCTCTGAATCTTTCATCACCCGAAAATACGCTGATCATGTCGATCACTTCTTCGGGATATTCT
>JAFVEY010000013.1 GCA_017475765.1 Clostridia bacterium | reverse complement strand
TATAAGTACGAATTTTACTACAAGAGAACGACATCGGACAAATGGGTGAGATTCGGTTCGGCAACAACAGCGACTTTCAAGCCGGCATCGGCAGGAAGTTTTAATATCAGAGTATATGCCAAGGACAGCGTCGGCAATGCTTCTGTCAAGAATTTCACCGTGACAGCGGCAAAAGCTCAATAAAACAAAGCAGAATATAATTTGCTGATTTAATAATAATATTAAATAGGAGTGTTTTTAATGACCGAAGAATGTACCCATGACTGCGGCTCCTGTAATGTGAGCTGCTCATCAAAAGAAGGCGGTCAGGTGCAGGATATGCACGAAAAGCTGAATGTCCACAGCTCTGTGAAAAAGGTAATAGGCATCGTCAGCGGAAAGGGAGGAGTCGGCAAATCTATCGTCACTTCCCTGATGGCTGTCATGTTCAGCAGAAAAGGATATCACACCGCCGTTCTTGACGCTGATATCACAGGTCCTTCCATCCCGAAGGCTTTCGGCATTACCCAAAAAGCAACCGGAAACGAGGACGGTCTTTTCCCTGTGACCACCTGCGGCGGTATTGACATCATGTCTGTCAATCTTCTTCTTGAAAATGACACAGACCCTGTCATCTGGAGAGGCCCCATACTTGCCGGAACGGTAAAACAGTTCTGGAGCGATGTCATTTGGAATGATGTTGATTATATGTTTGTCGATATGCCGCCTGGCACAGGCGATGTGCCGCTGACGGTATTCCAGTCTTTGCCGCTTGACGGTATTGTCATCGTGACATCTCCGCAGGAACTTGTCTCAATGATCGTCGGCAAGGCTGTCAGAATGGCAAAGATGATGAATATCCCGATACTGGGAATGATCGAAAACATGAGCTGCTTTGTCTGTCCCGACTGCGGAAAGAAATACTATCCTTTCGGCGAAAGCAGGCTGGAGGAGGTCGCTGACGAATACGGACTGGAAATTCTCGCCCGTCTTCCTATTGATCCGAAAAACGCAAAGGCCTGCGATGAAGGCAGAATTGAAAGTCTTGAAAACGAATATGCGGCACAGGCTGCCGACAGGCTTGAAAAAATCGTTGCCGGCAAATAAAACAGAAATCTGTCCGAAGCGTCTGAACCGAATCAGGAACAGGCGCTTTTTCATATAATATATCGCAAATTTATTGATTCATACTTTAGTTATAGAGGAAATCTATCATGGCGTATAAATTATGCCTATGGAGATTTTGAAAAAAATTGATAATTCCTATTGACAATGAGGGAATTATGGTGTATACTCAATCCATACCAAACATATAGGTATTCAATAAATTAAAGGAGGCGCTTGCCTATGTCAATTATTCAAAAATCTCTGCGCCACAATTTCCGCAATGGACGAATGCGCTGTTGTTGCTGTTGATATCTGACAATTAAACAAATGGGGATAACTTCCCATATTTTAGAATAAAACTAACTTAATTTAACAGCGGATAAGCTCCGCAGAAAGAGGTATTTATTATGAGCAACAAGAATTATAGATTTGAAACACTTCAGCTTCATGTAGGTCAGGAACAGCCGGATCCGGCAACCGATTCAAGAGCCGTTCCGATTTATGCAACAACTTCTTATGTTTTCCATAACTCACAGCACGCAGCAGACCGTTTCGGTCTCCGTGATGCCGGCAATATCTACGGCAGACTTACCAACTCCACTCAGGATGTTTTTGAAAAGAGAATCGCAGCTCTTGAAGGCGGCGTTGCAGCTCTTGCAGTTGCTTCAGGTGCAGCAGCTATCACCTACACAATTCAGGCTCTTGCACAGGCAGGCGATCACATTGTCGCTCAGAAGACTATTTACGGCGGCAGCTACAATCTCCTCGCTCATACGCTCAGCCAGTTCGGAATCGAAACAACTTTCGTTGACGCTCACAACCTGGAAGAAGTAGAGGGCGCTATCAAAGAGAACACAAAGGCTGTTTACATCGAAACTCTCGGCAACCCGAACAGCGATATTCCGGATATCGACGCTATATCAGAGATCGCTCACAAGCATGGTCTTCCTGTTGTTGTTGATAACACATTCGGTACTCCGTACCTTATCCGCCCGTTCGAGCACGGCGCTGATATCGTGGTTCATTCTGCTACAAAGTTCATCGGCGGCCACGGTACAACTCTCGGCGGCGTTATCGTTGACAGCGGTAAGTTCGACTGGAAAGCAAGCGGCAAATATGCGCCGATCGCAGCTCCTAACCCCAGCTATCACGGCATTTCCTTTGCTGATGCTGTTGGTCCTGCAGCTTTCGTAACATATATCAGAGCAATTCTTCTTCGTGATGAAGGTGCTTCCATCTCTCCGTTTGCAGCATTCCTGCTTCTCCAGGGAACAGAAACACTTTCACTCCGTCTGGATCGTCATGCTGAGAACACAAAGAAGGTTGTTGAATATCTCGCAAACAGCCCGTATGTTGAGAAGGTTAATCATCCGTCACTCCCGGATCATCCGGATCATGCGCTGTATGAGAAATACTTCCCGAACGGCGGCGCAAGCATATTCACATTCGAGATCAAGGGCGGTCAGAAAGAAGCTCATAAGTTTATCGACAGCCTTGAGATATTCTCACTTCTCGCGAATGTTGCCGATGTTAAATCTCTTGTTATCCATCCTGCAACAACAACACATTCACAGCTCACAGAGGAAGAGCTTGAGGATCAGGGTATCAGACAGAACACCATCCGTCTTTCCATCGGTACAGAGCACGTTGATGATATCATCGAAGATCTTGATCAGGCATTCAAAGCTGTATTCGAGGCTTGATCACATATTATTGAAGGAAGTTTATTTGACAGTCGGCTCTGCCGCAGAAAGGTCTGTCCTCATACACAGCAGAGCCGTTTTTTACTATTGGAATTCCCCCGTTTATTATCCTGTGGGAACCTGCCATACCCCACAGAAAAATATCCCACCGCTTACAGCCTTGCCATACTGTAAGCGGTGGTTTTTTATTATTATTTATGACTCAACCGGCGGAGGACTCCAGCCGTGATTTTTGGCGATCAGATGGATCGCCTGCGGATTGTTCTTGATATGAACGACATTTCCTCCCTGCTTATGTTCTCCGTCTACTGCCCAGTCCAGCGGATCTTCGGAAATAAATTCAATTTCCGAAGCCTTAAACAGCTCTATATTTTTGTGTCCGTAGGTTTTGTTCAGCATTGACATACATATTGCAAAGGCAGTAAAAATATTATCCGGACGCCTGATAAGCATGACCTCATACTGTCCGTCAGCAAAGTCCACAAACTCATTTTCAAATTTGAAGATTCCTGCGACGGAGGTTGAATTTGTCACCGCACCGAAAATATAATCCCCTTCGGTATCAATTGTATCGGTATTGACCTTCAGATGATAGGACTTGATCGTGTGCATATATTTTACTGCACCGAAAATATAGGCAAGTCTGCCGAAAAGATTCTTGGCTTTCTGAGATGTCGCATAGGAAACCTCTGTGAAAGCCCCGAAGGAGGCAATATAGATAAAGTAATCGTCATCAAAGCTCCCCACATCCAGCGGCTGAGGCTTTCCCGTAATAATCGCCTTAGCCGCTTTGGACATATTGGTGGTTATATTCAGGCTTCTGGCAAGATCGTTCGTTGTTCCTGCCGGCACATATCCCAAAGGCTTGTTTGCTCCACATTCCATCATTCCCGAAATCGCCTCGCTGATAGTTCCGTCACCGCCGCAGCAGGCGACGATATCGAATTCATTGATATGCTCTTTTACCAAAAAATCTGCCTTATAGCCGGGGGCGGTAAAATAAACGGCAACCTCCATATTATTCTGGGCAAACATATCCGCAATCTTGCCTGCCGAAAAATACGGTCTGCGCTTGCCGGATTTAGGGTTGACAATAAACATTACCTTTATTCTTTCCTTTTTTCTTTTCTTCGCCATAAAAGTCTCCCTTATCGTTCCCTGTTGCTTTTATCGGAATAGCAGCTGTCATTTTCTGCCGGAATTGGTGGTTTTCATAAAATCACTTGTTTTTGTCGCTGCTCAATATTATTTCGGCAGATAGCCTATCTTCTTCATAGCCTTGTCAAGCGTACGCTGTGAAATTTTAAGGGCAAATTCTGCACCCTTGCGGTACTGCTCTTCAAGATATGCCTTATCTTTAATATATCTGTCAAATCTCTCCTGAATGGGGCGCAGTTCCTCGATGACCGCTTCACCGACAGCCGTTTTGAAATCGCCGTAGCCTTTGCCCTCAAATTCTGCTGTGATCTCGTCAGCTGTTTTGCCTGTTACGGCGCTCATAATGCCGATAAGATTGTTGATGCCGTCCTTGCCCTCGCCGACACATACTTTCGCATCGCTGTCGGTGATGGCTCTCTTGAATTTCTTCATGATGGTTTCCGGCTTGTCGAGTACTGCCACCCATGAATTGGCATTTTCATCGGATTTTGACATTTTTCTTGTCGGATCCTGAAGCGACATTACCCTTGCGCCCACCTTTGCAATGTACGGATCGGGAACGGTAAAGGTTTTGCCGTAAATGCCGTTAAAGCGCTCGGCAATATTTCTTGACAGTTCCAGATGCTGCTTCTGATCTGCTCCGACAGGAACGAGATCAGCCTGATAAAGAAGAATATCCGCAGCCATAAGCGAAGGATAGGTAAACAGACCAGCATTGACATTGTCGGTGTGTTTTTGTGACTTATCCTTGAACTGAGTCATTCTGGAAAGCTCCCCGAACTGTGTGTAGCAATTGAGCAGCCATGCAAGCTCCGCATGAGTGTGGACATGACTCTGAATGAAGAACATACTTTTTTCGGGGTCTATTCCGCAGGCAAGAAGAAGCGCATAAGCGTTCAGTATATTCTGTCGGAATACCTTCGGATCCTGTCTTACGGTGATCGCATGAAGATCTGCAACTGCAAATATACAGTTATAATCATCCTGCAGCTTCACCCAGTTTCTGAGCGCTCCGAGATAATTGCCGAGAGTGATCGTTCCGCTCGGCTGAATGGCGCTGAATATTCTTTTCTTCTTTTCGGGTGTTTCCTGTGTTCTGATTTCTTCTGACATATCAAAGTACCTCCGTGGCAAGTTTTCCGAGTATTTTTATTCCCTTTTCAAGCTGTTCGTCTGTGGGAGTGGAAAAGTTGATTCTGAAAGAGCTGCATTGCTCGGCTTCATCCGTCAGAAAAGCATTTCCGGGGACAACACATACTTTGTTAAGCACAGCCTTTTTGCAGAATTCACTCATAGATATTCTGGTATTTTCGGGAAGTCTGCACCAGATAAACAGACCGCCCTCTATGCGCTGATAGGTGATGCCGCCAGGCACAAGATACTGATCGAGAAGCTCCATGCAGAAATTCGCTTTCTTTCTGTATATTTCTCTGAGTGATGTAAGATGTGCTTCAAAATCATATTCTGTCATAAACTTATGTGCCACCATCTGCGCCCATGAGTTGGTATGAACATCCTCACCCTGCTTGCATACGATCATTTTCTGAAGTACAGGTTTCGGCGCTATCGTAAATCCGAGACGCATTCCCGGTGAAAGAACCTTTGAAAAAGATCCTGCATAGACAACAATACCGTCTGTATCAAACGATTTGATACACGGAACATCCTCACCGCTGATTCTCAGCTCTCCGTACGGATTGTCCTCCAGTATCAGGGTATGATATTTTTTGGCAAGCTCATAAATGGCTCTGCGCTTTTCAAGGCTTGTTGTAATTCCCGAAGGATTCTGGAAATTGGCGATGATATAGATAAAGCGTACATTTTTTTCCGTCTGCAAAGCCTTTTCCAGCGCTTCAAGGTTCATGCCGTCATTTTCGACGGGAATTCCGCAAAGACGGCAGCGATAGGAACGGAATGTATTGAGAGAGCCGATAAAGCTGGGCGCTTCGCAAATAATGGTATCGCCCTCGTTGCAAACGGTTTTGGTGAGCAGATCCATGACCTGCTGTGCCCCCGATGTGATGATGATATCATCATTTTCTCTGCCGACATCATACTTCTTTTTCATATAGTCCGCAACAGCTTCTCTGAGCGGCGGATAACCCTCCGTGACGCTGTATTGCAAAGCGCCTATCGGATTTTCTTCCAGTATTTTTGCCGAAATCTCTGCAATTGCCTTCGTTGGGAAGGCTTCCGGAGCCGGATTGCCGGCAGAAAGCGAAACAACGGACGGGTCGGCGGCATATTTGAATATTTCTCTGATAGCGGACGGTTTCAGAGTCTTGACTCTTTCGGAGAGTATATATTCCATTTCAACAGCTTCTTTCTTTATAATTTGGGTATAATATACATATAAGATTTTAACACAATCGGCGGCTCCATGCAACAAAATATATCGCCTTTTTCGGCATAAATTGGTATATTAACACATTTTCTGAGCATTTATGTGCATCAATTGCATATTTGAATAAATATTTTTATTTTTTATACAGAAGTTTGTATTATTATAAGGTTGTATTTTTCCACTAAATACATTATACTTAATATGAGTACAAATACATTTTGAAAGAGGATTGAAATGAGCAGAAAATCATACGGTTACAGCTCCTACCGCTCCCGTTCATACGGCTCTTACAGCTATGGAAGACACCGAAGAGGGAATGATAATAAAAAGAAAATCATCATAGTGATTGTTTGTATATGTGTGCTTCTTGCTGCCGGCGCTGTCGGTGCCGGCGTTTATTTCGGAGTGTTCGGCAACTTCACGGCAGAACCCGAAGCCTCACAGGCACAGTCGGCGGACACACCGTCCAAGCAGGAAACGGACACTTCAAAGCAGGTATCCGAAGCGTCAAAAAACGATCAGGAATCTTCTGCCGCTTCATCGGCGCCGTCAGCAGATCTCAAAGGAGAGTTTGACGGAAATGTTTTTGTCTATGACCGTCAGGGCTATGAGATATTTTACGGAAGTGCAGGCGTAGCCGATAAATATGCTCAGACTGTCGCTTCCATCAAAAAGTCGTTGGGCAAGGATATCAATGTATATAACCTGACAGCACCCACACACAGTCTTTACGGACTTCCCGAAAAATATCAGGATCTCGGTGCGGACGAAAAACAGAATATCAAATCTATTTATGATTCTCTCGGAAGCGATGTCAAGACAATAGACGTCACTTCCACATTGGAAAAGCATAAAGATGAATACATCTATTTCAAAACCGACCACAACTGGACTGCTTTGGGCGCCTATTATGCGTACTGTGACTTCTGCGCCAGCGCCGGAGTCAAGGCGGTTGATATCAAAACGCTTTCCGAAGGCAGGATAGAGAATTTTCAGGGTTCGCTGATTGCCGCAACAAAAACCGATACCAACAAAAACGGCAATAAGCTCCTGCAGTCAAATCCGGATACGGTGAAATACTACACCATGCCCGGCAATTACACCTGTATGCTTCTTGAAAACGGCAAAAAGGAGGCTGTCGAGGTACCGCTGATCGCATCCTTTGCGGAAGGCTCCAATGCTTACAGCGCATTTATCTGGGGAAGCAACCCCTATATGGATATCAAGACCGACCTGAAAACAGGCAGAAAGCTATGTATTATCACCGACTCCTACGGCTGCGCTTTTGCTCCGTATACGGTGGCTGATTTCGATGAAATCTATATCGTTGATCCGAGATATTACAGCGGCAATATTATTGATTATATCAAGAAAAACAAATATACCGATGTTCTTGTGATCAACAGCGTTATGACAGCTAATACCGAGATCAGGACAAACGAACTAAAAACCATACTCAAGTAAAAAATCAGGAATCCTCATCCCCTTATTTCCGACAGGAGGATATTATCAAAAAGGAGGGAATGCCGATGCTCGGCAAAAACGTAACCATTGAAATTTTCGGCATTCTGTCCGAAAAAAGACTATATTCAGGCAATATTGTCGGAAGCAGCGATATGCGCCGTGTTTATATCATTACAAACCATGAGCTTCACGGAAATATCGACTGCATCATTATAGCGGCAGCCATCGGCACAACAGGCGCACAGACAAGACTGATTGCAGCACCTGAAAACGAGGTTTTCTATGAGCCTGAGATTTCCGAACGTCTGGAGCGTACATCACTCAAATTCAAAAAAATTAACTGTATCTATGAAAAATCCTGCGGTGCAGTGATCTACCGCATCACCGACCGCAATGAAATACGTATTCTGCTTGTCAAAAACCATAACGGCAAATGCTGGACCTTCCCAAAGGGACATATCGAAAGCGGAGAAAACGAACAGCAGACCGCCCTGCGTGAAATAAAGGAGGAAACCGGTCTGACTGTTACCATCGTCCCCGGCTTCCGTCAGATCAGTACATACCGTCCTTTCGGGAAGATACGCAAAACAGCCGTATTCTTTCTGGCAAAGGCAGAAAAAAGCATTGTCAATATGCAGCAGACCGAAATAGATTATTACCTTTGGGTCAGCATTGACGAGGCTCTTAAAATGTGCCGCCACGAAAACGATACCAATATTCTCAGAGAGGTCAGAAAAATACTTTATGAGCAGCTCAGAAACGGCGCCTGATCAAATCGGCAGAGGAACTTCTGCCGGTTTTTTTGTATTTTGATGATACCTCTTGACAAATAATACTATGTATGGTATAGTATTGCTTGTCAAGAGGTATGATTTGTCTGAAAGGAGGGCTATTTTGGATATACAGCTTAAAAGAGGTCTTTTGGATATCTGCGTTCTGGCTTCGATAAAAAACGGCGATTCCTATGGCTATAAGATCATAAAAGACATCAAGCCGTATCTTACCATTTCTGAATCTACACTTTATCCTATCCTGCGAAGGCTGGAAGCGAGTGAGCTTCTGAATGAATATTCTGTCGAGCATAACGGCAGACTGAGAAAATATTACCATATCACGCCAAAAGGATTGCAGCGGCTTAAGGATTTTGACACGGAATGGCAGGAGATCACCGCCATCTATCATTTTATTTCAAGGGAGGATCACATTAATGACGAAAAATGAATTTATCAATTCTTTAAGGGCATCTCTGATCGGTCTGCCGCAGGAGGATATCGAAAACTCAATAGAATTTTATTCCGAAATGATTGAGGACAGCATGGAGGACGGCATGAGCGAAGAAGAAGCTGTCGCTTCCTTAGGCAATCTCGGAGATATCGCTGCACATATACGTGCCACCTCCTCTCAGACCGGCAGCAATGTTAAAAAGAAAGTCAGCAGCAGAAGAAAGCTCAGCTGTCTTGAAATTGTTCTGCTCATCATCAGCTCACCGATATGGGGAGGATTTGCGATCGGACTTTTCGGAGTTTATATCTCGCTCTGGGCGGTCATCCTGTCGCTTTATGCCGCAGTTATATCCATGGCGGCTGCCTCTGTTGCAGGCATTATCACTTTCCCGTTCAAATTAGGAGTTCCGGGGGAAGCAATTATGACGCTCGGCTTTTCACTTATTATAGCTGGAATTACCATATTTGCCTTTTTCGGTGTCAATCAGATTACAAAAGCCTATATACGATTTACAAAATGGATTTTTAACTCTGTAAAATCATTATTCACAGGAGGCGAATAAAATGAAAAAAAGCATAAAAACAGCCATGATTACCGCCGCCATTCTGATCGGTTCAGGACTTCTGATCAGTACGATCGGTGCGGCAACAGTCGGATTTGATTTCAGCAGGATCGTCCAAAAAAGTCAGGGCGAAAAGAAAACCTTTACTATCAGTAATGAATTTGACAGCATTTCTATCAAAAATGTTTCTGACAATGTAGAATTTCTGCCTTCCGAAGGTAATGAATGTACGGTCATATGCTATGACCACGACCACCTGAAATATAATGTCAGCGTCAATAACGGTACGTTGGATATCAGGGAAGAGGACAACAGACAATGGTTTGAACATATTGGCTTTTTTAATATAGGATGGGAATCGGAAAATGTAACGGTTTATCTTCCTGAAGGCACCTATCATGACCTTAATATTGATACCGTCAGCGGCAATGTTACGCTCAAAAACCATTACAGCTTTGATAACGCTGTCATAAATACGATAAGCGGAGATATCAGCATTACCAAAATCAAAGTCAATGAATCCGGCTCTTTTGACACAATAAGCGGATCAGTTGCCCTCGACAGTATACTGTGTGGAACAATGACAGCAGAATCTGTAAGCGGAGATATCACACTCCGTAATCCAATGGCAAAAAATTATATTAATCTGAATACGACCAGCGGAGATATTCAGCTCAATAATCCAGTCAGCGAAAGTCTTTCTGCCCATACGGTAAGCGGAGATATAGTGGGTACTATGTCGGGCAGCTGGGAATATGACACCTCTACCATAAGCGGTGATGTAAACGTCCCCAAAAGAATCGGCAAAAACCGCTGCGAGCTGCGGACAACAAGCGGAGATATTAGCATCGACGAGGAATAAAACGCAAAACCGACGGGCGGTTAAACTTCAACCCGTCCGCCGGTTATATTTTCACCAAATATTATACAAATAGTATATTTTTATTAAATATTACAATTTACACAAAAATATCTTCATAGCTAACTCTCAAAGAGCATTAAAAACAGAGAATCTCCAAGCATTCATTCATGCTCGGAGATTCTCTGCTTTTAGGAGGAATGTATATGAAGATATAATCTTATAAACAATGGTTATTGCTGCGGAGCGTTATCAAAATAAAACAGCTCTTCAAATTTTTTATCCAGCGCAATACACAAGAGCAGCGCCAGCTTTGCGCTGGGACAAAATTGATTATTTTCTATGGAACTGATAGTCTGTCTTGAGACACCGACCATTTCAGCAAGCTCACCCTGAGATATCCGCTTTTCCGCACGGGCAACACGAAGTTTGTTCTGAAAAGTTATCTCATTCATTGCTCACACACCCACAAAAAACATTATGATACAGGCAGCCGATGCTGCTCCCGCCGCAATGCCCCCCGCAAGATAGCGGATACGCCTGAGGCTTCTGAACTGATAGATAAATGTCGTGGAAAGATAGGCGGTGATAATGGCAACAAACTCATAAAAGGGCTGAAAATTCAATGCTCTGTATATGCTGAACACCAGACAAAGTATACCGACAACCACAGCGCCTATGCCGAATGAATAGTTATAGACCCGCTGTTCTCTTTCATCAAGAGAATTTTTGCTTTTCTGTTTGTTCTTTTGAAGAATTTCTTCCTTATCCATACTGCTGATGAACGCCCTTTCAAAGCTCTGTCGGTTAATACTATATCTATATATTACCACGCAATGCAATATATGTCAAGTATCCTTGTCAAAATTTCTTTTAAACTTGTCAGAATTTTGCAAAAAAGCTGTCAAAAAACCGCTCCCGACAGGTATTGACCTTCGGGAGCGGCAAGATTAGTAAGGACAGGGGTCAGGCTTCTTTTGTAACGTGTTTGATAAGGCCGCCGTCAGCAATAATATTCTGTATAAACGGCGGGAAGGGTTCTGCCTGATAGGTTTTGCCCGTTGTGATATCCGTGATAACGCCTGTATCAAAATCAATGCTGACCTCATCGCCCGATTGGATCTCCTTTGAAGCAGCATCACATTCCAGTATCGGCAGACCAATATTGATAGAATTTCTGTAAAAGATGCGGGCAAAGGTTGAAGCGATAACGCAGCTGATGCCCGAAGCCTTGATTGCGATCGGTGCGTGTTCTCTGGAAGAGCCGCAGCCGAAGTTTTTCTCGGCTACGATGATATCGCCTTCCTTGACCTTTTTGGTAAAGTCGATGTCGATATCCTCCATGCAGTGTGATGCAAGCTCCTTGTGAGAGCTTGTGTTAAGATATCTTGCGGGGATGATTACATCCGTATCCACATTATCTCCGTATTTATGTACAGTTCCCTGTGCTTTCATTGATATTTCCTCCTCATGCGTTGAAATTGATAGTCAACGTCATTCATTTATTCCTGATTACTGATAGTTGGGGCTTTGAGTCTCACCTGCCGGCTCGGTCGGTGCTTCTGCTTCGCAGAGGTGTCCACTAGACACCCGCACCCCCAAACCCCACCGGCACTGCTCGCCCTGGACCCCGGCAGGAGCTGAAGCCCCTGCACCCGCATACTTCAAATAAGATAATTTAAATGTCGTTTACTATGATTAATAATCGATCTCATATACATCATCATCTTCCCAAGCTCCCAAGCCTTCCGCAGGACCAACATACAGAACGGTATTGTTGCGGATGATGATCTCCAATCCATGTTCGGGTTCCCACACACATCCGCACTCTATGCTGTAACCGATATCATCTGCTTCCGGTGAAAGAATATACAAGGACGGAGAGGTGATATATTTCAGAATGTCTCGTCCTTCGGCATCTTCGGGGATGGTGTTTCTGATCTCATCAAGGATACCGCCGCTGACCTCTTCAAAATCGCCCCACTCTTCCAGCATGAATTGATAATAAATAACTGATTTTTCACAGATGGTATCAATCATCTCATCGCTGAGTGCCGTGAGATGTTCTGCACAGCGTTCTGCATAATCTATTCCTGCTTCATTCTCGATCCAGACCTCAATATCCCTGCCAAACATAGGAACATAAAGACTGCCTTTTTGAAACATCTCATCTGCTTGTTCTATGTTCTTGATTATACCCATAATTTTATACCTCGTATATCAAATTGGAAATGATAAGATGATTATTTTACTTTTCCGGGGTCGGTAATATAGCCTGTTACGGCACTTGCTGCTGCTACGGCAGGGCTGGCAAGATAGACCTCGGATTCCACATGACCCATTCTGCCGACAAAGTTTCTGTTGGTTGTGGATATCGCTCTTTCGCCCTTTGCAAGAATACCCATGTGACCGCCAAGACAGGGACCGCAGGTGGGTGTTGACACAACTGCTCCTGCTTCAATAAAGATATCGAAAAGACCCTCGTGCATCGCCTGAAGATATACATTCTGTGTGCCGGGGATAATAATGCAGCGGACACCCTTCGCCACCTTTTTGCCTCTGAGAATATCGGCAGCGGCTCTGAGGTCGGAAATTCTTCCGTTGGTGCATGAGCCGATAACAGCCTGATCAATTTTTACCTCTGTTTCGCCTATTTCGTCAACGGTTCTTGCATTTTCCGGAAGGTGCGGAAAAGCTACTGTCGGGCGGAGCTTTGAAAGGTCGATGATATATTCTGCCTCATATTCCGCATCGTCATCTGCAAAATATTCTTTCGGCTCACCCTTGAAACGTCCCTCGGTATATTCTCTTGTGATGTCGTCAACAGGGAAAATGCCGTTCTTTGCGCCGGCTTCGATCGCCATATTGGCAATACAGAGTCTGTCGTCGATATTGAGGTATTGCAGACCGTCGCCGAAAAACTCCATAGATTTGTAAAGTGCGCCGTCAACGCCTATCATTCCGATAATGTGAAGGATCACATCCTTGCCGCTGATATGTGCAGCAGGCTTTCCTGTCAGAACAAATTTAATGGCGGACGGCACCTTGAACCATGCCTTGCCGCTGATCATTCCGGCAGCCATATCGGTCGAGCCTACACCTGTCGAAAAAGCGCCGAGAGCGCCATAAGTACAGGTGTGGCTGTCTGCGCCGATACAGAGCGTTCCGGGACCTACAAGACCTTTTTCGGGGAGAAGTGCGTGTTCGATACCCATTTGTCCGACATCAAAAAAGTTTTTGATGTCATACTTGTCCGCAAAGCGTCTTACCTGTGCGCACTGCTCGGCAGCCTTGATATCCTTGTTCGGTGTGAAGTGATCCATTACCATGGATATCTTTGTATTGTCGAATACCTGACAGGCACCGCCGTCATTAAATACATTGATTGCTACCGGAGAAGTGATATCGTTTCCGAGAACCATATCCAGCTTTGCTTCGATAAGCTGACCTGCTTTGACGGATTCAAGACCCGCATGAGCGGCGAGAATTTTCTGTGACATTGTCATTCCCATGATTGATTGCCTCCTAAAGTAATTTCATGCTTATTATATCACAGCTTCTTGAAAAAGATTGTAAACTATGCTACAATTTCATTAACGGCATACCCTTTCATTTTGTTCCATTCAGTCAACTCTGTATTCACGCATGAGCAACAGCAGGGAAAGCACCTATATGCTTCATGTCCTGCTTCAAACCTTCACCAAGAATAAAAAATGTACTGTCATCTTCACGGTACAGATATTTTTCAAGATGGTGGGTATCGTCAGGTGTAAACGCAAAATCGACTGATTTGATCCCTGCACCGAAGCAGCTGCAAACAGAGATGATATCCACAGGCTGCTCTGAAAAAATATCATATACTGTCAATATGTCATTGTCTGCTTCTGCTATCACATAGCAGTTTGGAGAGGGGATGTAAAATACATGATCCTTCATAAACTGCGTAAGATAAAACATCAGTAAATCATCTGTATCAAGATTCAGCACACCGCTGCTTTTCCGCTGCTTTTTTTCTTTCAAAAAGTGTGTCCAATCGTCAGAAGTCTGCATGGAAACAGGTATGGCAGACGGACTGCTGCTGGTGTGGATTTCTGCACGGAACCGATATTCCTCCGCTTTCTCAAAATCGAATTTAGGATAAAAATCACATACGCTGTCATTTGCATACAGAAAAAAACCATCACAGCCGGAATAATCTCTCCTGATTTCCTCCATAAGCATACGGATATATCCTTTGTGACGATATTTTTTATCCGTCATTACTGTACCCAGCTGAATATAGCGCTTTTTTCGTCCGGCATACTCACAGTCAATAAGATTAACAGAAACATTAGAGATGATCCTTCCTTCGCAAAGCACCGAATAGGGAATATATTTTTCATTCCAGAAACCACTGTGATACCAAGGTTCAAAGTCCAATCCAAAGGTTTCCTTTGCAAGAGTATTGAAGGAAATTCTTAGTTTGTCATTTTTCCTGTAATTTTTGATAATAGAACGGTCCATAAATTTTCCTCCTGTCATATTGATCTTTCACTTTATTATATCAATCAACATATCAAAACAGCAACCTCATTTATTTTTCAAAAAAAATTTGAGCCGAAGATTTCTCATCGGCTCACCGTATTTATTTCATGTTTCTTATAATTCTTTGTATGCTTTTTTCCGAAAGAAAATATTTTTCCGCAAGACTTCTGATATTCATACCATGAGTATAATCATTGAATATCCTGTTGTTTCTTTCTGCCATTTCGGATAGGGTAGCAGTACTTTCGCCCCATTTTTTCCGATTGCTTTCCTTTCTCGGAATATAAAGGCAAATACCGTCTGCATACTCCTGAATCAGTTCCACCAGCTCCGCCGGCAGCACCTGTTCTGCTTTTTTATAGCTCATAACGCCCTCCGCAATCATCCAGTTTTATACGGAAAAGCAGGGCTATGACTATATTCTTCTACTTCATTTTCCATACGCATAGCCTCTGCTTATGCGTTGATTACATATCTCGTCAAAACAATATCCCTCCCTGATGAAAATGATTTAATGAATTTATATCATATCTGCCAGGGATTGTCAAGCAGTATTGATTAGAAAGGAAATTTTTTATGACATACGAAAAACCTGCCATCTATCTCCAAAAAGGCAACACCGCCAACACACGGACTCTTTCGGAAATTTTTGAATCCATGCCGATGGTTCGTATTTTTGAAAAAGGACGGGTCATCTATCATCAGGGCGATAAACCCGAATGTTTTTACTATCTGAAAAAGGGCAGGGTCAAAATATTTATCACATCGGAAAACGGCGCCGAAAAAACTCTTTCGGTGATCAAGAAGGGCGCTGTCCTCGGAGAAGCCGCCTTTTTTGACGGTCAGGCACGAATGTCCTCTGCCCGTGCCGTCATCCGGTCGGAGCTTGTTTCCGTCAACAGAAATGTCCTTACGGATATCATCCGCCGGAACCCTCAGACGGCGCTGGAGCTTCTGCAGCTCCAGGCACAGACCATACGGCTGCTCTCGGCACAGGTCGATTCCATAGCCTTTATGAGTGCCAAAAACCGCATTGCGGCTTTTCTTCTCAGCGCTTGCGAACAAAGCGGAGAAGATACGATTTTCACCACTCACGAGGATATTGCCAGCATGATAGGCACCACAAGAGTAACCGTAAGCAAAATCATATCATCGCTTGCAGAAAACGGAATGGTAAAGACAGGCTACCGCCAAATCATCATAACAGACCGGAACGCTCTGAAAGGGCTGACAGAGTTTGATGTGTAGAAATGTCATTGAGCGGCAGAACCTCTCTGCCAGGGGCGATGATTTCATTCATCGGTTTCGGATGTAGGAAGCTCCGCTTCCGGGGTCTTGCCGGCATCTTCTCCGTCATCAGTTTCCGTATTCTTGTCAGACGGCTCGTCAAGTTCATCGGGTTCGTAGCTTTCTTCGGATTTGTGATCGGATTTGTTTTCGAGAATGATATCCTGCTCATAGCCGCTGAGGAAGGTATACGGAACACCGTAACCCAGAGCGACAGCTGCCAGCTTTACGATTTCATCCGACTGTGTGAGGTCGAGGGGGAAGGGAAGTCCGGGAGCTGCTGCCGAAAGAATGATATAGAGTGCCGGGAGATCCAGTATGATCAGGGTCGCAAGAGAAAAACGGTGAATCTGCTTGCCGTCACCTACTCTTGTCGCATAAAAAAGTATAAGACCAAACAGGACAAACACCAATGAAACAAGCAGCAGCTTTGCGCTGTCGCCGAGAGCCTTGGAGCTTTCGATAATACCTATAAAGAAGTATGAGCATATCACATAGGCAATAACAAGTATCGCCGAAAAAATCAGTCCCGATATATCCTTTTTTCTGTTCAATGAAAACACGCCTTTCCTATTGAATGTTTTACTGTTACGGTACAGCAGTTATTTTTTCTTGGCAGCAAGGCATATCCAGCCTTTTTCTTCATACTGCTCTATTACTTCAAGACTTGCGGGAAGTGCCGAAAGAACATCATCAAGCCTTGTGTCGATGATACCGCTCATAATATAAACGGTATTGTCATTCATCAGCTTTTCTATATCGGAGGAAAGCAGGATGATAGCATCAGCCACGATATTGGCTGTAATGACATCATAAGTGCCGCTGACCTCGTCTGCAAGATTGCCCTTTATTCCGGTATATCTGCTTTCCACATGATTGAGCTTTGCATTTTCTCTCGAAGCCTTGACAGCCATCTCGTCAATATCAATTCCCACAGCGCTTTCAGCGCCCAGAAGCAGACCTGCCACCGAAAGAATACCGCTGCCGCAGCCGACATCCAGCATGGTGCAGCCGTTTGTGATGTGCTTTTCCAACGCTTCAAGACAAAGCCTTGTTGTTTCGTGTGTTCCTGTTCCAAAGGCAAGACCCGGCTCCAGATTCAGAACGATCCTTCCGTCCGGCTCAAAGTCGTCACGCCACACAGGACGGATCAGTATTTTTTCTCCGACCTTTATCGGGCTGAAATATTTTTTCCAGCTGACAAGGCAGCTTTCAACATCACAGCTGTCCGAGCTGATCTCATATCCGATCCCCTCCGCCTGCAGTCTTTCCTTTATATAGGAAACAGCTTCGGCAGGATTTTCTTCCGGACTGATATAGATGTGTATTTTTCCGTGTTCTCTGTCCTTTGCGAGCAGCTCCTCATCTATGAGATCAATATTGGCGATCTCCAGAACCTCCTGCTCAAGACTTGAATAATCCTCGATATAGATTCCGTAGGGAACCGTCATCTGAGCGATATTTCCTGCCGTTTCGATATCCTTTGCGGAAACGGTCACGATGATTTCTGTCCAATCCATTTTCCTTTTCTCCTTTTTGTTTTCAGTTCGTCTGCCTTTGAAGCGCTGCTGCTTTTTTCGGGAAGCTCCGGTTTGGAACCGGAAGTTTTATGTATAGTTTTGTTGCCGCTGTTGTTGCCGATCTCGACATCAATATTGATACCGTGCTTGACGGGAGAAAATGAAAATCCACCGACAACTCCCACAAAAAATGCGACAAGAGCGATCAGGATCACTGTTGACTTTTTCATGAATATACCTCCGTATAGAGTAAATTGCCAATAGTATTATTATAATGCACCAAAGCGATAAAAACAATAAGAAAAAAATAAAAAACTGTCATAAAGAAAAAAGTTCGCTGCTTTATTCGCTGCTTTAATACCTGATATTTTATTGCAGAACATTCATTATCTTGATAATATACAATGAAATTTTGTGCCGAGGTTGACAATTTAGTATATTTGCATTAAAATATCAATTATAGTATTTCGTTATGGAAAAAATATAGTTTTGAAAGGGTAAATAAATGAAGCTGAAAAGTCTTTTTATAGGCGATACGAAAAATACATTCATACAGTTTTTCAGAAGCCTGTTTGTCGGGGGAATTGCAACATTGGCAGACATGGGTGTGCTGATATTGTTCCGGGAGCTTTTTCGTATGTCCGAAGCGATTTCCGCCGTTTTTGGCTTTATTGTCGGACTGCTCGTCAATTATATCATCTCCGCCTTCTGGGTGTTTGCAAAAGCAAAGGTCAAGAACAGGTTTATTGATTTTATTGCTTTTGGCGTGATAGGCATTATCGGACTCGGTCTGACACAGCTTATCATGGAGCCGTTTGCGGTCGAAGGAATATTCGGGGAAGGCTTTTTGGTCAGAAATGCCGTATTCGGCTCTCTGATACCGGCAGACAAGTATTATATCATAGGAAAGATGCTGGCGGTGGTGCTTGTCTATATGTGGAACTTTTTTGCAAGAAAGCTGATACTTTATCGTCATGCCGAGGATTAATTCATACGGAAAGGTGAACAGAATTATGAAAAAAGTAGTGATAATAGGGGCAGGTCCTGCCGGACTGACAGCTGCCAATGAGCTTTTAAAGGACGGAAACAAGGATATTGAGGTTACGATTCTTGAAGAAAGTCAGGCAATCGGCGGTATTTCACAGACTGTAAGATATAACGGCAACCGTATGGATATCGGCGGACATAGATTTTTCTCCAAAAGCGATGAGGTAATGAAATGGTGGAGCGAGCTTATGCCCGTGCAGGGAAAGCCTTCGTTTGACGATAAAAAGCTCGGAAGGGAAAAGCCTTTGGAACAGGGAGGCCCCGACCCGGAAAAGGAAGACAGGGTAATGCTTGTCAGGACAAGAGTTTCAAGAATTTATTACAGAAAGAAATTTTTTGATTATCCTGTAAAGATGTCGGCTTCGACAATTAAAAACATGGGCTTTGCAACGACAATGGCGGCAGGCTTCAGCTACCTTAAGGCGAGCGTTGCAAAAAAACCGGAGGATTCTTTGGAGAATTTCTACATCAACCGTTTTGGCAAAAAGCTGTACAGTATGTTTTTTGAGGGCTATACCGAAAAGCTGTGGGGCAGACATCCGAGAGATATTTCCGCCGACTGGGGTTCTCAGAGGGTAAAGGGACTTTCCATAAGAGCTGTTCTGAAGGATATGTTCTCCAAAGCCTTCGGAGGCAATAAGAAAAATAAAGAGGTTGAAACCTCTCTGATCGAGCAGTTTTGGTATCCTAAATACGGTCCGGGTCAGCTGTGGGAAACGGCTGCCGATATTGCCGTGCAAAGAGGAGCAAAGCTGCTGAAGGGATATAATGTCAGAAATATAGTGTGTGAAAACGGCAGAATAAAGTCAGTTGTTTGTGATACAAAGGACGGAGAAAAAATAATAGAGGGCGATGTGTTTGTTTCCTCCATGCCTGTCAAGGATCTCGTATGCGGAATGACAGGAGATAAGCCGTCCGAGGATATGATCTCTGTTGCAAAGGGACTGCCGTACAGGGATTTCGTCACAGTAGGACTTCTTGTCAGAAAACTTGATCTGAAAAATCAGACAGAGATAAAAACGCTGGGCAATATCGTGCCCGACTGCTGGATCTATGTTCAGGAGCCTGATGTCAAGCTCGGCAGAATACAGATATTCAACAACTGGTCGCCGTATATGGTAAAGGATCCTGAAAATACAGTATGGATCGGGTTGGAATATTTCTGTGCCGAGGGCGATGATTTCTGGAATATGAGCGATGAGGAATGTATTTCGATGGCGGCAAAGGAACTGGAATCAATGGGAGTCATTTCTTCTTCCGATATTCTTGACAGCCACCGTGAAAAGGTGAAAAAAGCATATCCTGCCTATTTTGACACCTACTCCCGAATGAATGAGCTGATCAGCTGTCTGGACGGGTATGAAAATCTTTACTGCATCGGCAGAAACGGTCAGCACCGCTACAACAATATGGATCACTCCATGCTTACTGCCATAAGGGCAGCGGAAGCCATCAAAGCAGGCAGAACCGATAAGCATGATATATGGAATGTGAATACCGAAAAGGAATATCACGAAACAAAATCAAAATAACGGCAGAACAGGCTGCTGGCGGAAATTGTCCGACAGCAGCCCAATCGTTATGGAGGAAATTATGACAGATACACAGATCAAAATTGAAAAACCGCACGATCAGCCGATTCTGCTTCGTTTGGCGGAATGGGCGGCAAAGCATCCGTTCATGACCTCGGCAGCGGCGTGTCTGGCGGCAACAGCACTCACTTCTGCCGGACAGCTCAGACTGCTATGGCTGATGGTCAGCGTTGTTGCCTTTATGCTTTGCTGTCTGATCGGCTCAAGCTATATATCTTGTCATGCCGAAAAGGGCAGCAGATATCGGATGATGACTTTGTTGAGTGTAATATCTGCGGTGCTTACGCTTGTCTTTTTATATTTTCTCAGCTTTGTGCATAAACCTCAGCTTTTGATACTGAATGTCGGACTTCTGATGCTTTTCGCTGCGGCGGTATATCTTTTCTGCAAGAAACGGCTTGATGATAAAAAGGCTGTTTTGCTTATCATTATAGCAGGTTTTCTGATAAGGCTTGCCTATATTATGACGTTTACGATTCAGCAGAAGCAGCATGATGTCGGCAGCATCGAGAAAATGAACGGACATCTGGGGTATATTGCTTATTTTGTATATCAGGCACAACTGCCTGATTTTGATGTCAGAACGGTATATCAGTTTTATCATCCGCCGCTGCATCATATCATTGCCGATGTGTGGGTCAGAATACAGCTGATTTTCGGAATGAATGTCGATAATGCCTTTGAAAATGTTCAGATACTCACATTATTTTATTCAACGATCAGCATGATCTTGTCCTATAAGATATTCCGTCAGCTGGGACTGAAAGGGGGCGGAATGACAGCGGCTTGTGCGGTGGCTGCTTTTTGCCCTGCCTTCTATATACTTGGAGGCAGTATCAATAATGATATGCTTTCGATCACATTCATGCTCGGAGCAATACTGAATACGTTGTATTGGTATAAAAGCCGCCATTTTGGAAGGCTGATGTGCA
Source organism: Clostridia bacterium (assembly GCA_017475765.1). Classification (GTDB taxonomy): domain Bacteria; phylum Bacillota; class Clostridia; order Oscillospirales; family Acutalibacteraceae; genus UBA1213. The sequence goes on along the minus strand of JAFVEY010000013.1, from coordinate 34,216 downwards.
TTGCTGTATGTGTCGGCTGTGCAATGATGGCAAAGCTGTCGGGGTGGATGGTGGCGCCGGCGATAGGCTTTGTGTTTGCCTATGTATTTTTTAAGGATCGTCAAAACATCAAAAAGTATCTGTGGCAGTATGCGGCATTTCTGCTGGTATGCGCACCTCTTGCACTTTGGTGGGAGATACGGAACAATCTCCGGTATGATGTGCCGATTTCTTATGTGCTTAAGCTGTCTGAGGATTCGGATCAGTATATCGGGAATGTGCCGGTTCTGCAAAGACTGTTTGATTTCAGAGCCTTTCAGTTTGAAAATGCCGGAGAGCAGTTTGTCAGATTTGACGGCGCCTATAATGAATATAATCCTCTTGTGGGGATATTCAAGACTTCCATGTTTGATGAGCTGTTTACAGTAAAATATTATCCCGGAATAGCAGGCTTTGACAAGATACTTTTATGGTCTGCCATTATCATAGCGCTGGCAGGCTTTGCAGGGATGATATATACCTTTATTTTTGACAAAAAGCTCAGCTTTGTGCATAAGACATTTTTGGGAATCCTTTATTTTGTGTTTTTGTTGTTTTATTATATATTCTGCCTGACTTTTCCTCATGTCTGCACGCAGAATATCAGATATGCCGTTCCGCTTATCGTTTTGGGAGCCTATTTTGCCGGCAGAGCGGTGCAGCTGATGATTGGGTGCAAAAAGGAAAAATGCAGGATAGTGTGCATGACAGGCGGTATTTTATTGACGGCTGTCATTGTAATATACAGTATTAATTCTGTGGTCGTTTATGAAAAGATATTTATCGGTTAATGGTGGGGTGCAGATGATGTTTTTTAAGAAAAAAGAAGAGCCTTCGGGCAGCGTGGAATACATTGTAGTGGGTCTTGGAAACAGCGGATCAAAATATGACGGCACACGTCACAATGCAGGATTTATTGCTGTTGACAGGCTGGCAGAAAGGCTGAATGTCAGAATCGACAGGATAAAATATAAATCTCTTTGCACCGCCTGTGTGATAGGAGATAAAAAGGTGCTTCTGATGAAGCCGTCCACCTATATGAACAATTCGGGACTTGCGGTGACAGAGGCAATGAAATTCTATAAAATACCGCCCGAAAATGTCATCGTGATTTTTGACGATATCTCCCTTGATGTCGGCAAAATGCGTATCCGACGCAAGGGAAGCGACGGAGGGCATAACGGCATAAAGAACATTATCTATCTTTCGGGCAGCGATCAATTTCCGAGAATCAAGCTGGGTGTCGGGCATAAACCGGAAAAATGGGATCTTGCCGACTGGGTGCTTTCCCGTTTTACCGAAAGCGAATACAAAACGCTCGGCGAAGCCGCCGAAAAGGCTTGTGATGCAGTTGAACTTATGATCAACGGACAAATTGACAAAGCAATGAACCTTTTTAATTCGTGATGGATTGAGTGATATTTTGATGGAGGAAAATAACATGGAATGTAAGAGTTTAGAAGAAGTACGTGCCAATATCGACAGAATTGATAATGAGATTATTAAATTGATAGCGGAAAGAACAGGTTATGTTGTGCAGGCATCCGCATTTAAGAAAAGCGAAGAGGGTGTAAAAGCACCTGCCCGTGTGGAAGCAGTCATACAGAAAGTTCGCACAAAGGCGAAGGAGTACGGTGCCAATCCTGATATGGTAGAAGCGCTTTACAGAGAAATGATCGCAAGATTTATCAGCATGGAGATGAACGAATTTAACAAGAATTGAGGAAATACTATTATGAAATTGAAATTTAATGTTGAATATAACGAAGAAGAAATGGCATTTATCAAAAGTCATGACTGTGAGATTATTTCTGAAATCAAATTATCAAAAACAGACTTTTCAGAAAATGAAATACCGAAGAGAATGATAAAATACGGAGACAGTTATATTGGTGAAATCATTGATGATGAGGACGGCTCTTTGGTTTGGGGTGTTCTTGGCAAAGGCAGAAAGGGTATATGGCATTTTATGTCGGAATATGATAGTCTGAAATCAATGGCTGAGGGAATATAGCATACATATATAAAGGAGGAAAGATGAGATTTTTAAGGGATGTGCTTTTCGGCACAGAGGAATACAGAACACTCGAAAGAGCCGTCGGCAGCGGCAGAACACCTGCTATGGCAACAGGTCTTTCGGGAATACATAAGGCGCACCTGATCCATACCATGTGTGCAAGACTGAAAAGAAGGGCGCTGGTTCTGGCTGCCGATGAAGCAGAGGCGGCAAGACTGTGTGCCGATCTGAATGAGATGGGAACGAAAGCAATGTATTATCCGGCAAGGGATTTTACCTTCCGTGAGGTGACGGGTGTTTCGGGAGAGTTTATCCATCAGAGGATAGGCGCTCTTTTTGCGTTTTCTGAAGGAAAATGTGATGTCGTGATTGCCTGTGCGGATGCTGCGCTCCAGTATACCGTTCCGCCGGAAATACTGAAAAACAATACAGCGGTTCTGAGAGAGGGAGCGGAAATTTCTCCTGAAAAGCTCATTGCCTTGCTTTTTGCCTGCGGCTATGTCAGAGCCGAACAGGTGGAGGGCAGCGGACAGTTTTCTGCAAGGGGAGGAATCGTTGATCTCTTTATGCCGTCAGCTTCACGTCCGTACAGAATAGAATTCTGGGGCGATGAGATAGACACGATTTCGGAATTTGATGTCGAAACACAAAGAAGAACCGACAGGGTTGACAGCTTTACGATAACACCGTCAAGTGAAATACTTTTTGATGACAAAGAGGAGCTTGCTCGCAAAATAGAGAAAAAAGCCTCCTCTCTGCGTGATAAAAATGCCCCGAAGGCAAAAGCGGTCATGTCCGGGGAAGCGGAAAAAATCCGGACGGACGGCAGACTGACATCGCTGGACAAATACTATTCCCTTGTCTATGAAAAGCCGTCAACGCTTTTTGACTACTTTGTGGAAAATGAATTGGTTTTCGTTTCGGAGCAGCCGAATCTGAAGGACAGGGTGCGGTCGGTGCTTTATCAGTGGAGCGAGGATCTGGCGGATTATATGTCGGAGGGAATTCTGTGCAGAGGACTTGACCGCTTTATGGGAGAATGGCAGGATCATCTCAGCGCACTTTCCGAAAGAGATACTATCTTTATTGATAACTTTGCCCGTGGAAGCTGTGAACTGCCGCTGAGAGAGCTTGTCAATTTTACTGCAAAGCAGCTTTCTCTTTGGGGCGGCTCTGTCAGCGTTCTGTGCGAAGATCTGGAAAGTCTGTCCGCATCCGATAAGACCTGTATCATACTGGCAGGTACAGAGAAAAATGCCGAAAACGTGTACAGCGTTCTGCTGGCAAGGGGTATCAGTGCAGGCTATATCCTGCCGGACTCTGAGCTGGAGGGCGAGGGGATCTATGTGGCGCCGGGAAGTCTGAGCGCAAGTTTTGAGTATCCGTCAGCAGGCTTTTGCCTGATCGCTCACTCTCATGTTTCGGGAGCTGCTGTAAAAAAGAAAACCAAAAGGCGGAAAAAAAATAATGCCCTTTTCAGTCTTGCGGAGCTTTCTCCGGGAGATTATGTCGTTCATTCCGCTCACGGTATCGGACAATTTGCAGGCGTGGAGAAAAAAGAGATCCACGGCGTTGTTAAGGATTATATCATCATCAACTATGCAAAGGGCGACACTCTTTTCGTTCCGGTAACTCAGCTGGATATGATCGCAAAATATATAGGTCCCAAGGAGGACAGCACCGTTAAGCTCAGCAGGCTGGGCGGCAATGAGTGGAAAAAGGCGAAAAGCCGGGTGCGGTCGGCTGTCAAGGATATTGCCGATCAGCTGATAAGAATGTATTCCGAAAGAATGAAGGCGAAGGGCTTTGCCTTTTCGGGAGATAACGAGTGGCAGAGAGATTTTGAAAATAAGTTTGAATATGAAGAAACAGATGATCAGAAACGCTGTATTGCCGAAATCAAAGCGGATATGGAAAGACCTGTGCCGATGGACAGACTTCTTTGCGGAGATGTCGGCTTCGGCAAAACCGAGGTCGCCCTCCGTGCGGCATTCAAATGTGTTACCGACGGCAAACAATGCGCTTTGCTTGTTCCTACAACTATTCTTGCATGGCAGCATTATCAGACCGTGATCAGACGCTTTGAGGGCTATCCGATCACGATCGAGCTTCTTTCACGCTTCCGTACACCCAGACAGCAGGAGCAGATCATCGAAAAGCTGAAACGTGGAGATATTGACATGGTGATCGGAACGCACAGACTGATACAGAAGGACATCCGGTTCCGTGATATCGGTTTGTTTATCGTTGACGAGGAGCAGCGGTTCGGTGTGGAGCAAAAGGAAAACTTCAAGGCGGTGTATAAGGATGTCGATATCCTCACTCTTTCCGCAACGCCTATTCCGAGAACGCTGAACATGGCGATGTCGGGCATCAGGGATATGTCAACGCTGGAGGAAGCGCCGCAGGACAGACATCCCGTTCAGTCGTATGTTCTGGAATATGACGATGCGGTGATCAACGAGGCGATCCGCAGAGAGCTGAGAAGAGGCGGTCAGGTTTTCTATCTTTATAACCGTGTCAGCGGTATTGAAAGCAAGGCATCTGAGATCAGTCATGCTATTCCCGAAGCAAAGGTCGGATTCGGTCATGGAAAAATGACGGAAGCACAGCTTTCGGAGGTATGGCGGCAAATGCTGGAGCAGGAGATCAATGTGCTGGTATGCACCACTATCATCGAAACAGGTGTCGATATCCCGAATGCCAATACGCTGATTATTGAAAATGCTGACAGAATGGGACTTTCCCAGCTTCATCAGCTGAGAGGAAGAGTCGGCAGGTCAACAAGAAGAGCCTATGCCTATTTTACCTTTCAGCGTGATAAGGCGATCAGCGAGATCTCTCAGAAAAGACTGGAAGCGATCCGGGAATTTACAGAATTCGGATCAGGCTTTAAAATTGCTATGCGTGACCTTGAAATCAGGGGTGCAGGCAATATGCTGGGAGCTATGCAGCATGGCCATATGACAGATGTGGGATATGATATGTATATGAAGCTCCTCGGAGAAGCCGTCAGCGCAGCAAAGGGAGAGAAACCGAAGCCTGAGGACAGGGACTGTGTTGTGGATATTCAGGCAGACGCTCATATACCGGAAAATTATATCAGCAATCTGAATCACAGACTGGAAATGTACAGACGGATTGCGGATATACGCACCAATGACGATGCAGGAGATGTCATAGATGAAATGACAGACCGTTTCGGAGATATCCCGAAGGCTGTTGAGGGACTCATTAATATTGCGCTTGTCAGGAGCAAGGCGCAGACAATTGGTGTTAATGCCATACGTCAGCGTGACGATACGCTCTATATTTATTTTGATGAAATACGCTGTCAGGGCGCTGCCAATATTATTGTGAAGATGAAGGGCAGAGCAAAGCTGAATATGACAGTCAAGCCGAATATCAGCGTAAAGCTGAAGATAGGCGAACCGGCAGGAGCCGCTTTGGAAACGATATTTGATACGGGTATCAGAAAGTAAGAAAAGGTCTTTGATTTTTGATGATACGGAGAATTTATTTCAAATTTTTATGGACTTTACGGATGATTTGTTATATAATAGATCTATATGCCTAAGTAACAATTCTGAAAGGACGACAGTTAAATGAAAATGAAAAATATTCTGAAAACAGCAGCTGTTTTATCTGCCGCAGTCGTTATGCTCAGCGCTTCTGGCTGCGCCGATACAACATGGAGCATAAAAACAGATACATCCACTCTTACCAACGGCAACTGGATCTATTATACCTACACTTCTTATAATAGTGCTATGTCAAAGATTCAGGAGGATTCGGGCGAAAGCTTTGATATCAAGGATAAGAATCTTGACGATGTCAAGGTGGAGGGCAAGAAAATCGTAGATTGGATCAGCGAAGATGCAAAGAAATCCGCCATTGCCCAGCTTACGGTTGAAAAGCTGGCAGCGGATAAAAAAATCGAGGTGGATGAAGAAGAACTGAATTCCATAGAGGAGCAGTACTTGTACTATTATAATATGGGTCAGTCGTTTTATGAAAAGCTCGGCGTTTCAAGCAATACCTTTGCGAATGTTGAAGTGAAAACGCAGTATCTTTCGGATTTGATTTTCAAGAATATTTATGGTGAGGGCGGCGAAAAGGAAGTAACCGACGATGAGCTGAAAAAGTATTTCACCGATAACTATACCGATTATTATTATATTGCCTATCCTCTGACGGAAATGGACGATGAAGGCAATACGGTTGATGTAAGCGATGAAACAAAGGACACGATCACCGAAAACTTTGCTAAGTATGCAAAAATGCTGAATGATGACGGATCCGATACGGCAGCCGTTGAGGAGCAGTTCAAGACGGATTTTTCAACAGATACGGTTACGAAATCCCAAAATGTCACCATACTCGACAATGCAGGTCTGAGCGAAGAGCTTGCGGCAGCCATAAAAGAGCTTGATGAAAAAAAGGCTGCTGTCAAAACAGTTGATAAAACACACTATGTGATTTATAAGGGTTCTATTTCGGAGGATGCCGATAGAATCAGCGATGACGCTAATGACGGTGACGCTATTTCAAGAATTTCCATTCTTTACAATATGAAAAATGATGAATACAAGGAGTATCTTGAAGCTGAACAGAATAAACTGAAATATGAAACAAACGATGACTGTATTTCAAGATATTCCGTTCAGAGAACAATTGATATCATAAAGGCAGATTCATAAATAAAGATAAACGGCAGGGAAATGAGTTTCGTATTTTCCCTGCCGTAATTTTTTCTTAAGTTTATAAAAACATACCGCCTTTTCAATTGACATTGATTTAATGATAGGGTAAAATAATAGTGTATATTTTAATTTTTGTATGATTGATTTTTGTGATATATTTTATGAAAGGCAATGTTTGTGATGAATACATTTCTCAGAAGAACATGGGCAGAGGTCGATGCGGATGCGATCAGACATAATTTCTGTTCCATCAGAAGGGCAACAGATGAAAATGCGGGTATCATTTGTGTGATAAAGGCTGATGGCTACGGCCACGGTGCGGTTTTTCTTGCAAAGCTCTATGAAAAGCTCGGCGCCGCAAGATTTGCCGTTTCCAATATAGAAGAAGCAATGCAGCTCAGAGAAAACGGCGTTTCTCTGCCGATACTGATTCTGGGCTTTACACCGACTTACCTTGCAAAGGAGCTTGCGGAAAATAATATATCTCAGGCTGTTTTTTCGGAGGATTATGCAAAGGAGCTTTCGGAGTCGGCAGTCAGGGATCATGTCAATGTAAAGATACATATCAAACTGGACACGGGAATGAGCCGTATCGGTTTTATGTATCAGAATACAGAGCGTGACAGAGGATCAATAGAAAGCATCCGGAAAGTGTGTGAGCTGGCGAATCTTGTCCACGAGGGAATCTTTACGCATTTTGCACTTTCCGATGAGGGCGATGAAGGAAAACTTCCCACGCTGCATCAGCTTGAATGTTTTTCCGATGCTGTGGATAAACTGAAAAAGGACGGAATAACATTTGATGTTGTGCATTGCTCCAACAGCGGTGCGATTATGGATTATCCGCAGGCGCATTTTAACTGTGTGCGTGCAGGAATTATTCTGTATGGTCTTGCTCCGTCATGGAAGGTGTCCCATAAACTGGAGCTTCGTCCGGCAATGAAGATAAAAAGCGTGATTGCACAGATCAAAACAGTAGAGGCGAATACGGCTGTCAGCTACGGAGGAACATTCGTGACAGAAAAAACCACCAGAATAGCAACAGTTCCGATAGGCTATGCCGACGGCTACACAAGAAGTCTGGGAAATCGTGCATATATGTCTGTCGGCGGAAAAAGAGCAGCGGTGATCGGCAGAGTTTGCATGGATCAGGTCATGCTGGATGTCAGCGATATTGAGGATATCAGAGTCGGGGATGAGGTTACGGTTATCGGTGACGGTTCGGACGGCGCTATGTCGTTTGATGATATTGCGGAAATGACGGGTACTATCAATTATGAGGTCGTTTGTCTTGTCGGCAAGCGTGTGCCCCGTGTTTATATAAAGGACGGAAAAAATGTCGGTATCATGGACAGCATAGCCGGCACAACAAATTGATTAGAACAGGTGACATACCATGAAATTGCTTGTACTTGACGGAAATAGTATTCTGAACAGAGCTTTTTACGGAATAAAGCTGCTGACAACCAAGGACGGACATTATACAAATGCTATATACGGATTTCTGACAACCTTCCGCAGACTGCTTGACGAAAGCAGTCCCGATGCGGTTGCCGTTGCCTTTGACCTGAAGGCGCCCACTTTCCGCCATAAGGCTTACGGAGGATATAAGGCGAACAGAAAGGGAATGCCGCAGGAACTTGCAGAGCAGCTTGCACCGCTTAAGGAAATCATTGCAGCACTCGGCTATAAAATCGTTACCTGTGAGGGCTATGAGGCAGATGATATTCTCGGAACCCTTGCCAAAAAATGTACGGATGAAGGCTATGAATGTGTTATTGCAACAGGCGACAGGGACAGTCTGCAGCTTGTGTCGCCGACTGTATCGGTGAGAATTGCTGCAACAAAATTCGGCAAGCCGGAGGTAACGCTCTATGATGAAGAAAAGATAAGAGAGGTCTACGGTGTCACACCGAAGCAGCTGATTGATATCAAGGCGATACAGGGAGATACCTCGGACTGCATCCCCGGTGTTCCGGGAATCGGTCAGAAGGGTGCAGCGGAGCTTATCAGCAAATTCGGCAGCGTCGATAATATCTATGAAAATATTGACACGCTCGACATCAAGCCGGGAATGAAAAATAAGCTCATTGCCGGAAAGGACAGCGCCTATATGAGTCTTATGCTCGGCACGATCTGCACAGAAGCGCCGATCAATACAGATATAGACGGCTACATCCCCGCTCAGCGCAATAAATCACAGACAGCGGCTTTGCTGGCTCAGTATGAGCTTTTCTCTCTTATGGAAAAGTGGGGTGTCAGCGGAGAGGATATCGCCAAAACGCTTTCGGAGGAATCATCGGAGCAGGACAGCAGAGTGCTTCAGGTCAAAGAAGCAGATCATCTTTTGGAGCTGTATGAGCAGCTTAAGGGAAAGCGTGTCGATTTTATTGCATCAGGTGACGGGGACGATATAACAGAAATAAGCCTTTGCGCTGATGATATCATTTACAGCGCCAATGCGTTCAATGCTGAGTTCAGAGTATTTGTTGAAAAGCTGCTTTCAGATGAAAGTATTCAAAAACGTACTCATGATATCAAGCCGATATTTGCGGCAGCTGAAAAAGCAGGCTTTGAATGCAGAAGTATTATCTTCGATACCATGCTTGCCGCCTATCTTCTGAATCCGAATTCACCGGATTACCAGCTGGAAAGGCTTGTGAGCGAATATAATATTACGCCGCTTAAGTCAGATAAGGCTTCTGTGCTGGAAAGCTTTATACCGCTTGCGGATAAGCTGTCGGCAGAGATCGATGCGAAGGAACTGACAAAGCTGCTGCATGATATTGAACTGCCGCTGGCAAAAGTGCTTGCTTCCATGGAAAATACAGGTTTTGCCGTTGACAGACAGGGAATATATGATTACGGCGAAAGCATGAACGCCGATATCGAAAGACTCAGAAACAGTATTTATGAGCAGGTTGGCTATGAATTTAATATCAATTCCCCGAAGCAGCTCGGTTCGGCACTTTTTGAAAAGCTGGCGCTTCCAAAAGGCAAGAAAACCAAAAGCGGCTATTCCACAAGCGCAGAGGTGCTGGAGGAGCTGAAAAATTATCATCCTGTCATTAATGATATATTGGAATACAGAACGCTTACCAAGCTGAAATCCACCTATTGTGACGGACTTCTGAAAGTAATAGGAGCTGACGGAAGAATTCATTCCAGCTTTAACCAGACGGAAACCAGAACGGGCAGAATCAGCTCAACAGAGCCGAATCTTCAGAATATACCCGTAAGAACGGAAAGGGGAAAGGAATTCAGAAGATTTTTCAGGGCAGCCGACGGATGTCTGCTGGCGGATGCTGATTATTCTCAGATTGAGCTCAGGGTTCTGGCGCATATTGCGGCAGACAAGCAGATGATCGAGGCTTTTGAAAATCATTATGATATCCATACCTCAACCGCCGCAAAGGTTTTCGGACTGCCTGATGATATGGTGACACCGGCGCTGAGAAGCAGGGCAAAGGCTGTCAATTTCGGTATCGTTTATGGAATAGGCGCTTTTTCTTTGGCAAAGGACATCGGTGTGACAAGAAAGGAAGCGGATAAATATATCAAGGATTATCTGAAGCTGTATTCCGGCATAGACAGCTATATGAATAGCATTGTGGAAAAGGCAAAGAGTGACGGTTATGTGACCACTATGTTCGGCAGAAGAAGATATCTCCCCGAACTGGCATCATCCAACCACAATATCAGAGCCTTCGGTGAAAGAGTGGCAAGAAATATGCCGATACAGGGAACAGCGGCAGATATTATCAAGATCGCCATGATAAAGGTATATGACAGACTGAAAAAGGAGAATATGAAATCAAGACTTATCCTTCAGGTACACGATGAGCTGATCGTTGAAGCACCTGAGGATGAGGCTGGAAAAGCGGCTGCCATTCTGAGCGAGGAAATGCAGAATGCGGTCGAGCTTTCAGTTGCGCTTACCGCAGATGCGGGCGTCGGCAAAACTTGGTATGAAGCTAAAACATAATTTCGGGAAGGATGATAACTATGCTGTATATATTATTTATTTGTACCGGAAATACCTGCCGCAGCCCCATGGCGAAAGCGATATTTGAAAGAAAATGCGAAGAATATGAAATAGAGAGCGTATTCAGCAGTGCGGCTCTCGGATTCTGCAGCAACAGCGGCGTTTCTCAGAATGCCGTCAAGGTATGCAATGAGATCAATATAGATATCAGCGGACACAAGCCGAGAATCATAAGGGAGTATGATATTCAGATCACGAATATTTATGTTGTCATGACGCAGAGTCATGCGCAGACGCTTTTGTCTATCGGTGTACCGCAGAGCAAGATATATATTCTCGGCGGAGGTATTCCTGACCCTTACGGTTCAGATCTTGTGACGTACAGGCGGTGCCGCAGAATGATCGAAAAATCAATAGATGAGTTCTGTGAGTTTTTGATACGGACATATCCGCATGAGGTGAAAAAGGGATAGTAAAACGATGGAATTTGATATTGTGAAAATGACAGAGGAGCATATTTCTGCTCTTGCAGAGCTGGAGAAAATATGCTTTTCGACGCCATGGTCGGAAAACAGTCTGCGTGAAGAGCTTGACAACAGAACGGCTCATTTCCTTGTGGCTCTATGCGGCGGCAGGACGGCAGGATATATCGGTACATTTGTTGTGTGCGAAAGCTGTTATGTGTCCAATGTTGCTGTTTTTCCGCATTTCAGACGGCAGGGGGCGGCGAAGGCTCTGATTGAAAGGGCCTGTGCTGATGCAAAGCAGCTCGGAGCGGAATCCATTTCTCTTGAGGTTCGTCCTTCCAATGAGCCGGCTGTCAGGCTTTATGCTTCTATGGGTTTTGAAGAGATAGGACTGAGAAAGAATTTTTACCGCAGTCCGACAGAGGATGCGCTGATTATGACAAAGGCTTTTGATGAGAAAGACGGTGAACGGTTATGAAAATATTATCAATAGAAAGCTCCTGTGATGAAACGGCGGCGGCTGTGATCGAGGACGGAAGAAAGATTCTTTCTTCGGTGGTTGCCACTCAGGTGGAGGAGCATAAGCTGTATGGCGGTGTGGTGCCGGAAATTGCTTCCAGAAGGCATTGCGAGGCAATCAACGGTGTGGTGAGGGAAACGCTTGCACAGGCAGGAATGACTTTCGGAGAGCTTGATGCTCTTGCTGTCACTTATGCGCCGGGGTTGATCGGCGCTTTGCTTGTCGGGGTGAATTTTGCCAAAGGACTGTCGCTTGCGACAGGTCTGCCGCTGATACCGGTTCATCATCTGCGCTCTCATATTGCAGCCAATTATCTTGCTCATCCTGAGCTTGAGCCGCCGTTTTTATGTCTTGTGGTTTCAGGCGGACACAGCCACATCGTTGAGGTGAAAAGCTATACCGAAATGAAGATCATAGGCAAGACGAGAGATGATGCAGCAGGTGAAGCCTTTGACAAGGCGGCAAGAACGATGGGAATGCCGTATCCGGGGGGAATACATCTGGACAAGGCGGCAGAGCTGGGAGATCCGGATTCGTTCAGGCTTCCCCATCCAAAGGTGAGCGGTGCGGAATATGATTTCAGCTTTTCGGGACTGAAAACCGCCGTCATAAATCTGATACATAATGCCGAGCAGAGGGGAGAAGCGCTGCCTGTCAGCGATATTGCCGCCTCTTTCAGAAAGGCGGTTGTCGAAAGCCTGACGGATAATTTTATGAGAGCTGCTGATGATCTGGGATATCATACACTTGTGCTTGCAGGGGGAGTTTCGGCAAATTCACTTCTCAGAAAGAAAATCGACGAGAAAGCAGAAAAAAGCGGCCGCAGATGTTTTTATCCGCCGCTTGAGCTTTGCGGAGATAACGGCGCAATGGTCGGCGCTCAGGCATATTATGAATATCTTTCAGGAAATATTGCAGATATAGGACTGAATGCTGCCGCAACTATGAGCATTGAGCTTTGACCCCTCCTTCAAAAGCTGCGGAAACATTATTTTTGCTAATGACCTGAATGGAAAAAACTGTCAGCATACGGTTGGTACTGTATGCTGACAGTTTTTTATGAATTCATATATCGGCTGACTGCAAGACGCTTGCAGTCATTGACAAGGTTTTCAATGTGGGAGATGATTACCTCCGGAGGTTCCTTCATGCCGTTTGTCACCCATGAAACCATACTTCCGATGATTCCGTAGGAGAAAAATTCGGCGATGAACTTCTTATCATCCTCTGCAATGGTTTTTCCGTTTGCGATATTTTCAATGACGTCAATAAATACATTTGTGCTGACTTTGTGCATATAATCCTTGAATTCAGCTCCGTAGGAGGTATTCATTGCGTTGGCATAGAATCTGGAATTGCTTTTGATGGTTTTCAGCATTTGCAGAAGTCTTTCGCTCCAGTTATCGAAGGAAAGATCATTAATAAAAGGAGTAATTGCCTCATTATAGAATATCCAGTTAAGAAGCTCATATTTATCCTGAAAATGGTAATAGAAAGTCTGACGGTTCAGACCGCAGACAGAAGTGATATCGGAAATGGTTATTTTTTCAAAAGGCTTTTTTGCCATAAGACCTTTAAAGCCTTCTGCTATTGCTTTTTTTGTTACGATTGATTCAGACATCATTGACCCCCTGCAAATTTATTGTCATTACGACAATTATAACATGATTGTCTAAAAACTTCAATGATAAAATCTGCGTTTCTTATATTAAACTTAAACGGCAGCCGCACAGATTTGATGTGCGGCTGCTGTCTTTTCGGTATAGCAAGATTTCTTTCGAATGTAAAATTTGTGTTATTTACTGTTAATCATTACTTATTTGCTGTCACGGTGAAATCCTTTACTGCAAAAGCACCCTTGCTGTCCTTTACATATACACGAATATCAAATGTACCTGCCGATGACGGTTTGAAGGTGGCTGATGTTGCCGAACCGAATTTTGTCCATGCGGTGGCGGTGCTTCTCTTGTAGTAGAATTCATAGGTATAGGTACCTGTTCCGCCTGCGGCTGCGCCTTTGATTGTCACGGCTTCGCCGACATTGAAGTTTGTTTTGCTGACGGTAGTATTATTTAACTGACCGTTGACAAGTGAATCATTATAAATGTATAATGTATATATCCGAAAAGTTTATTATTATAATGAAAACGGAGGAAGTTCTATGACTATATTGGTAACAGGCGGAGCAGGCTATATCGGAAGCCATACCTGCGTTGAGCTGCTGAATGACGGATATGATGTCGTTGTTGTTGATAATTATTATAACAGCGTTCCGGAGGTTCTCAACAGAGTGGAGAAAATCACAGGCAAAACAGTCAAAAGATATGAATGTGATATCCGTGACAGAGAGGGTCTTGAAAAGGTCTTTGAAGAAAACACAATAGATGCTGTCATACATTTTGCAGGTCTTAAGGCAGTAGGCGAATCAACAAAGCTGCCGCTGCTTTATTATCAAAATAATGTATATGGAAGCGTTGTGCTTTTTGAGGTGATGAGCAAGTTTGACTGCAAAAAGATCGTTTTCAGCTCCTCGGCAACAGTTTACGGCAATAATCCTATCCCCTATAAGGAAACAATGCCGACAGGAGATGTAAGCAATCCTTACGGAAGAACAAAGCATTTTATTGAACAGATCCTCGGCGATCTGTATCGTTCTGACGATCAATGGAGTATTTCACTTCTCAGATATTTCAATCCTATCGGCGCACATGAAAGCGGTCTTATCGGCGAAGATCCTAACGGTATTCCCAATAACCTCATGCCGTATATTTCAAGAGTTGCCATAGGCAAGCTCCCCCAGCTGACGGTATTCGGCGGCGATTATGATACAAAGGACGGAACCTGCATCCGTGATTATATCCATGTTGTTGATCTTGCAAAGGCTCATCTTTGCGCTGTTGCAAAAATACTTGAAACAACGGGCATTGAAGCCTACAACATAGGCAACGGCAAGGGGTACAGCGTTCTTGACATTATTCACGCATTTGAAAAGGCAAGCGGCAAAAAGCTGAATTACGTCATAGGCGACAGAAGAGAGGGCGATCTTCCTGCCTATTATGCCGATGCGGAAAAGGCCAACACAGAGCTGAACTGGCATGCCGAATATGATATAGATAAGATTTGTGAGGATACATGGAATTTCCAGACGAAGAATCCTGATGGAATAAAATGATTTGTTGAGGTACTTGGCATTTGCTGAGTACCTTTTTGTGTGTATTGCCGGGCTTATTTTTGTATGCCGTTGCAATTTCGGGGAGTGAATGGTATAATATAACAGGACAGTTCACAGACAGAGGAAAAGGAAAGTGAAATGATAATGTATATCAGCGAAATTTATAGGGGCAGACCTGCCGATGAACGATCGGCGGCTGAAAATGCGTCTTATGATCTGCTTGACAGTCTGGCGATAGAATATGAAAGGCTTGACCACGATGTCACGGCAGCAATGGAGGACTGTGAAGCTGTCGGAAAGATTCTCGGCATAAAAATATGCAAAAATCTTTTTCTGACCAACAGACAGAAAACAGATTTTTATCTGCTGATGATACCCGGCGATAAGGAATTCCGGACAAAGGATCTTTCCCATCAGATCGGCAGCGCAAGGCTTTCATTCGCCGGTGCCGATTTTATGAAGGCGTTTCTCAATATAGAGCCGGGTTCGGTGAGTGTTCTTGGGTTGATGAACGATAAGGAAGGCAGAGTCAGGCTGCTGATAGACAAGGATGTTCTTAAGGATGACTATATCGGCTGTCACCCGTGCAAAAATACATCAAGCCTGAAAATAAAAACCTCAGATCTTCTGGAAAAGATACTTCCTTCCATCAAGCATGAACCGTTTGAGGTGGAGCTGTAATGAATGATTTTGACAGTTTGCTTACAGTCGTGACTGCTCAGGCAAAGGCTGTCGGTGTGCCGGTATCGGATAAGATCGACGGGCATATCAGAATCAACAAAAGGGCCAAAAAGCGGTTCGGGCGGTGTACTGCCGTAAACGGAGGATATGTGATTGAGCTGTCTGAAATGCTGTTGGAGGCTCCTGAAAAGTCGTGCAGACAGACGATTGCGCATGAGCTGATACATACCTGTCCGGGCTGCATGAATCATGGCAGGCTTTTCAAAAAATATGCCGGCATGATGAACCGGGCATACGGCTATGATATAAAGCGGACAAACAGCTGCAGCGAAATGGGAGTCGAGGCTCCTTTGGATGATGAAATGAGGCATAGTCAGGAAGCGAGATATATCCTTCTGTGCGAGAGCTGCGGCAAAAGAATCGGACGGATGAGGATGAGCAAAGCCGTTGCAAAGCCGTTTATGTACAGATGTGCCTGCGGCGGAGGTCTGAAACGTATAAAATGATAAGGGATGACAGTATTTGTTTGAAGGATTTAAAATGATATGTCCTGTCTGCGGAGAAAGGCTGACTGAAAAGAACAGAAGCCTGATCTGTCCGAAGCGCCACAGCTTTGACAGGGCAAGACAGGGTTATGTCAATCTGCTGCCCGTGCAGAATAAACATTCTCTTGCTCCGGGTGACGCAAAGGATATGCTGGAAGCGAGAAGAGCTTTTCTTGACAGGGGTTACTATCAGCCGATATGTAGGGATGTTTGCGATATGATAAAGAAATATTCTCCGTCTGTTTCCCCGATAGTGGTGGATATAGGCTGCGGAGAAGGCTATTATACTGCCGCATTTGAAAAGAATTGTTCTGCGTATTGTATTGGTGTTGATATTGCAAAGGAAGCGGCAAGGATGGCTTGTGCAAGAAGCAAAAGTATCTTATGGACGGTTGCGACTGCTTCGCATATTCCTGTTGAAAGCGGCTCTGCCGATGCTGTTACTGCTGTGTTTTCTCTTTTTGTCAATGATGAATATGCGAGGATACTGAAAAAGGGCGGCATATTTGTTGAAGTGACGGCTGGTTCGGAGCATCTTAAGGAGCTGAAAAAGCTGATATATGAAGAGGTATTCGAGCAGCATAAGCACCCCTGTGCCGGAGGAAAACAATTTCAGGAGGTCAGTCTGCTTGAAAAACGCTTTGTGTTTGAGCTGGATAATACAGAGCTGAAAGAGCTTCTGGCGATGACACCGCATTCAAGACGGATGAAAAAGGAAAGACTTGAAAGGCTGTATGAAACAGAAAGGCTGAGTCTGACAGCAAATTATTTTGTAAGGGTATTGCAAAAACTATGAAGGAGATTGAATATGCTGAAAAAATGGATGGTTCTGATATTGTCTGCCGCATTGGCTTCTTTTTGCGCCTGCACTCCTGTCAATGATCAGGGCAGTGAGTCCCTGACAGACAATTCTTTGAATGTGTATGAGGATGAGAACGGCACAGTCTATTATAACTTTGGAGAAAGTACGGGTGAACCTGATACAGGTGCACTTATTGAAAGAAGCTACGGCAATCAGGAGGTATCGGCTCCGAAAAAGAGCATATCATTTTCGGAAGCGGAGCAGCTGCTTGACAGCTGTGCTTTTGAAGAATTTGCTCTTCCGAGCAAGGTCGCTGACTATAAGAAGCTGTATAACAAAACTGTTGAAGTAAGAGGTAAGGCGTATTATTCTGTCAGCTTTTATGCCGAGCAGAATTCCGTCAGAATGTTTGTGGGCAATGATGCTTATGTGGCCTGTGACGGAACAGATGTTCTTGCTGTGACAATTCTGGGAACCTATAATGATGTGGAGATTGGCGGAAGTAAGAATGATAAGGAGCTTTCGGAGCTTTATCCGGGTGCAGAGATTACTCCGGTAGAGGCGCTTTTTGTGATAAATTCAATAGAGCCGATATCAATTGGACTGAAGGAAAAGCTGATCAACTATACATTTGAATTCGGCGAAGGATTAAGCGATGCGAAAAATCTGAGCTGCTATAAAATTATGCCGAAGCTGAGCTATGAGCATACACAAAGCTATCAGACCCCGATTTATGTGGCGGCTGACGGCAGTAATACTGTTATGATATTTAACGGAAAAACCGATGAATTTGAGGTAAAGAGCTGAATTGCCTGATTTTATCTGTAAATGTCCGCTGATGAAGCGGTTAAATTATATTGATGTAAAGGAGAAAATACTATGATAGTCAAACCGAAGGTAAGAGGTTTTATATGTACGACAGCTCATGCGGAGGGATGCAGAGCTTCTGTCAGATCTCAGATCGAATATGTCAAAAACCGTCCTCATGCCGGAAACGGCTTTAAAAAGGTGCTGGTGATCGGCGCTTCCATGGGATACGGTCTTGCCTCCAGAATTTCGGCGGCATATTCCTTCCATGCTGCAACGGTCGGAGTGATTTTTGACAAACCTGCTTCCGGATCGAGAACTGCCACATCAGGCTGGTATAATACCGCTGCTTTTGAAGAATTTGCGGCTGCGGACGGTCTTTATGCCAAGACGGTCAACGGAGACGCTTATTCGCAGGAGATCAAGGATAAGACCATAGCGCTTATCAAGGCGGATCTCGGCAAGGTTGACTGTGTTATTTACAGTCTTGCCGCTCCGAGAAGAACAACGGCTGACGGTACTGTTTATTCATCTGTTCTGAAAACGGTCGGCGCACCCTACACCAACAAGACGATTGATCTGAAAAACAAGACGGTTTCCGATATAACGGTCGAACCGGCAAGTGCAGAAGAAATAGAGGCTACTGTCAAGGTAATGGGCGGCGATGACTGGAAGCTGTGGATAGAGGCGCTGAAGGCGGCTGACGCAATCGAAGATAATGCCGTAACGGTTGCCTATTCTTATATAGGACCTGAAATAACGCATCCGATGTATGCAGACGGCTCCATCGGAAAGGCAAAGGACGATCTTTTTGCTGCTGCAAAGGAAATAACGGCGGCTGATGACGGAATCAAGGCTTATATTTCTGTCAATAAGGCACTTGTGACACAATCCAGCGCCGCTATTCCAATCGTACCGCTGTACATTTCGATACTTTATAAGGTAATGAAAGAGCATGGGGTACATGAGGGCTGTATTGAGCAGATGTCAAGAATGTTCAATGAAAAGCTGTGCGGCGGCAGCGTTCTGACCGACAGCGAGGGAAGGATCCGTATGGACGATCTTGAAATGCAGCCTGAAATACAGGCAGAGGTTGACAGGCTGTGGGCGGATATCAGCACGGAAAATCTTTCGGATCATGCAGATCTTGACGGATATTGGGAGGATTTCTACAAGCTGTTCGGTTTCGGAGCCGAGGGCGTGGACTATGAAGCAGAGATTGACCAGAATGTCAATATTCCGAGTATTCAATAATAACAGAATTTTTAATTGATCATGTCGGCAGAACCTGCACAGATACGGGTTCTGCCGACATATTTACAGTATATTTGACAGTTAAACAGAACTAACTTAATTCGTTTTTGTTGTATAATGACATTGACTTTTTAAATCCGAAAGTGATAGAATACAATAGATTTATTTTAGAGAATCTTTTTATTCTATTTTCAGAGGTGTCATAGTAATGAAAAAAAAAGGAACGGCTTCGTTTGTCACAGGAGTAATCATGCTTTTGTTCAGCGCCTTGCTCCTTGTCGGTATTGAAACATTTTTTGCTCCCTGCGGTCCCAAGGAGGACGGCAGCTTTATGGCCTGCCATTGGATGGGAAAGTCTGTGATGGGGGCTGCTTGTATTTTGTGTGCGATCTCGGTTCTGCATCTGATCCTGCCGAAGGACATAAAGCTCGGACTCGGCATTGCGGCGATTCCGGCGGCTTTGATGGCTGTTTTGCTGCCTAATGTAATCATGGGAACCTGTATGATGGAAAGTATGCAGTGCAATTCGCTTTCCAAGCCGGCAGTCACGGTGATCGGACTGGTCATCCTCATTGCGGCTGCCGTTGATGTGATCATTCTGGCAGCCGACAGGAAGAAATCAGCTGTAAAGGAAAAATCGGGTGATGACAAATGACCGTACATAGCTTGCCTTTTAAAAATATCAGGCATAAACCCTCCCGCACAGCTGCTTTGGCAGTGATTGTGTTTCTGATGGCTTTTACGCTTTTGGGAGGAACATTGTCTGTGCTCAGCCTTCAAAGAGGACTTGCTGCTCTTGAAACAAGGCTGGGAGCAGATATCATTGTTGTGCCGGATACCGCTAAATCAAAAATGAATCTTGAGAATATCGTGCTTCAGGGAATACCGGGATATTTTTATATGGATAAGGAATGTGTCGATAAGATAGCTCAGGTGGAAGGTGTGGAACAGGTTTCGGCGCAGTACTATCTTGCTTCTGTCAGTTCGGGATGCTGCTCGATGCCCGTTCAGATCATAGGCTTTGATCCGGAAACGGATTTTTCGGTAACACCGTGGATCAGGCAGAGCTACGGAGAAACACTCGGCACGCTGGATGTTGTGGTCGGCTGCAATATCAACAAGCTTGTGGGCGGAACACTCAAATTTTATGGGCTGGAATGTAATGTTGTCGCAAAGCTCGACAGAACCGGAACAGAGCTGGACAATGCGGTGTATGGCAATGTGGACACGGTCAAAAAACTGATAGCGGCTTCCGTTGAAAAGGGACTGAATGAGCTTGCGAAGAAAGATCCGGATAAAATCGTTTCATCTGTTCTGATAAAGGTAAAAGACGGATACAACATAGATGATGTTACGGATTATATCAATGTGTATGTCCGCCATGTGCAGGCAGTACGGACAAAAAGTATGCTGACGGGAGTTGCCGACAGTCTGGGCGGTGTCTCGAATGTGATACAAATTCTGATTGCTGCCGTATGGGTGTTTGTCCTCATCCTGCTGTTTGTGGTATTTTCAGCAA
The DNA here is from genome assembly GCA_017475765.1 of Clostridia bacterium. GTDB lineage: Bacteria > Bacillota > Clostridia > Oscillospirales > Acutalibacteraceae > UBA1213. Next base: position 13,726 of record JAFVEY010000013.1, on the reverse strand, counting down.
TGATCAATGAACGGAAAAGAGAATTTGCGGTTTACCGTGTGATGGGAACATCAAAAAGTATGCTTGCCAAAATGGTGCTGACTGAATCAACGGTGCTGAGCTTTTCGGGGTCGGTTCTCGGATGTGCTGCGGCTGTATTATGCGTTTCTTCCTTCAGCACCGTTATAGAAAATCAGCTTCAGCTGCCGTTTTTGCTGCCTGATTTCGGCACAGCGGCTATATGCGGTCTGATCACGCTGGCAGCATCGGTTGTTATCAGCTCAGTTGCAGCCTTTTATGCGGCAATCAAGCTTAGCCGTGTTGATGCAGGTCTGATTCTCAGAGAGGGAAATTGATATGATATTGAAAGCAGAAGCTGTAACAAAAAAATATTTCCGAAAATTTGCTGACAAGAATTATTTCTATGCGGTCAATGAAACCGACTTTGTTCTGAAAGAGGGAGCAGTAACGGAGATCATCGGACGTTCGGGCAGCGGAAAAACCACATTTCTGAATATCCTTGCCGGACTTCTTTCTCCGTCATCTGGCAGAGTGATGCTGGGAGATACCGATATTTACAGCCTGAATGATAAGAAGCTGTCTTTGCTGAGGAATGACAACATCGGAGTGATCCCTCAGGGACAGACGGGACTTGACAGCCTTACTGTGCTTGAAAATGTCAAGCTGCCGTATATACTGTATGGAAAGGGCGAGGATGCGGATGAACGAGCCGCCGCTCTTCTGGAAATGGTCGGAATTGCTCATCTTGCAGATTCCTATCCGCATGAGCTTTCGGGAGGCGAGGTCAGAAGGCTTGCAATTGCAAGGGCGCTGATGAAAAATCCGCCTGTTATCCTTGCTGATGAGCCGACAGGCGATCTCGATGATGAAAACACAGAGATCGTGTTCGGTATTCTGAGAAAGGCGGCAGATGACGGCGCTTCTGTGCTGCTTGTCACACATGAGTCTGATGCGCAGAGATATGCGGACGAGATATATCGCATGAATTCGGGGAAGCTTGAAAAAATATAAATAGAATTTTCGAGTAATACATTCCTTTTTTGTTGTTTATGTCGAAAACGTGATGAACACTATTGACATCGCTGTTTCGGTATGATATATTTAACAAGGATTAAAGGTTATATATGTTTAACCAATGATGATTCTTTGGGTTGATTTTATAGCCGATATGACAAGGAAAGTATTTGATCGTAAACCATTGCTTTTACGAACCGGACTTGTTTTAAAATTAAAATAAGTTCGGTTTTTTAAGAAATAAAGGTTAGTCAGATTTAACTTTGCCGGCTTTCCGGTTCGGTCGTTCTTTGCCATAATACCTTACTTAAAAACGTAAAGGAGGAAGTGTTGATGGTAAAGCAAAAAAGTTATACAAAGCTCCAGCGGGCGGCAGCTCTGACAGCAGCTCTTCTGATTGCAGTATTTTGCATATTCAGCGTTGGTGTCAATGCGGCAGATGATTACTGCAAGGACTGGAAGATTTATAAGTCTACATACGGCAAGCCCGATCCGCTGACATGGAATGCTGTTGTGGATGCCATGGAGGATGTGCTGGATGCGGCACAGGAGCTGTATGACGAAGGCGATACATCAGCTGCATTTGATGCGATCAACAACGCATATTACGGCTACTATGAGATCACAGGCTTTGAAAAAGTAACAATGGGAAGTATCTCCGGCGCAAGAGTAAGCGCTATGGAGTTTCAGTTCAAATCCTGTAAGATGAAGATCAGAAGCAATGATACGGAGTCCGTTAAAACAGAGATCGACACTCTCAGATCCATGCTTCGTGAGGATGCCAATATTCTTGACGGAACAACGGGCGTTACAAGACAGGTCAGCAACCGTTCCGGCATCAATTACGGCGACGGTTCGCAGGTAAGCGCTCCGTCAGGCGAAACATCGGCGGTGTCCGGTCAATCGGATGATGACGATGATGATGTGATTGCGGTGGCGAATTCATCAGACGGCTTTAATTTTGTCAATTTCTTCGCCTGCTTCGGCATTATACTTCGTGAGGGCTTTGAAGCGATACTGGTAGTCGGTGCGATCATTGCCTATCTTGTAAAGTCGGGCAACAAGGACAAGCTCAAGGCTGTTTATTTGGGTTCACTTCTTGCGATCCTGGCGAGCTTCGCTGCAGCATGGCTGCTCGATATTCTCAAACTTGCCAACAGCGCTAATCAGGAGATCATAGAGGGTATTACCGCTCTCATTGCTGTGCTGGTGCTTTTCTATGTCAGCAACTGGATGGTTTCAAAAGCAGAAGCAGAAACATGGTCAAGATATATTGATGATCAGGTGAAGGTTTCGACAGAAACAGGCAGCATATTTACCCTCGGCTTTACAGCATTCCTTGCCGTATTCAGAGAGGGCGCAGAGGTAATCCTCTTCTATCAGCCGCTTATCGCAAGCTCCGATAGCACTCTTCCGATATGGCTGGGCTTCGGCGTGGGCTGTGTGTGCCTTGTGTTCGTTTATATCATCATACGCTTCTTCAGCGTTAAACTGCCGATCAGACCTTTCTTCCTCGGAACTTCAATACTGATGTTTGTTATGTCGATATCGTTCCTGGGTTCGGGTATCAAGGAGCTTATCGAAGGCGATGTTATCACAATGACTTCACCTGAGCTGCTCGCCAATCTGATACCGATCAACGATGTATTCGATGTTCTCGGCATCTATCCGTGCCTTGAAACACTTATTCCGCAGCTGATTCTTATTCTCATCACGCTGATGATCTTTGTGATGCAGAAGTGGAAAAACAAGAACAAGAACGAAGCCGGTGTGCTGGCTGTCGTTATGGGCGGTCTGGGTATTCATAAATTTTATCTCGGCAAATACGGACAGGGACTTCTTTATCTTGCATTCTGCTGGACATTTATCCCTGCCTTCATCGGTATCGCAGAGGGAATCCACTTCCTTACTGAATCACAGGAACAGTTTGAAGCGGAGCTGCAGCCGAAACCGAAAGCCGCAAAAGTCAAAGAAAAAAAGCCAAAGCCGGAAAAAGCAGCGGCTCAGGCAAAATAACATTCTTTGACCTGATCAAGGAGTCATTCCTCCTGTTATAGTAAACGAAATTAAACAATTTTCCATTAAAACATTCGGGTGCAAAGCCCCGATTGTAACAGGAATGAATTCGTGTCGTTGGCTATCAATGCAGAGGGGATTATTCAAATATAAACTATCAATTTTTAAGGAGAGAAATTACTATGAAAGCAAAAAAGATATTCGCATTTTTACTCGCAGCTTCCATGACAGCTGCATTCGCAGCTTGCTCTAATTCAAGCGGTTCATCAAGCACTGAGAGCCAGGCAAGCGTAGCTTCAACAGCAAAGTCAACCGATGAATCAACAGAAGCATCCGATAACAGCGGCGCAGCTGCTCCTGATGAGGACGGCGGTTTCACAGAGATCCCGATCAATGAAACAGATGTTGAGGGAATTCCGGTACACCTTTCAGCAGTTTACTTCCAGCCTGTTGATATGAAGGGTAACGGCACTAACGATATCAGCAGCGAAGGCTACAATATTCACCTTGAAGCTGATATTTCTGCTAAAGAGGATAACAAGCTCGGCTTCGGCGCAGGCGACTGGATCCCGTATCTCACAGTTGACTACAAGATCGAAGGTTCTGACGGCAGCGAGGCTGCAAGCGGCACATTCATGGTAATGAACGCTGATGACGGTCCTCACTACGGCGCAAACATCAAGCTCGACAAGTCCGACACATACAAGGTATCATTTACACTTCACAGCCCGGTTGAGAACGGCTTCCTCCTCCATATTGACGATGAAACAGGTGTTGAGGGACGTTTCTGGGAAGAGCCTGTGACAGTTACATTTGATAACTGGGATTACACCGTTACAGAGTGGTAATATGATCCGGCTGCCATTGTGCGGCAACAGCATTAGAAGTGGTAACAGTATTGTATGATGCTGTTATCACTCTTTTGCGTATATGAATGATAGTTTAATCTGTTGAACTAGTTTTCTTTATTGTTGTATATCAGAGGTTATTTTATGCTGAAATATTTGTTTTTGGTTACGGAAAATCTGATTCTTGCAGGTATTATCACAGGAATCCTGTTTTCGTTTATGAAAACCTTTTACGGCAGAAAAGGAAGAAATGCGATGTTTATTGCCTGCGGTGTAAGCGTGATAGCTGCCGCAATTATGGCATACTTTAAGAACAATACCAAGAAATTTGATATGAGTATATGGAATCTGCGCACATTTATCGCTTTTTTTGCCGTTTTTGTTATTTTTATTGTTTTTACCATCGGACCGCTCCGCCGTCTGACCAAAAAGCCGGGAGAGTATATCGCAATGGTGCTGGGCGGAGTTTTGCTGGCATTGGTAGGTTTTTATGAGCTTCCCGATGTGATCGCCTATCCGTCCAATTTTGATTTGGCGAATAATTCCATCTTTTCAACTGATTTTATATACAGGTTCATCGGCTACCTGCTGGCTTTGATACTGGTGCTGGTGACAGGATTAGCAGTCTATCGCATGATGATGAAAATGTCAAAGGTGCAGAATGCCGTATTTATGAGAATCGCTCTGAGCCTGCTGACGGTAAGTTTTCTCGGCAACTTTTTCAGCGTTCTTCTTAACAGAAGGATCATCTCCATGAAAAGTCCGATCAGGCATGATGTATTTACTGTGACGAAATATCTGCAAAATTACAGCAACTGGTTTATCTATGCCGGCATTGCACTTGCTGTTGTTGCTGCTGTGATCCTGTTTGTCAAAAACACCAAAGTGACACAGGAATATAATAATCCGGCACAGCTGAGAAAAATACGTGCGGGAATGAGAAACAGCAGACGCTGGGCAGCGGCTATGGCAGTGTGCGGTCTGATCGGCGTATTCAATCTGACGGTTGTTTATGCGCTGGATAATCAGGAGGTACAGCTTTCCGCCGCCGAGGAATGTGAACTCAGGGGCGACAGCCTGTATGTTTCCTTTGAACAGGTGGAGGACGGTCATCTTCACCGTTTTGTGTACAGGACAAAAAATAATATAGATGTTCGTTTTATTGTGATCAAAAAGCCGAATTCACAGGCGTACGGAGTCGGTCTTGATGCCTGCGATATCTGCGGCGAAACGGGCTATTATGAGCGTGACGGACAGGTGGTATGCAATTTGTGCGATGTTGTTATGAATATCAACACAATTGGCTTCAAGGGCGGATGCAACCCGATCGTCATTGATTATAAGATTGAAAACGGATATATTATTGTTCCTGTGGCAGCGCTCGAAGAAAATGAAAGCAAATTCAAGTAAGGGGGCAGTAAAGTGTTTTTCAGAATGTTAAGAGGAGCTCTTTTCAGACAAAAGGGAAAGATGCTTATGATTGCCTTCACGATATTGCTGGGAGCTTCTCTCGCCACAGCAATGCTCAATGTGATGCTTGATGTCGGAGATAAGGTCAATCAGGAGCTTAAAACATATGGTGCGAATATTACCGTAAAGCCGAAGGAAAGCTCCATCATGCAGGATCTGTACGGAATCAGCGATGACGGTGATATTCAGAACGTACATCTTCTCGAATCAGAGCTTGGAAATATAAAGACGATTTTCTGGGCATTCAATATTGTTGATTATACGCCTTTCATAGATACAAAGGTAACGGTCGGCAGCGATACCGAGGCAAAACTGGTCGGCACCTGGTTCAATCATCATCTTGAATTGCCGACAGGTGAAACGCTTGACACAGGCATAGCAAACCTCAGAACATGGTGGGATATTTCGGACGGAGAATGGATCGATGAGCAGAAGGGCAATTCTGCTGATACCGCTATGGTTGGAAAAGCGCTGGCGGAAAAAGAAAATATTAAGGTCGGCGATACGATCAATGTCAGCTCCACATACGGCACACAGGCACTCAGGGTTGCTGCCATATTTGATGCCGGAGGAGATGAGGACGATTATATCTACACCTCTCTGGCACCTGCACAGAAGCTTGCCAACGGCGAAGGCTTCCTGAGCAGCATTGAGGTCAGCGCATTGACTACACCCGACAATGAGCTTGCAAGAAAGGCAGCCAAAAATCCGGCAGCTCTTTCTGTCAGCCAGTATGAAACATGGTACTGCACAGCTTATGTCAGCTCGATCTGCTATCAGATACAAGAGGTCATCACCGATTCGGTCGCTTCACCGGTTCGTCAGGTGGCAGAATCCGAGGGTGCGATCATGGATAAGACGCAGCTGCTGATGATACTGATCACCATATTCAGCCTTATCGGTTCCGCACTCGGCATTTCCAACCTGGTAACGGCAAGCGTTATGGAGCGAAGCAATGAGATCGGTCTTATGAAAGCCATCGGCGCAAAGGACGGTTCGGTGCTGGGTGTGGTGCTGACAGAAATCATGATCACAGCCATCGTCGGCGGAGTGGCGGGATATTTTGTCGGTTACGGATTTGCTCAGGTAATCGGTCAGAGTGTGTTCGGCTCTGCGATTGAAATGAAGGTTATTGTAATTCCCATAGTTGCCATACTGATACTGGCGGTTACTCTTGCCGGCAGTCTGCCTGCAATAAAAATGCTTCTCAGACTGCGTCCTGCCGAGGTTCTGCATGGCCGTTAATGAATAGGATTGGAGATTGTTATGAAAAAACAAAATATGTTCTTTCGTATGATCACTGCGTCACTTTTAAGGCGCCGTTCGAGAATGTTGGTTGCACTTCTTGCGATAATGGTCGGAGCAACCATACTGTCGGGACTGGTTACGATCTATTATGACGTTCCCCGGCAGATGGGTGAACAGTTCAGAAATTACGGTGCAAACATGATATTCCTTCCGGCTGGCGATAATGACGGCATTTCTTCTTCTGATTCCGACAGAGCGCTCGCTGATATTGATAAGAATAATATTGTCGGTGTTGCGCCGTACAGATATGAAACGGTTCTGATCAATGAACGTCCTGTCATTGCCGCTGCCACGGATTTTTCGGGTGCAAAGGCAACAAGTCCTTATTGGTATGTGACAGGCGCATGGCCGTCTGAAAGCGGACAGGTTCTTGTGGGAGAGGATATAGCCGAGCTTTACGGCGTTGCGCAGGGCGATGAAATGACCGTTTCGTTTGTGCCTGCCAACACCTCGGAGGTATCGGCTGAAAAGAATGCAGACGAGAATACAAAAGAAAACGAAAAGTCAATGAAGTTTACTGTGACAGGTATACTGGATACAGGCGGTTCTGACGAGAATTATATCTTTATCTCACTTCAGGATATGCAAGCTCTTACAGGGGAAAGCGCCGCTTATGATATGGTCGAGCTCAGCATTTCGGCAACACAGGATAAACTGGAAAGCTATGCCGATAAGATCGGAAAGGATGTTTCAGCGGTATCTCCGAGACTGGTAAAGCGTGTGACGCAGTCAGAAACGACTGTTCTCTCGAAACTCCAGTCGCTTGTCCTGATCGTTACGGTTGTGGTGCTGCTGCTGACGATGATCTGTGTTGCAACAACGATGACGGCTGTTGTGACGGAAAGAAGAAAAGAAATCGGACTCAGAAAGGCTTTGGGTGCATCAAATAAAAGTATCACAGGGGAATTTATGGGCGAAGGAATGATGCTTGGAGGAATAGGCGGCATACTCGGCTCGGTTCTCGGATACTTTTTTGCAGAGCTGGTCAGCATGAATGTATTTAACAGTTCCATTACCTTCCAGCCGCTTCTTATTCCTGTGACATTGGTTGTGTCTGTGGCTGTTACGGCGGCTGCCTGCCTGCTGCCTGTACGGAGCGCTACCGATGTGGATCCTGCCCTGGTTCTTAAGGGTGAATAAATAATAGCAAGGAGAATTCGGAATGAGTCTTTTGGAATTAAAGAATGTTTCAAAGATCTACGGAAATCTGAAGGCACTCGATAATGTCAGCCTTAATGTGGATACAGGCGAATGGGTCGCTATAATGGGTCCTTCGGGTTCCGGCAAAAGTACAATGATGAATATCATAGGCTGTATGGATAAGTCCTCTCTCGGAGAGGTTCTGCTTGATGATGTGGACATATCCAAAATCAGCTCCAAAAAACTGACGGAAATAAGAAGAGATAAGATCGGTCTTATCTTTCAGCAGTTCCATCTTGTCAATTATCTGACAGCTGTCGAAAATGTAATGCTTGCACAGTATTATCATAGTATGCCCGATGAAAAGGAAGCCATGGAGGCTTTGGAAAGAGTGGGTCTTGCTGACCGTGCAAAGCACCTTCCGAGCCAGCTTTCGGGCGGTGAACAGCAGAGAGTTTGTATTGCAAGAGCGCTTATCAATCACCCTGAGATCATTCTTGCGGATGAACCGACGGGCAACCTTGATGAAGCCAATGAAAATATCGTCATAGATCTTTTCAGACAGCTGCATAACGAGGGTACCACGCTGATCGTTGTCACACATGACCCGGAGGTGGCAGAGGTTGCGCAGAGAACGATCGTGCTGGATCACGGCAAACTGGTCAAGGAAGTGATCAACGAGAATTTCAATCAGCAGAATCAGGCATCCGAAAAGTCTGCAAAGACCGTTAAGACGGACGAAGAGAAATCCGCAGACAAAAAAAGCGAATCCGGCAAAAAGACAAAAAAGAAAAAATGATTCTGTGCGGGGAGGTTTCTTTTGATGAAAAAGAGAATTTTAGCAGCCTTGCTGGCAATGTCGGCGTGTGCCGTCATCTTTTCCGCCTGCTCCGAATCGGACTCATATAAAGACGGTACCTATGAGGGCAAAAGCGAGGTTTATGTGACAGGCGAAGAAGAAGAGGAGGATGCTGGAAGCGGCTACGGCGTTGCGACGATCACCATCAAGGACAATGTGATCGTCGCTTGTGAGTTCAGAACATATGAAGAGGACGGAACGCTGAAGGACGATGATTACGGAAAGAAGGGCGGAGAAATTGCCAATCAGGATTTCTTCAATAAAGCCCAGAAGGCTGTCAAGGCTTGTCCGGAATATGCAAGGCTTCTTGTTGAAACCAACGATGTTGAGCAGGTAGACGCTATTTCAGGAGCGACCGTCAACAATACCGAATTTAAAGAAGCGGTATATGACGCTCTTAATAAAGCAAGGGAATAGACTGATACTGCCGTTGTTTTATCTATAATGGAGGGGAATGTTCTCATCGGACGTTCCCTTTTTGTTTATTTACTTTAACCGGAAAAATGATATAATAGATACAGATGAAATGAAACTATTTCGGGAGGGTAATACGGTGCAGTTTTTTAAACATCTTATGATAAAGCTTGCAGGGTTGCTGTTGCTTTTCGGAATACCAGCTTATTTTTTGGCAGGACCGCTGATTTTCGGAAATGAGGGCGCCGATGTCATATCAAGTGCAACACAGATAAGCGCCGATATGGTATCGGGAGAGTATATTGTGCTTATCAATGAGGATATGCACAAAAAGAGAGGAACCACAGAGGACTGGATCCGTTTTTTTCAGGGAGAGAGTCCGCTGATTTTTGATGATATATCCTGCTTTGTTTCGTCAAGTGACGGAGCCGGTCTGGAATTTGCAAGGATATGTCAGGCAAGACTGCCCGAAAATCAGATGACGCTGCATCAGATCAACGGACTGCTGATGGTATCAAAGGCAGAATATGCAAAATTTGATATTATGATTATGTCAAAGGAATTTGCACAGGCATATTCTGCCGATTCCTTTGACGGACTTTGGAATATCAAAACGGTAATGGTAAGCGGTGAATGATGATGAGAAAAATAAATGCTGTTTTAAGCGGCGGAATACTGATTTTGTTTGTGATTCATGTTGTTCTGGGGACGTTCAATCTTTTCGGTATCGGTTCTGTAACAACGAAGGAGATCGCATGGGCAGCGGTACTGCTGATTGTTATACATACGATCATAGGAATTATTTTGACGGCACAATCTGTCAGGGTATGGCGAAAAACGGGAGTGTCTTATTTCAAAGAAAATCGTTTGTTCTGGGCAAGAAGAATCAGCGGCTTTCTGATAATGGTGCTGATATTTTTTCATATTACGGCTTTTTCGACAACGAATGATCACGGATTAAGACTTCCTCTTTTTGACGAGTTCAGGCTTATCACACAAATATTACTTGTCGCTGCCATAGCCGTTCATGTCATTACTAATGTCAAGCCGATGCTGATATCATTCGGCATTAAAAAGCTCCGCCCGAAAGCCGGAGATATCATTTTCTGGCTGTCGGTGCTGATGCTTGCGGCGGCGGCAGGTTTTATTGTCTATTACATAAGGTGGATTGCTGTATGAGTATGATCAATATTATAGGTGCAGGTCTTGCGGGTCTTTCGGCGGCGATCACGGCTGCCGAAAGCGGCAGGAAATGCCGTTTGATTTCTGTTCTTCCTTCCGAAAGAGCGCAGTCTGTCATGGCGGAAGGAGGTATCAATGCTGCATTGGACACTATGGGCGAAAACGATACACCGCAGGAGCATTTCAATGACACGATGAAGGGCGGCGTGTATCTTGCCGACCCTAATGCAGTATGGGGACTTTGTTCTCATGCGCCTGAAACGGTGAGATGGCTGTGTTCGATAGGAGCACCGTTATATATGAAGGGAAAGGATCCCGTTCTGAGAAATTTCGGAGGACAAAAGAAAAAACGTACTGCTTATGCCAAAAGCAGTACGGGTAAGATCCTGATGAACGCTATGATTGATCAGGCAAGAAAATATGAGGCGGAGGGACTGATAGAGCGTTATCCACACCATGAATTTTCCTGTCTTGTCATGAATGAAGGGGTCTGTGTGGGAGTTGATGTGATTGACATATATACGCATCAAAGGATATCTTTGGACGGATGTGTCATACTTGCATCAGGCGGAATGAACAGCTTATTCCCCGGACTGACAACGGGAACGACAGTCAATACAGGGGATGTTACGGCGGCTGTGTTTTTTCAGGGCGCAGAGCTTGCCAATTTAGAGTTTATACAGTATCACCCCACAACCATATCCATCCCTCAGAAGCGCTGCCTGATCAGTGAAGCCGCAAGAGGAGAAGGAGGCAGACTCTATATTGAAAAGGACGGGAAACCCTGGTATTTCATGGAGGAAAAATATCCCGAACTGGGAAATCTCATGCCGAGAGATGTTGTGTCAAGGGAAATGGAAATTGTCAGACGGGATGACAAATGCGGAGATAGGGTTTATCTGGACATGACGGGAATCAGCGAGTTCTGCTGGAAAAACAAGCTGTCCGATCTCAGGCAGGAATGTATTGATTTTCTCGGACTTGATCCTGTCAAAGAGCCGATAGAGGTTTCTCCGGGAATCCATTATTTTATGGGCGGTATCTGTGTCGATGAACACCACCGCACCAATATCAGGGGACTTTATGCGGCAGGAGAGTGTGCCTGTCAGTATCATGGTGCCAACCGTCTCGGAGGAAATTCCATGCTCGGTGCGATTTACGGAGGAAAAACAGCGGCAAAGGAAGCGGCTGTTTTGGCTGATGATGCGGAATATGATGCAAAGCAGGTCAAGAGAATGGAGAATGAGGAGCAAAACGGCGACTCTTTCGTGGCGGAGCAGGATTATTCCATCAACAGATATTCGGCAGAGGTATTGAAACAGGCTCTCGGTATTTTCAGAAATGAGCAGGGACTGAATGACGCTTTGAAAGAAATTGACAGCCGCTTATCCGGCAATTCGCTGACAAAAAAACAGTACAGACGGCTGCTTCTTGCTAAAGCAGTACTTCTCTCCGCTCTGGAAAGAAAAGAAAGTCGGGGAGCACACACAAGAGAGGATTATCCCGACAGAAATGACAGCGAATTCCAAAAGACAACCATTGCCGTTTTTGACGGCAAAGAGATTAAAATCAGCATGAGGGATATTCCCGTTAAACGAGGAAATGACAATGAAATATAAAATAAAGATTCTCAGACAAAAGAGTAGGAAGGAAACGCCGTATTGGCAGAGCTTTTCACTTGAAACGCAGCTTGAAAATGCAACCGCCGCCACAGCGCTTTCGCTGCTCAATTCGATGGATCCGCTGACGGATACGGACGGAAACATCAGCGACAAAATTATATGGGAATGCAGCTGTCTGCAAAAAAAATGCGGTGCTTGTGCAATGCTGATTAACGGCAGACCCGGACTTGCTTGCAGCGTTCGTTTATCGGAGCTGAAAGGCGGGGAGATAACATTGCAGCCGCTAAAAAAATTTCCTGTGATCGCCGATCTGATGGTGGACAGAGGTATTCTGTCAGAAAATCTGAAAACCATCAATGCCTGGCTTTCCTCGGACGCTTTTGCATCGGAGAGCAAAAATGATATTCTTTATGAATCCTCACGCTGTCTGCAATGCGGCTGCTGTCTGGAAATATGCCCTAATTTTGATCCGGATGGTCATTTTTTTGGCATGGCTTCCATGGTTCCTGCTGCAAGGCTGCTGGAAGAGCTTCCCGAAAAGGAAAAAACAGAGCTGAAAAAGCAATACCGCAGGCATATTTTCGGCGGATGCGGAAAATCGCTTTCCTGCCGTCATATTTGTCCTGCCGGAATTGATATTGAGGAACTTCTTGTCAATTCCAATGCCATAGCCGTGTGGAAGAGGTTTTTGGGGAGGAAAATATAAAATTTTGTGATGTGTTGACTAATCGTTAATTCAATGTTATAATAACTCATATATTCAAGAAAGGAAGAGATTTATGTATATTACCTGTTTGGATTTAGAGGGCGTTCTGGTTCCGGAAATCTGGATCGCTTTTGCGGAGGCTGCAAAGATTCCTGAACTCAAAAAGACGACCCGTGACGAACCGGATTATGACAAGCTGATGAAGTACAGAATCAATATTCTTAAGGAGCATGGCCTTGGACTCAAGGAGATTCAGGATGTCATAGAAACGATTGATCCTATTCCCGGAGCAAAAGAGTTTCTTGATGAGCTTCGTTCCATTACTCAGGTTATCATTATCAGCGATACCTTCACGCAGTTTGCGGCACCTTTGATGAAAAAATTGGGATATCCGACAATTTTCTGTAATTCTTTGGTTGTTTCCGACAGCGGAGAGGTAACAGGCTTTAAGATGAGAGTGGAAAATTCAAAGTTCACAACGGTCAAGGCTCTCCAGTCGATCGGTTATGATACGATCGCCAGCGGAGACAGCTACAATGATCTCGGTATGATCAGAGCAAGCAAGGCGGGCTTCCTCTTTAAGAGTACCGACAAAATTAAGGCAGACAACCCCGATCTGCCGGCTTTTGAAACATATGATGAACTGATGAACGCTATCAAGGGCGTCATTGCATAATTCATAAAAAGAAAAGCATACACAGAACCTTTGATCAGGGCAATGTGTATGCTTTATTTGTTGATATTATGATACTGAATCCGCTTGAAAAATTCATGTATTTTCAAAAACAAAATGAAAGCCGCTCCTGTTTTTAACCGGAAGCGGCTTTTTGAAGTGTGATGATGATTTTAAGCTTTCAAGCCGGACTGAATTTCAAATTCCTCAACAGTCATGTTGGCTCTTTTGGCTGCTTCGGCTAAAGTGAGTATGCCGTCTTTTACAAGCTCAACAAGAGTCATCAGAATACCTTCTTTTCTGCCTTCTGCTTTACCTATTGTTATACCTTCTTGCTGGATCTTGTCATAAATTTCACACATAGAAACTCCTCCTTGCTTTGTTTCATCGGTCATTGAATTATACTCATCTCTGAATCTTTCATCACCCGAAAATACGCTGATCATGTCGATCACTTCTTCGGGATATTCTAAT
>JAFVEY010000012.1 GCA_017475765.1 Clostridia bacterium | reverse complement strand
TCTGTATTCTTTTCATTGCCGAATACCCTTTTGAAGATGATATCCAGCTTCAGATTCACGATTCTTTCCTCTCTGTTCATCTTGACCGCCTCCGTTTCCTCTGTATGTTTATTATACCATTATTTATTCTGAAAAGCTATATATTATTGAAATATTCAATTCAAATGTGCGGATATTTGGGGAACAAATTGCTTTTGTTGAAATTGCACAATTTATTTTACAAAATTTATACGCCAAAAATAAGTGATAATTTTTTAATTGTGCTGACTTTTGTCGAAAATTGTTGTAAAATATATTTAGTTGGAAATAAACTGTACAGAGGTTATAATGAATGGCAAAAACGGCAGATAGTGTAAAATTTAAGTTCGTTACAGGCATTATCATAAATCTAATACTGGTATTGGTATTGATCCGTATCGGATTGACAAATGTCTTTTCTTTAAGTATATCAGATGATCCCACGTTTATTTCCGATTGCAGCGGAGGATTCCTGCGAATTACACAGGGTGAAAACTCAATGTATATTGACCGTCTGAAGGGTGATTCATTTGAACGTGTATTTGGGGAGGCGGTGATGGCAGAAGAAGCCGCTGTTTCAGGTTACGGACTCATTCTGGGAGATGAAAAGGACTCCATGCTGGCAGTTGTACCTGTGGAAAGAGGGAGTATTAATCATATACTGATGATTAATGATGTGAAACTAAAGGAAAATTGTCTGACAGCAGACAGATATTTCAGAGTATATCTTGTTGATAAGAATGATCCTTACTGTGTTACAAAATACATCGGAACAGATGCAAATTATAAAAATTTTAAATTGAATGAATATGTCATCTCTCTTTTTTGTGATACAATGGGAGACCGGGTCTATGCTGTGACAAAAAGCGGTATTTACAATATCGAAAGCGGAGAATTGATAAAATGTGATGCTCCGCAGGATGGCTTTTATCTTAATGGAAAATATTGTACCGACAGCAGAGGGGGAGTTTTTTGCTTCGATGCTGTTAACGGATTTACAAGAATTTGTACCGTTCCGTACAGTAATGTATGTGTGACATCGGAAGGCGATATTTATGCGGCAAGCGGAAGTGTTATATTCAGGCTTGATGAAAACGGAGAGGTAATTTCATCGTATGACACGGGCAAAAATATAGATCAGCTTCTGGCAAGCAAAAGCAATACAGCCTATGTTTATGGAACGGAAATACGTACACTTGACAACAGATTATTGATTCCCGCCGAAAAGGATGCAGAAAGTGATGTGTCCGTGATTGATACAAAGGAACAGAGCAGCAGCCTTTCCGTACAGCATGAAAATTATTATATCAGGAGCAGTCAGTATCAGATATATGATGATATGATAGATGGTATATCCGCAGGAACAACAGCGGCAGAGCTGAAAAAGGGAATAGACTACGGCGGATGTACAATTTCTTTTGTGGATCATAACAGGAAGAGTGTAAACGGAGGTCAGCTGGGTACAGGCTGGGAGGTACATTTTTCCGATGAGGGTCGGGAAATCATCTATCATACTGTCATAAGCGGAGATGTGACAGGAGAGGGCAATATCAACAGCCGTGATACGGATATGATTTCGGCATTGCTTTTGGGAAATGCCGAGTTTGATCAGTATCAACAAAAGGCTGCGGATATGGATGGAAACGGAATAATTGATATTGAAGATCTTTATTCTGTTTATCGTATTTATTGAGGAAGTTAAATCATGAAGAAACTGACAGCCTGTATTTTAATGATTACAATCTTTCTTGCGTGCTTTAGCAGCAATACTTTTGCATCGGGCAGTATATCTGCTTCGTTCAGCTTGAAAGACGAGATTAAATATGGGAAGTCGTTTTATTTATATCTGTCTATTTCTTCCGATACGGATATGGGCGCAGTTCAGGGGAATATTGCTTATGATGCTCAAAAGCTGAAGCTTTCGGATATATCTCTTGAAAATAAACAGTACGGGGATTATTTCAGATATGGTGATTCTGACGGAAGTATTGAGTTTATTTATATGAGCAAAGCCGACAGTTCGTTCGGAAAGATGATAAAGTTAAAATTCACCCCAATATCCGATGATGAGGGGAGTTTTTCTTTTTCTGCCGCTATTGCACAGGCGTTGGATAAAAATTCAGATCTTATCGGAATATTGCATATTCCGGAATTCACGGCGGAAGCAATCAGAAATGATGAGAGTGTGTCAGGGGCAGGAGCTGTGTCTGTGACTGAAAAGATAGAAAGCTCTGTAAAACAGCCGTCATCGGAATCCTCCAAAAAGAATCTGGTAAAAAATTCCGGTTCGGAAGGTTCAAAATCCGAAAGCGGCGAATCAGAAAGCCGGGACTCTGAAATAAAAGAATACAGTATTGTATTTGAGGACAATACGGACAGCAGCTTCGACAATACCATTCTGATTGTGGGAATGGCGGCAGCTTTAGCTGTTACCTTTGCAGTCGCATTCAGGTTTGGCAGACATTCAGGAGGAAAATAGAGACTGCGGATTATTTTCTCATGTGGCTGCGGATCAACTGAGCCAGTTCAGTCGCTTCACGGAAAGGAAGCTGACGCACAGTACGTTTAACTGTTTTTTCATAATACATATATATGGTCATATTACAGCACCCCTTTCGTTTCTGAAAGGGATTTTGTTTTATGGTAATATATTGCAATTTGTCAAAGGGAATATAAAATTTTCTCATTGTCAGGCGGTCATAGGAGTTTATTGCGGCACAGTTATCACAAATGCTGATAAAAGAGGTTTTAAAGGCATAAACTCTGAATATGATCCACCATATGATCGGAATAGCTGCAACTGCCGCTGCCGCACGGAGCTGAGCGGCGAATTCTCCGAAGCTGATAAAAAAATAAGCAGCGAAGATATAGGCAGCGGCAGCAATAAGCGGCGCATATAAATAAGAGAGAACGCTGCCCTTTTTCGGAGATACGGTTTTTAGCTCTGCTGTGTTCATCGGAACGATTTCTTCAAGCCGTCTGCATAGTGCCGCTTCTTTTTCGGCGGGAATGATAAGGCTTTTATCTCCCTTCAATTTTCCCGAACCAATGGTAAACACAGAAGCGCTTTTAAGTCGGAATAGGTGCATGATCAGCGTATGATCTATTGTAACAGCAGTAATTCCGTCAGCCTTTGTACATATAAGGGTACGGCTGGCAAGACCTCTTGAGGTGACAATATATTTTCCTTCACGGCAGCAGGTGAAATTCGCATATTTGAAAAATTGCACCACAAATGAAACAAGCCAACCGATAATCATAATTTTAGCAAGCATTTCAGCAGCGGGAGAGATGTTTGGCAGGATGTGTCTGATGGGGGTATCGACTGATGAGAGCAAGTCGTTGGGAGCAAGTCCGAATATCGTTTTGAGATGATAAACAACAGGAACCGAAAATAAAAGACCTGACACCGGATTTGACCAGAAAGCAGCCATGAGGAGCATATTGAGAATACTGCATCGGATTTTCTCTGTTTTTTTGGAGGCGATGAGCTTTCGCACAGCGTAGGCGGTTTTTCTGTTCAGACATACGGAAATATCAGCGGAATTTTTTCTTCCGCCTGCTGTATCAAAATAAACCCATGCCGCATTAAAGAGTCTTGATAGGATATCTTCGTGGAATATCATGGTCTGTATCCTGTCAAACGGCAGCAGAAGCCGCTTCCGGTTGATAATGCCTGAACAGATTTTGATCCCGTTCGGGGCAATACGGTACAGACAGCGGCGATAAGACATGATTGCGAATGTTGTGACAAATGCCGAATAGAGTGTATTCAGGCTCATGGAACCGATGATTTCCGCAATTCCTGTCGGGCGGTATAAAATTTGCTGAATGATCGGCAGCAAAAGAAGCAATGCAGAAAGTTTCAGCTTTTTGGTGAGAGAAAGAGGATGTATATGATTATAATATTCATTTTTTTTCAAGACTTTTCTCCTTTTTGGAATGTGAGATTTATTTTTTCTGAATTGATAAGAGAGATGCCTCGTACTGTTTCAAAGGAACCAGCGCATAAGAAAGTCAGAGTCGAGATTCCGTACAGCTTTTCACAGGGAGTCTGCGAAATCACACAGTATTCTATTTTGGAAAAGGGTATTTCGCTGATACGATGGAAAATGAGTCCTTTTTCAACCATAATGGCTCTTTCACAGAAGCGGCAGGAGGTTTTATTGAAAGCGGCAGGGCAGAATACAAAAACAAAAAGTATTAATAAAACAGTAAACAATATTTTTGCTGCCAATGCAGCTGTATGCGAAAAAACAAAGATTCCGCCCGTCAGAAATCCCGACAGTATATATAAAGCGCCTATTCTGATTCTCCATACCGTCAGCGCCCGACGGGATAAAAGCTCCTTGCCCTCATTCGGCACAGTATCGCCTCCGTGTCAACAATATATACATATTATTGGCATCAAAACCGGAAGCTATGCTCATTATATCATAACAGCTTTTCGTGAAATCGGTGCTTTTTGCGAATGTTTGGCAAATGCTATTGAAAAAAGCCGCAATAATTGATATAATCAAAGTGTTGTCTGAAAAACATTTCGCAGACAAATTATCAACGGGAAGATGAAGAAAAATGAATAAAACAAAAGAAGCGGCGCTGCTTATGTCCTCTCTGTCCGTTTATAAGGGCATTTTGCAGAGAACGGTGCCGAAGGCTTTATATGAGCTGCTTTGTGCGGCAGATAAGCCTGTATATGAATTTCTGAGAGCGTGGGGCAGCTTTTTTGCGCTTTTATGCGACAGGGGATATGCAGACAGTCTGCTGCAATGTCTGACAGAAGCAGCGCTGTTTGATGAGAACGCCTTTTCAAAGGCTTCGTCGGCAGGAATGGAAAAAACGCTTCAAAGAGAAGTGATCCAAGCGGTTAGAAGGGATCTGTCAGCAATCATAAAAATAGGTTCAATAACGCCTGACGATATTCTTGACGATTACTGTTACCGTGACGAGCTTGAATCAGTTGCGGGAAGCCTGCCGGGATGGGGAACGGGAAAGGCTGCTTCGGAATTTTCAGATGAGGCTCATGCAGCAGATCTTCTGGTGGATTATTACCGCAAAAATGGCTGCGGTATGTTTGCCCGTTACAGGGCATTTATCTGGAGAGACAGAAATATTGAGCCGGTCGTTTACCCTGACAGTATCAGTCTTTCATCACTTAAAGGTTATGAACTTCCGAGGAGTACGGTGGTCAATAATACAATTGCCTTCATAAAGGGAATTGAGTGTAATAACTGTCTGCTTTACGGCGATATGGGAACAGGTAAATCCTCAACTGTCAAGGCTATCCTTAACGAGTACTATAAGGATGGGCTGAGAATGGTTGAAATGCCGAAGGACAGGCTGGGAGAATTTCCGATACTGGTTGACAGAATAGCGGCGGTTCCGCTGAAATTCATCGTCTTTATTGATGATCTGTCTTTTTCGGGAGAGGATAAAAGCTATGCACAGCTTAAGGCTGTTTTGGAGGGCGGTTTGGCGGCAAGACCTGAAAATACCCTGATCTATGCCACATCAAACCGCAGACATCTGATCAAGGAGAGCTTTGCTGACAGGGACGGCGATGATATTCACAGGAATGATACCATGCAGGAAACGCTGTCGCTTTCCGATCGTTTCGGACTTTCAGTGAATTTCAGCAAGCCTGATAAGAACGAATATCTGGCTATTGTCAGGAGTCTGGCAAGAGAACGGAAAATAGATGTCAGTATCGAAGAACTCGAAAGAGGTGCGGAAAGGTGGGCGCTGGAAAGAAGCGGACGTTCGCCGAGGTGCGCAAGACAGTATATCTCCGTGACAGAAGCAAGACTTCTGAACGAAAAGAAATAAGATGAAAACAGAGGGGAAATAGTACATGAAAAAAATAATTGCATTAGCTGCTGCATCAGTATTGATGCTTTCAACAGCAGCCTGCTCGGTAAGTTCGGGAAAGGAATATCCTGTTACGGTTGCTAATCATACCTTCACAACAAAACCGACATCGGTTGTATGCCTGAGTGACTCCGTTGCAGATATCCTGATAGCCTGCGGATATTCTGATGCCATAACAGCACGGACGGACGAATGTACTCAGGAGGAGCTTTCATCTGTTCCGACAGTCGGCTCAAAGCACAATCCTAATGTTAAAAAGATAGAAGATGTTTCACCCGATGTTGTATTTACGGATTCTTCTGTTTCAGAGGATGTCATCAGGAAGCTGGACGGCGACAACGTAAAGGTGATGAATATGATAAAGGCTCGTAACGGAGATGAGCTTACGATCCTTTACAGAAGTATCGGAGCCGTGATGGACGGAGATGAATCCGGAAAAGAAAACGGCAAAAAAAAGGCAGCTTCTCTTCTCGGAACTCTGGATAAGCTCAGCAATGTTATTAAGGACAGCGATGTTGTAACGACCGTATGCTATCTGTATGATGAAAACGGTACAGCAGCAACATCATCAAGTCTTTGCGGAAAACTTTTCGATTATGCAAAGCTTGACAATATATGCACTTCTGATAATACCAATGTGCAGCAGAACGAAGCCATCAGACTTTCCAATCCTCAGTATATCTTCTGTGCGGACGGAGTAAAGGAAAAGCTGCTTTCAAATGAGGAATATGCCGGCATTGACGCTGTCAAAAACGGAAAGGTTTATGAAATAAACGCAGATGTTTTTGAAAGACAGGGAGATACCATGACAGAGGTTCTGTCATATATTATAGAAACTGTTCATCCCGAATTAGTGAATTCACCTGATCCGGACGAAGACAGCAGCACCGAGGACTCCAAACAAGAGAGCAGCAAAGAAGCATCCAATACGGAAACCAACACCGAGCCGTCAAAGCAGGAAAGCAAGGATGAAGCATCAAAACCGGAAAGCAGCACAGAACCGTCAAAGCAGGAAAGCAAGGCTGAAACGTCCAAACAGGAAAGCTCAAAGATCACAGCCGATCAGTCGCTTGATATTACGGATGATGTATATTTCGGTCAGGGAGATAACGACGAAGAGTTCAAGAAGGTGCAGCAGCGGCTCAAGAATCTGGGATATTTCAATGATGATGTGACGGGATATTTCGGAGAAATATCCGCAGCGGCATTCAAGGCATTTGAAAAGAATAACGGATTGGATGTTGATGGCTTTGCAAGCACCGAGGATCTCAGACTTTTGTTCTCTGACAAGGTAAAAGCAGCTCCGCAAACAGTTAGTGAGAATCCATAAATCAGAGAGAAAATCGAATATGGGTAGTATCAGGCCGCTGGAGCGTTAGGTTTCAGCGGCTTGAAAGATAAAATCACAAATTAGAAAATAGAAGTATAAATGAGAAAATCAAAGAATTTGCAAGAATTTGAAATGATAAATTAAAATTTTGAAAAAAGTGCTTGACTTGTCGGAAAAGCTGTGTTATTATCTATCTTGTGACTTAAAGCCCTTTATGTAATGAAAAGGCTTTATCAATAGAATTTTGGATTTTTTAGGGAGGATTTACGCTATGTCAACTTTTATGGCTAAGGCTGGCGAGGTTGAGCGCAAGTGGTATGTTGTTGACGCAACAGGCAAGTCACTCGGCCGTCTCGCAGTTCAGGTTGCTGACCTTCTCAGAGGTAAGAATAAGACAACATTTACACCTCATGTGGACAGCGGCGATTTCGTTATCGTTACAAATGTGGAAAAGGCAGTTCTTACAGGTAAGAAAGCAGAACAGAAGTTTTATTATCATCACACAGGCTATATCGGCCACATGAAGGCTGTTCGTTATGACAATCTTTTGGCTAACAAGCCGGAGCTGGCTCTTCAGCTCGCTGTTAAGGGCATGATTCCTGACAATACCATCGGCCGCAAGGCTCTTACAAGACTTCATATCTACAAGGGCAGCGAGCATAAGCATCAGGCTCAGAAGCCTATCGTTATTGAATAATCAGAGGGGAGGCAATATTTATGTACGATAAGACACCATATTTTTACGGCACAGGCAGAAGAAAAAGCTCTGTTGCAAGAGTAAGACTTTATAAGGGTACAGGCAAGGTTACCATCAACGACAGAGATATTGATGATTATTTCGGTCTGGAGACACTTAAGCTCATCGTTCGTCAGCCCCTCGTTCTCACAGGCACAGAGGCTCAGTTCGATGTTGTTTGCCGTGTAAACGGCGGCGGCGTTACAGGTCAGGCAGGCGCTATCCGTCACGGTATTTCAAGAGCACTTCTTAAGTTCGATACGGAAAATCTCCGTCCGAAGCTCAAGAGAGCAGGCTTCCTCACTCGTGATCCGAGAATGAAGGAAAGAAAGAAGTACGGTCTCAAGGCTGCACGTCGTGCTCCGCAGTTCTCAAAGAGATAATTTTTGTCCTTGGGCGGTTATCAAAAATACAGTGTTTATGCGGTTTTTATCGTTCTAGGTTTGCCTGAGATATGGTGATTTCCGGACGGTAACTAACACATAACTAACAAGTAACTAACAAATTTTAAGGCATTCATCAATTTGATGGATGCCTTATTTGTGTAAGGATGTGAAAATATTGTATTATATTAGCAAAGTACGTATACAACGTTTCCGATCAATATTGGATATGGAATTTAACATCTCCGATTCATGTATGCCTGTTGCGATCTGTGGGCAGAATAATGTTGGTAAAACTAATACTTTGAGGGCAATTAATTTGTTTTTTAATCCAAATGAGTTCAATCCTAATACAGATATACCAGAACTAAAAAAAGCTCAGCATGGTGGTAGTTACTATCCCAAAATAACGCTGGACTTTAATTCAGTAGATAACCATTCTCCTAAAATTAGGATTATAAGGGATTTTTCAAATATTGAAAACGACGACGGATTAAAAGGTTTCTCGCTTCGAAGAGGCAATAATCATCAATTAACAGTTAATGAGATAAATGATTTTATTTCCAAAATTGAATTTCGTTTGATCAAGTCCATTGATGTAAACATTCCTAAACTGGTAGATGATTTAACAAGTGATATGCTTGACATAAAATTTGATAAATCAAGATTTGTAGCTGCAAAAAAAGAATTAAAAGATGTTTTTGATAAATACACTGACTTGCTACAAGAAATATTAAATTCTTTTTCTTCGGAAATATCTGATACATTTCATATTTTTAAAGAAAACTGGAATGTATCGTTTAATGTTCCTAAAAAATCTGATAAATTTAGAGATATTATTTCCGATGATGTCGACTTAAAAATCGACGACAAAAGTGGTATGGGTGTTTCAAACAAAGGCTCAGGTTTACAAAGATTAGCCATTATTTTACTAAATATAGAATTAATAAAACGAATATCTCCAAGAAAGAAAAACTCTTATATATTATGTATTGATGAACCTGATATATTTCTTCACAGTGGATTGCAGAAAAAGTTATATCAGTTTATACTTGATAGCGGATTTCAAACATTTTATACAACCCATTCTGAACATTTTATTGACAAAAATTTACGCAATATTGTGTTTTTAGAAGGTTCGCTTAGTCATAAATTTAGTAAAAGGAAAAACAAAGAAATATATTATCTTGATACAAATATTGTTCCGTTAAACACTGAAGATGGTTATAAGAAAATATGTGAACATTTAGGAATTGAACCTGTTCTTATTTCAGATCCTGTTCTCGCTAAATACAATATTATCGTCGAAGGTGAATGCGATGAAAAATATTTATCTAAGCTGGCAAGTTATTATGGAATTAATCACAGTGAGATAAAATTTATTATCGCCGGCGGGGTTAGTCGAATAAATCCTATGTTAGATGTATATAATTCTTTTTCCGCCGATCAATCTGACAAACCTATTGTTCATGTATTGTATGATGATGATGTCGCTGGACGTCCGGAATATGATAGGATAAAATCACTTTTAAAGAATCAAAATACTTTTAAAAACATAGATATAAAACCGTTCATCATAAAAAACTATTCAGGTCAAGAATCACATAATGGCAATTATGAAATAGAAGATTTAATGTATCCAGAAATAATATGTTTGGTACTGAATATTTTTTTAGTACGACACAACATGACACAGATTGAAGCAGATAAAGTAATTTCAACTAATTGTTCAAAACGATTCATCCGAAAAGGAATATTAAATGTATGTGAAATATATACCAGTTTATTAAATCCTGATGAAACCTTATCTCCCCAGCAAACACAAGTTAAGGGAGAAATGTGTGAATTGTTTGATATTTCAAATCCACAAATTAAAAAAACACTTGATCAAGCTCGTATAGATCATCCAAGTGTCGAAGAATTTGTTCAAGGAATATTTAAATTTGAATAATTATTTTCAAAACAAAACCGCTGAGAGATTAAT
>JAFVEY010000011.1 GCA_017475765.1 Clostridia bacterium | reverse complement strand
GCTGGCATTGTAAGCACGCTGTGCCGGGAAAAGATAAGGGCTGTGAGTGGAGCAGATACAGAAAACCCGTTGACGGGTGGTCAGCCAAAGAAGCGGCACGAAAGAAAATTACGGGCGAAATATACACAGCTTACAGGGTGCAGGCTTGCCCGAAATTCGAGAGGGGATGATGATTTGACATTAAAAGAATTATCACAGCTTTATTATCTGAAAAAGGAGATCAAGCGATATGAGCAAAAAATAGAAGAGCTGAGAACCAAAGCAGAAGGAACAACACAGGCTTTATCGGGAATGCCGGGCGGAGGGGGCAACAAAGACAAAGTCGGAACGGCGGCAACAGCTATTGTCAGCTATGAAAACAAAATCAATGCGGCTAAGCAGAAATGCGAGGTTGAATTGAAAAAGCTGGAGGATTACATAGATTCAATCAGCGACAGCAGAACACGTCAGATTTTCATGCTCAGGTTTGTTGAGGGTAAGAGTTGGAATGAGGCGGTTGACGAAGTAGGAGGTTCTGAAGATAGCGTTAAAAAAATATGTTACCGATATATTAAAAAAAATAAAAATTGTCCCAAATGTCCCGAACGTATGTGCTAAAATAGTATTATCAGAAAGCGTACAAGAGTGTTCCTCTTACAAATATCTGCATGAGAGCCGGTTGTATTGTCCAGTACGGACACACACCGGCTTTTGTGCTAAGGTGGTGGTGATATTCTAAGCAAATACTGTAACCGCTGTCATAAGCAGCTGAAAATAGGAGAAAAATGCAAGTGTTCTTATAAAATGGGTCATAAAGTATGTATGACGGATGATTTTTATAAAACAGGTGATTGGATAAAGGCACGGGCGAAATGTATACAAGACTGCTGTGGGTTAGATCTGTACAGTTTGTATGTCCACGGCGTTATTGAGTATGGATTTACTGTACATCACATTGAGCCGATTAATATTACACCTGAGTTAAGGCTGACGCAAAGCAATCTGATCTACCTGACGGAATCCAATCATCAGATTGTCCATTCGTTATATGACAGCGGTAAATATGTCGAAACAATCGCTTTGCTGTACAGTCTGAAAGAAAGATTTGCCAGGGGGCGGGGTTAAAAACTTTTTTGAGAATTCTGAAGGAACGTGCCATAGGTAACTTTTTGCAAAATTCTAAATATTTTTTTCGGGAAAAGGGGGTATGAATACGGGCAGAGCAAGAAAAGTTTTAGGCGAGCAAAACGGCAATCTTACTAAAGAACAGCAGGTCAAAAGACAGGCAGAACAGGACCTTATAAAAACGTCAAAAAAATACTTCCGAAAGCCTCCGAAATGGCTGAAAAATCCAATAGCCATTAAAGAATACCGCAGACTGGTAAAATCCTTGGATCAGATGGATATGCTCGGCGATCTTGATGCAAACAACTTAGCCTGCTACTGTAATGCCTTTGCGAAATATACCGAAGCGACTGAAAGGCTTGAAACACTTGAAAGCCTGACGATCAGCAGCGGCAAAGGAGAATCAGGAAACCCGCTTATCAATATCCAGATAAAATATGCAAAGGAAATGAGGGATTTTGCCCGTCTTTGCGGCCTGTCGATAGACAGCCGTCTGAAATTCGCCGCAGCAAAGCTGAATGATATTGACAAAAGCATCGGGGATGAGTTCGGCGATATTTGATGACCATAAAGCATGAATTGACGATTTATGCCCAAAAGTGTATTTCCGGCGAAATCGTTAGCTGCACAAAGCACAAATGGGCTTGTCAGAGGTTTTTGAATGATCTGGAACGGGCAAAAAGAAAGGATTGCCCGTTTGAATGGAATGAGGAAGAGGCGCAGAAAATCGTCAAATGGTTCAGCTATTTGCGGCATTCCAAGGGTGAATTGGCAGGAAAACCAATCAACATCATTACCGCACAAAAATTTCATCTGTGCCAGATATACGGTTGGAAAAAAACAGGAACGAACCTCAGACGCTTCAACAAATCGTATACGCAGAAGGGCAGAAAAAATGCTAAATCTCAGGAAGAAGCTGGAGTCGCTTTATATGAATTATCTTACACTTCCGTTAAAAACAGTGAAGTAAACGAATGTTATTGTGCCGGCACAAAAAGTCAGCAGTCAAAGCTCGTATTCAATGAAGCCGCATTAATGCTGAAAGGCTCTCCCCTTGCTGTTAAATTTCATTGCAGCAAAACAGAGATACGGCATAAAAAGAGCGGTTCATATTTCATTCCGCTTAGTAAGGATGATGGAAAAAACGGTGACGGCACTAACCCGGCTTTGCTGATACTTGACGAATATCACCTACATCCCACTTCTGAATTTTACGATTTGGAGTTAGGTGCAAACACAAAAGAACCGCTGCTGATGATCATTACGACAGCAGGCAAGGATCTGAATGTACCTTGCTATACGGATGAATATGCTTATTGCTCCGATATCCTGAATCCCGATAAACCGGATATTGTCAATGATGAATATTTTGTTGATATCTATGAGGCAGAACCGGGAATCAGGCTGACCGATGAAACATACGAACAGCTTGTTGCGATGTCCAATCCTGTCCGGGCATCATACCCGGAAGGACGAAAGAAAATCCATGATGAGTATGTCATTGCAAAGCAAGTGCCGTCAAAAATGACTTCATTTCTCACGAAAGTACTGGATGTATGGGTGCAGGCAAAAGATGGCGGCTACATGGATATGGCAAAGTGGAATAAGTGTAAAGTTTCCGAATTGCCGATAGATATCAAGGGCTTACCGGTATATGTCGGGTTTGATATGTCAGCAAAGATCGACCTCACTTCCGTTGCCTTTATCATTCCGTATAAAGACGGAGATATAGTCAAATACATATTGTTTTCACACAGCTTTATTCCAAACAAGGACAGGATGCAGGAACATATTGCGGTTGACAAAATGCCCTATGACGCATGGGAGCGTAACGGTTTGCTCACCGTAACCGATACGGAGGTTGTCGATCAGAACCAGGTCATGGATTATGTTCGGGAGTTTTGCAAAAAAAACGAGCTGAGAATAGAAAAATTATGTTTTGATCCCGACAATGCTACAAAACTGATGCTGGAATTGTCGGAAGAATACGAGGTTGTCGAAGTCTATCAGTCGCATAAGTCGCTGAATGAATCAACGAAAACCTTCAGGGAAGAAGTTTTCAAAGGGAATGTTATATTTATCAACAATCCTCTGCTGAATTATGCTATGGGTAATGCAGTAGTGAAAAGCAACAGAGGACTTATCAAGATTGATAAGGACGCAACCAGAAAGCGAATTGATCCGGTTGATGCAACATTATGTGCGTTTAAACTTGCCTTATACCATGATTTTGAAGTTGAAAGCTATTCCGATGAATGGCTTGACAGTTAAAAAGAGAGAATAGGGGATGCAAAAATGGAACCTAAAGATAAAACAAAACTGACAAAGCTGGAATTCACCGTCACAGGATTAATCGCTAAGTACCGTGAGAGCAATAAGCCGATAACAAATCGGCTGCGTGAGATTCTGAAACTGATTGACGAAGTAAAGGAGTGAACAAAATAGGAAAAAAGAAAAGATCATTACGATTACAGAATATCAGAGATGAAACTGTTTATCCCGTTCAGGAGCTTAACCGCATTTTTGACAATACGGATATTTTAGCCGCTGTCGGTGCAAGCAATCTGACAGCGGCTACTTACTATGCCTGTATGCTGATACGCTGCAATGCACTTGCGAAGATCCCATTCAAGATCTATAAGAGCGACGGGGATGGTGCTGAACAGATAACGAATCATCCGCTTCGGGAGCTGATAAAGTTCCGCCCGAACCCATTCATGTCCGCTCATGATTTTTTATGGGCAACGGAGTTCCAGCGGATAGAATATGGCAATGCGTTCTGGGTATATGACTTTCAGGGCGGTAATATCAAAGCGTTATATCCGCTGTACAGTCCGAAAGTACAGATCATTATTGATGATGAAAGTCTTTTTGGTACCCGCAATGCTGTGTATTATCTCTATACCGATGCCAAAAAGGGCAAAATGATATATCCTGCGGAAAAAATACTCCATTTCAAGAATTTTGCGGCAAACGGTATTGTCGGCAAGCCCATAAAGCATTATCTGTATGACGTTATCATGCAGGAAAAATATGCTCAGAGCGTTATCAAGGAGCGATACAAAAAAGGCTTGCAGGATCCGATTATTGTTACGTATATCGGAGATCTGAACAGCGACAAAAAGAGCAAGATACAGAAGAAATTTGAAAGCATGGGCGGTGTACAGAATGCCGGAAAGGTTATTCCGATTCCATCGGATTTTGATATTAAAACATTGCAGACAAATCTTGTATCGAATCAGTTTTTTGAGCTGAACGGTCTTACTACAAGACATATTGCAAATGCCTACGGTGTGAAGTCCTTCCAACTCAATGATATGGAGAAGTCCACTTACAGCAATATTACCGAGCAGAACAAGGCGTTTTATTCCGATACAATGCAGAACGTCCTTACCTGCTACGAGCAGGAAATGACATATAAGCTGTTGACATCTGCTGACAGAGCTAACGGAATATTTATTGAAGCCAATGCAGATGTCATGCTCCGTACAGACCTTCTTACCCGTATGCAGGCGTACAGAGAAGCCGTAGGCAGCGGGATCATGCAGATTGCAGAAGCAAGACGAAAGGAAAATCTGAAATTCATTCCGGGAACTGATCGCCTGCTGATGGCTAACGGTGCGGCAATCTGGGTCGATGATCTCGGAAAACAATACAAATTGCAAATGACGGAGGTGAAAACAGATGAATGAATATACATTTACAAAGCGTGACAAAAACGGTGTGCATGATTGTGGTTATATGCGGATCAAGGATAGTGAGGAAACACCCGAAAATGCGGAACTGTATTTTTACGGCGATATCTGTGGTGAGGCATGGGAATCAATGTGGTTTGAAGAAGCAAAAGCTCCGCAGGATGTAGCGGATTTTTTGCATAGTCTTGACGGCAAAAAGAAAGTTGATGTCTATATCAACAGCGGCGGAGGTGATGTGTTCGGAGGCTTGGCGATTTACAATATCCTGTCACGCTATCAGGGAGAAACAATCGCACACATTGACGGTATCGCCGCCAGTATTGCAGGAATTATCCCTTTTGCGTGTGATAAGGTTGTTGCAAAATCCTCCGCTCAGATCATGCTGCATAAGCCGTGGTCAGTTTGCATAGGCAATGCAGACGATATGAAAAAATGTATCGAGTCGCTGAACACCTGTGAAAAGTCAATTATCGATATTTATGCCGAACACGCAGTTAATGGCACTACACCTGAAAAAATAAAATCTATGATTGACCGGGAAACGTGGCTGACCTGTGGAGAAGCACAGCAGTATTTTGAAATTGAGATCGAACAGGGAGAAGCTCCGCAGGCTTGCTTTTCGGAGTATTTTGATCAGTACCGCAATACTCCGAAAGGTTTGGCGGATAAGCCTGATCACACACAAAATAAAAACGCCGAAAAAAGGCGTAAATTACAGCTTGAGCTTGACTGCTTAAGCTATTGAATACAGAAAGAGGTATTAAAATAAATGACAAAACTTGAAGAAATGCAGAATAAACTGGCATCGCTTATCACTACAATGCAGTCACAGCTTGACTCTGACTGTCTGGACGAGGCAGAGCGTATCAGAGATGAGATCAAAACTCTGAAAAACAAAATCAATGCACAGATCTTTATTGATGAAGCGGCTGCCAAAGGTCTTAAACATAAGAGTACAGCGGCACCCGTAGATCCTCAGTCAAAAGAAAATGCAAATTTTATAAGGGCGTGTATCAAAAAGTTTTCGCACAGACCGCTTACAGAAATTGAAGATTCATTGCTTCTGCCTTCTGCCACGAACGAGAACGGCGCAAACAACGAAGGGTATATTCTGCCGGAAGATATCCAGACGAAGATCAATAAAAGAGTCAGGGATTTCCAATCATTCCGCTCGGTTCTCGGATATATGAAGACATCGGCACTAAAGGGCTCTTTCCCTGTTGAAAATCTTGACAGCCTGACAGGACTTGTGGATTTTTCGGACGGGACGGACGGCGCCGACAGCAACGACATTAAATTTGAGAAAATTTCCTATGCACTTGCCGAAAAAGCGGCGTTTATCCTGCTGTCCAATACGCTGTTGGAACTGACCGACAACGACCTTGTTGCCTACATCATTGAGGTGTTTGCCAAAAAAGCAGTCATCACAGAAAACGCTCTGGCGATTGCTGCCCTTCAAAGCAATAAAACCGTTAAGACGCTTGTTGACTGGAAAAAACTGAAATCATCCATTAATAAAGATCTCGATCCTGCGGCACTCTATAATACGGTATTCGTTACAAATCAGGACGGCTTTGATTATCTCGATTCCCAGATGGACGATACCGGAAGACCGGTTTTGCAGCCTGATCCTACTCAGCCGACAGTAAAGCGATTTGTTGGTTATCCTGTTATTGTATTTTCAAATTCGCAACTTCCCTCATCCGCAGCGACTACTGCTAAGGCAGGTTTTGCACCGATTTATTACGGCGCACTTTCTGACGCTTGTAAGTTTGTCGATCTCGGTTCTACAAGGTTTGCAGCCTCGACGGAAGCCGGATTTATGAAAAACGCCACAATTGCAAGGCTTATTGAGTTCGTCACAGTGGTGCAATGTGACAAATCAGACAAATGCTATATTTACGGTCAGTTGCAGGTCGAAGATAAAAAGACAGCGTAACGGCGGTGTGAGTGATGGAACTGGATGAAGTAAAAGGCTTTCTGAAAGTCGATTTTGACGATGATGATAATTATATTTCCCTGCTGATTGATGCAGCAAGGGAATATGTTGTTGACGCTCTCGGCAAGTGCGATGAAAATATTGCACGGGTCAAACTGCTTATGATGGTTATCATCACCGAATTGTATGAAAATCGCTCTTTTACGGTCGATACAGCAAATCAGAAAGCACAGTATACCATACGATCTATCATAAATCAGCTCCAGAACGGAGATGATGACGATAGCTAAACTGAAAGTTGATATCGGTAAGCTCGATAAGCGTATCACCATACAGCGGCATACGATCTCGGAAGACGAATACGGCAATCAGGTGCAGGAATGGGTCGAGTATCATAAATGCTGGGCAGCGGTCAACGGTGTTACGAACCGTGAATATTGGCAGGCACGGGAACAGCATGAAGAAAATATCGTTAATTTCCGTGTGCGTTTCTGCAACCTCCTGAAAGATTTGAACAAGACGGAATATCGAATTGTCTTTGATGGCAGGATATATGATATTTCCTATGTTGACAATGTGCTGTAT
The DNA here is from genome assembly GCA_017475765.1 of Clostridia bacterium. Classification (GTDB taxonomy): domain Bacteria; phylum Bacillota; class Clostridia; order Oscillospirales; family Acutalibacteraceae; genus UBA1213. The sequence goes on along the minus strand of JAFVEY010000011.1, from coordinate 8,013 downwards.
GCCGACAGCCTGTTGAACATCAAAGGAGCGGAGATCACATGAGTGCGAAAAAACTGAAAGGTGTCGATCTCGGAGATGCCATCATGCGTGAGCTGAATGCCTACAGTGAGGGATTAGCTACTGAGGCTGATAATGCTGCCAAAAGAAACGCTAAGAAACTACAGAAAAAACTTATGAATACAAGTCCCGAGGACACGGGTAAATACAGTAAGGGCTGGCGTGTGAAGGAGATCCCGAACAAATCGGCACCGAACCAGCCGAGCCGATATGTTGTACATAACAAAACCGATTACAGGCTTACCCATCTGCTGGAGTACGGACACGCAAAAAAGGGCGGTACGGAACGGGTAAAGGCACAGCCGCATATCGAACCGGCAAGAGATGAAATCGAAAAGGAATTTACAGAAGAAATGGAGGAGGCGGTTAAAAAAGTTGGACGCTAAGGAAGTATACAGACTGCTGAAAAGTACAGGGATCCCGACGACGCATAATGTTTTTCTGAAAGTTCAGAAACCGCCTTATCTCCTGTACCGTGATGATGATACTGACATCATCGCCGCCAACAGCAGGGCGGTACTGAAAAAGCAAAGAATAACAGTAGAGCTGTATTCCTCTCCGACAGAAATCAACAATGCAGAAAAAATTGTTGAAAACCTGCTTGACGAGTTTACCACATACTCCAAAAACAGGAGCTTTGATGATGAACAGCAGCTTTACGTGACGTATTACAATTTTTATATTATTTGAGGTGATAAAACCAAATGAAAACAGGTATTGTAAGGTGTGGTTATGCGCCGCTTACCATAGCGGCTAATGGGGGTGTCAGCTGGAGTACCCCTATATATTTCGCCGATGCCGAAGCAGGTACAAGAGAGTACAGCGCAGATCCGAAAGGTGATGTCCATGCTGTATGGGCTAACTCGGTGCTGGTATATCTCGGCAACAAAAACAGCGGCTATGATATCAGCCTGACGCTGATCGATTATATTGATGATATCGCTAAATCGTGGTATAACGATGTTTCTGCAAAGATGGGAGACAAAAGCGGTATTGCAGAATCGGGCGAAGCGATGGAGCGTCCGCATTTTGCGCTTATCCTTTCCGAAGAAACAACGGACGGCATCGGCAAAACGACAGTATTTTTCAACTGTTGCGCAGGCAAAAAGCCTTCTAAGGCAGGAAAGACCACAGAAGACGGCGATTGGGACGATCAGTTCCCCGAATATTCTATCGTTTCATCGGTTGTCACGGATCCCGAAAGCGACAAGAAATGGGTAAAGATGGAACTGCCGGGAACGGAAAAGCTGACAAGCATCTCTTTCCCCACCGTGACAACGGGAACAGGAGGTTAATATAAATGGAAAAAATGATACAGGTTGACGGTAAAAACGTCAGATTCAAGTGTACAGCAGGAACGCTGATCCGATACCGCAACCAGTTCAACAGGGAATTTCTCGCCGATCTTGCAAAGCTGGAGAAGATCAAGGACGGCGATTACGCAGAGTTCAGCCTTGCTCCTTTTGAGAATATTTTGTGGGTAATGGCTAAGACGGCAGACGATACGATCCCAGAGCCGCTGGCATGGTATGACAGCTTTGACGAATTTTCTGTTATTGATGTTTATAAGCAGGTGCAGGATATCCTTATCAAATCAATTAAGGTAAAAAACTCATCGGCGGCAGTGCATCCGGCAACAAAGCGCAGAGGAAGGAAACGCCGATAAGGTCATACAAGCTTGTGTGTATGGCATATCGGTGCGGGCTTACTGCCGCCGATCTCGATGAATGGAATATCGGCTTTGTCATTGATTACATAAACGAGTATATCAACAGTCAGCCCCGCAAGGGCAAAAAGCCGGTTGATATTGACGAGAAGTACGAAAAAATGAAAAAGATAGAGCCTATGGTGGAAAAGCGTTATCGAAGCGGCGATTATCCGCAGGAGAAATACGATAAATTCATGGGCTTCATCAAGTGGTACGAAGAAGAAATGAGGTGACGGCATCATATAGCAAGCAAAGGAATAAAAGGAATAACCGTTGAGATCGGCGGCGATTCGGTCGGTCTGCAAAAGGCTCTGACCGATGTCAACCAAAAAGCCCGCAGTCTTTCCTCCGAAATGAGAGAAGTTGAAAGGGCTTTGAAACTTGACCCGACAAATACGGAGCTGCTGGCACAAAAACAGCAGCTTCTTGCCAAACAGGTCGAAACGGCAAAGGAAAAACTGGAATCTCTGAAAAGTGTTCAATCACAGGTCGAACAGCAATTCAAAAACGGAGAGATCGGCGAAGAAGCCTATCGTGCATTTCAGCGAGAGGTTGCAATCGCTGAATCTAATGTTAATCGACTTGATACACAGCTTGAAGAAACCAATAAAACAATGGACGATACTGCCGACAGTGCGGACGAAATGGCGGAAAGCGTGGATAACGCAGGCGAAGAAGCCGTAGAGCTGGGTGATGATGTTGAAGAATCCGAAAGCAAGCTGAAAAAATTCGGCGAAATCGCAAAGGAAATCGGCAAGATGGCTGCGGAGGCTCTTGCCGCTATTGGTGCCGCTGCCGTTGCTGCCGCAAAAGAAATCTGGAATATGGCGAATGATGTTGCCTCTGTAGGTGACAGCATAGATAAGACATCTCAGAAAATCGGTATATCTGCCGAATCCTATCAGGAATGGGGATATGTTTTTGAACGCTGCGGAGCGGATGTCAATAATCTCCAGACAGGCATGAAAAAGCTGTCAGGTGTTATTACCGATGCAGCAAATGACTCAGACAGTGCAAAGGAAAAACTTGCCGCTGTCGGTCTGACGATTGATGATCTCAACGGCAAAAGTCAGGATGAACAGCTGAGTATTGTTATAGCGGCTCTCCAGAACATGGAATCGGGAGCCGAGAGAACAGCGGCGGCTAATGATTTGCTCGGCAAATCCGCTGTTGATATGGCGGCTGTCCTTAATACCAGCGTCGAAGAAACTCAGGCTTTAAAGGACGAAGCAAAAGAATATGGTATGATTATGAGCAACGAGGCTGTTGCCGCCTCCGCTGCTTTTGAGGATAGTCTTACAAAGATCAATCACACTGTTGACGGTCTGAAAAATAATATGATCGGCGAACTGCTCCCGGGCATTACACAGATTCTTGACGGCTTGTCTGATCTGATAGCGGGTAACGAAGAAGCAGGACAGGAAATTGAGGACGGCATTACAAGTGTCATAAGCAGTATTACAACACTTGTCCCGAAATTTGTAAGTCTTGTAAGCAGTATCGCTGCGGCGGTGCTGAAAAGTGCGCCGTCAATCATAAAATCCCTTGCAAGCGGTATTATACAGGCGATTCCCGAACTTGTTCCTGTTGTTGCGGAGATAACCACACAATTAGCAAGTGAGTTGGTAACGTTGCTGCCGCAAATGGTAGATGCTGTCTTGCAGATATTGATATCGCTTATCGAAGCTGTTACAGAAGTATTGCCTACTCTTATGCCTCAGCTTGTAGAAGCTCTGACACAGATTCTACAGGCTCTCGTTGATAATCTGCCGTTGCTTTTGCAGGCAGGTCTACAGCTTGTACAGGGACTTATTGAGGGTATTCTTGAAGCAATACCCGTACTGATCGGAGCATTACCGCAACTGATATTTTCTATTGTCAATTTTGTGCTGGAAAATATCCCGGCAATCATACAGGCAGGAATGGATCTGCTGACGGCACTAGTAGATGCTCTCCCGTCCATCATTCAACAAATCGTTGCTGTTCTGCCACAAATCATTACTGGCATTGTTAACACATTATTGAATCATCTGCCGCTGATCGTACAGACAGGCATTGATCTACTTGTCGCTCTGATCAACGACTTACCGACGATCATAACAACGATCGTGGATGCAATACCCGAAATTATCGGCAGCATTCTTGATGCTGTAATTGGTGCTGTCCCTCAGCTGATAGATGCAGGCATAGAACTATTCATCGCCTTAGTTGACAATCTCCCAGCAATTATTAACAGCATTATCGCTGCCATTCCGAAAATCATTAACAGCGTGGTCAATGCCGTTATCAATTCTATTCCAAAGCTGATTGAAGCTGGAATAAAGTTGTTTGTTGCTATTGTTCAGAACCTGCCAAAAATCATAACAACGATCGTATCAAAGATACCTCAGATTATCAGCAGTATACTTTCAGCATTCGGCTCTCTTACAGGCTCGATGGCTGACATAGGAAAGAATATGCTGGAAGGATTATGGAGTGGAATCAGCGGTGCGGCGGGCTGGCTTGGAGATCAGGTCAGCGGTTGGGCTGATGGATTTGTTGGCGGTGTAAAGAATATATTCGGCATACATTCGCCCTCAACATTGTTCAGGGATTTGATCGGAAAAAATCTTGCTTTTGGCATAAGTGAAGGCTTTGTGAACAACATGAAAAATGTCAACAAGGATATGCAGGATGCAATTCCGACATCCTTTGATGTTGACCCGACTGTTAATATGACAGGCTTAAATCGTATGGCTTCAGGACTGAGTGAAGATGTAGCCGCAGTCACTCAGCACCTGACATTCAATCTGAATGTCGAAAACTTCACGAACAGGAGCGATAAGGATTTACAGGAAATCATGGATTATGCAGGCAGATATTTTGCTTCACAGATGGAAAGGAGGAGCGTTGTATTTTGATCTATGGGGTACAGGATATTACATTTGACGGACGTAGCCTGACAGAATATGGCTGTGTGATAACAGAACCGCCAAAACGCCCTTTCCCAAAACGAAAATATGAAAAACAGAGTGTTTACGGCAGAAGCGGAGATCTGATAGTAGATAGTGAATCCTACGAAAACTTTTCGCTTAGCTACAAAGTCGCTACAATTCCCGATCTGTATGAATACAGATTTGTCGATGAGGTTCTGACAGACCTTAAGGAATGGCTATGCAGCTCCGTATCATACAGAAAACTTTATGATACGGATCTGCCGGACGGATTTTATTATGCTTTCTGCTCCGGCATTTCCGATGCGGTTTGTACTTTTGACGATATGTACGAATTTGAAATTGCATTCGACTGCAAACCGTTTTTCTTCTATGACAGCGGTCAGGATGAAATAATAACAACAGATCATACAATCAGTTTATTTAATATAGGTACGCTCGCTTCAAAACCTGTGATACAGATATACGGGTCGGGAGTTGTAGGCTGCTATGTCAACGGTTCGCATTTTACAATATCGGATGTCAGTCCGAATGTCACAGTAGATAGTGAATTACAGCTTGTCTATAAAGGTCAGCCGGACAACTCCGATCTGTTTTCGGGCGAATACCCTGAGCTGGCAAAGGGAGACAATACTATAATCTTTCTGGGAAACGGGTATGAATCTGCAAAAATTAAACCAAGGTGGTGCAGATTATGATACCTGTTTTATACAGCGCTGACGGCAAGCGGCTCGGAGCTCTTGCCGACTGCACCAAATGTTATGTCACCGAGGAACGAAACGGAATCTTTGAAGCCGAAGTGGATTATCCTATGCAATCCGATTTGTTTGGAAGTATTGAAAAGGGATGCTATATCTTAGCAAAGCCGAATGATATATCAGAACCGCAGAAATTCAGAATATACAAGCCTTCAAAGCCGATATACGGAACAGTTGCATTTTATTGTGAACATATACGATACACTCTCAGCGGTATACCTGCTGCAAGAGGTAAATACAGCGGCGTTCCGTCAGCTGTGATAAATGATATGCTGACCTCTGTGAAAACATCCTCCGAGTTTACTGCATGGACGGATATTGATAGTGTCAATACAGTCAATCTGGAGATACCGTCCTCTGTGGGCAAAATGCTTGCCGGAACAGAAGGCTCGGTGATTGATACATTCGGCGGCGAATATGAATTCGATAATTATAATATTAAACTGCATAAAGCAAGAGGACAGGAAAAAGCTACGGAAATACGCTATGCCAAAAACCTTACAGGCTTCCGCTGTGACAGCGATATTACAAATACATATACACACGTATACCCGTTTTACAGCAATGAAAGTGAGGGCATATATGTTGAATTGCCGAATAAATTAATCACACTTGACAGGGCTTCTTCACTCCCGTTTGAGCGTTGTTATTTTCTGGATTTATCCACATATTTCAATGAACCTCCGACGGTCGCACAGCTTCAGGCAAAGGCAAAATCTTTTATAAAAGCCAACGATCTGGATAGTGTTGCATACAATTATAATGTTTCGTTCATTCCTCTGTGGCAGACGGAGGAATACAAGAATGTGGCAGCTCTGGAGAGGTGTGGATTGTGCGATACTGTGCCGATCATTCATGAGAAAGCCGGAGAGAAAATCAAGGCAAAAATCATAAGAACCGTATACGACAGTCTTGCTGAAAGATATGTTGAAATGGAGCTGGGCAATGCGACAAGCAATTTTGCTCAGACCGTCACGCAGTCTATTAATCAGGTAAGCAATAGTGTTAAGAGTACAAGATCTTTTATGCAGATTGCTGTAAGCCGTGCTACATCACGAATAACGGGAAATCAGGGTGGTTATGTCGTTCTGTATGATAGCAACGGTGACGGCGAACCTGATGAGATTCTTATCATGGATACACCATCAATATTTACCGCAAAAAAAGTATGGCGTTGGAATGTATCGGGGCTTGGCTATTCCCGAAATGGTTATGCAGGTCCGTATGAAACAGCGATAACTATGGACGGTGAGATAGTTGCAGACTTCATAAAAACAGGTATGCTTAATGCGTCACTCATCAAAACCGGTACGCTGCTTGCTGATCTGATCAAAGCCGGAGTAATATCTGATAACAATGGTAATATCGAGATAAATATGGATAATGGCGAAATAAAAATGGCCTTATCTAGTGGAGACAGGATGCAGATATGGACGAATGGAATTACGCTATACGACAGAAACGGAAAGGTACTTGCATCTATGTTTGTCAGTCAGGCGGGTAACGGAGTAGTGACTGCTAACAGAATCCTTGTAGGAAAACGGGATGATGAAAAGACATTTATCGGTACAGATGATGATGGTAAAGGCTATGTTACTACGGATACACTTTCATGCGAGAAGTTGATTTTAGATGGATATACATTGAGCCGCCAATCGGGAAGAATACATTCTGATGTTCCTATCAGTAGTGAAATTTCTATTGTTGATGACAACGGCGTAGAAGTGGGTAGCTTTTATCAAAATGCAGGGGGAGGTGCTACGCTGAAAGCCACGGCAATTATTATTAATAACAATCATTACAAAGCTACCAATATAACCGTAGATGGAAGCACCTATACGGTATTGGCACAGTATTAGTGAGGTGATAACAATAGGCAAAACGATCATTGTTACTCAGGGTGATACTCTGTATAAAGCGATCAGATTAACAACACTTGACGGCAGAAGTTATACGCTTGTAAGTGGTGATAAAATATTGTTCGGTATAAAAGAAAGACCATTTCCTGCTGCACCACATATTATTCTTAAAACATTGACAGAAAATGAATTTTATGACGGACGATACATATTAATGCTGACCGCCGAAGAAACAAACATTACTGCAAAAAGATATTATTATGACTGCGGTATAAAAATGAGTGACGGTAGCTATCAGAGAATTGTAAAATGCAGTCATTTTATTGTGGAGCCGGCGGTTACACTTAAAGGAGATGTTGAAGATTGACAGAATTAAAAGGAGAAATCAATCCCGCTAAAATTGACGATGCTGCATTTATCAGGCTTGCTGCAAGAGTGAATAATTTAGTTACTCACAATACCGATACTGAAAATAACAGCGAACTCATTGATGTTCGTATAGGTAATGATGGTATAGTTTATGAAAGTGCAGGTGCAGCTGTCAGGGGGCAAATAGCGGGAATCAACAATTCTGCGGTATTTTGCGCTGACCACCGTGTCACAAGCAGCGTAGATGAATATTACGATGCAAATAATGTACCGCCAGGCAAAATCATTGCTTATGGCAATTCGGGAACTAATATCCCGGATCTGATGGG
>JAFVEY010000001.1 GCA_017475765.1 Clostridia bacterium | reverse complement strand
GTCAGACCGAGAGTTTGCTTTAGGCTTACTTCAGATTCCACCTCACGGTGGACACCCTTGCCCTCTGCTAACACTTCCTACTGCCAAGCGTGTAGCGGACTTTCACCGCCAAGTTACTGCCCATTTCGGGCAAACTAAAAAAACTCCCTCCCGGCTATTGGTTAAAACCGGGAGGGAAACGAAAAAAGATTTATGTATAGCATGATATCTCTTTCGTATATATTATAGCGTGAAAATATCAGTCTGCCAAGGTGTTTCACGTAAAAATCAAAAAATGCCCCACCGGCGCTGGAACACAGCACGGGACTTGAACTCCTGAAAAACAAGCGACCGCAGGGAGCGACTATGCGAATCGTCCCGTGCGGTCACGCACTATAAAGAAGTAACAAATCGATATTATTCGGAGCGTAGCAAAAAATTATCGCGCCCTACAATAGTAGAACGCGATATTGGGACCGGCGGCTCGCCGGTGGTGGAAGCGAGGGGAATCGAACCCCTGTCCGAGAAGCACTCCCAAAGGCTTTCTCCGAGCGCAGCGTGTCATTTAGGATTCCCCCAGCACTCCGCCGACAGGCAGGCTGAGTGCTTCGGTAGGCTCAGAGTCATGACGGAAGACGAGCCGATCTTCCGTTCACGTTCACCACTAATCGACGCCCGAACTCAGCCGTGGTACTCCGAGAACGAACGCTTGCCTAATTAAGCGGCAAGGGCAACAGTATTATTGTTGTCGTTTATTATTTAAGAAATTACGGATTTTAAAGTGGTTCCGCAAAGCCACTGCTCGCTTACCCATGTTCACACTCCCCGTCGAAGCCATTGCGCTCCCATATAATTGATCCGGAATATATGATTCCGGATAATACACGGAAAATGGAAAGAATTTTAACGGTTTTTTTCTTTGATAGCACGTTCAATATCACGCTTAGCCGCTTTTGCAGCCATATCGCTGCGCTTATCATAAAGTTTCTTGCCCTTGCAAAGACCAAGCTGCAGCTTTACCCGTGAGCCCTTGAAATAAAGCGAAAGGGGTATCAGAGAATATCCCTCCTGCTTTACGGTTCCGAAAAGACGCATAATCTCTCTTTTGTGCATCAGCAGACGGCGGACACGCAGCGGATCACGGTTGAATATATTGCCCTGCTCATAAGGACTGATGTGCATTCCCTTGACCCAAAGCTCGCCGTCCTCTATCGTACACCAGGCATCTTTCAGATTAACTCTTCCCTGCCTCAGAGATTTCACCTCTGTTCCGCACAGCTCAATGCCTGTTTCAAAGCTTTCGAGAACAAAGTAATCATGGTGTGCTTTTTTATTCTGTGCTATTGTTTTTGTTGACTCCTTTGCCACGAAAGCTCCTCCTTTATATTTCATTCCGCCCCTGGATCGCTCTTGAAAGAGTGACCTCATCGGCATATTCAAGGTCGGCACCGACAGGAATACCATAGGCAAGACGTGTTACCTTTATCCCCATCGGCTTGATCAGCTTGCTGACATACATGGCTGTTGCCTCTCCCTCAACGGTAGCGTTTGTTGCCATAATCACTTCCTTTACTTCATCATTATTCAGACGAAGAAGAAGCTCCTTGATCCTGATCATATCGGGAGAAATGCCGCTGAGCGGCGATATTACCCCGTGAAGAACATGATAGGTCGCATTGAATTCTCTTGTTTTTTCAAGAGCCATAACGTCTTTTGTGTCCTCAACAACACAAATGATTGATCTGTCACGTCTTTCATCAGAGCATATCGAACAAATATCTGTGTCAGATAAATTACAGCATATACTGCAATAATGTATTTTTTTATGAGCGTCAAGAATGGCGTCAGAGAATTTTTTCGCCTCCTGCTCCGGCATCGACAGAACATGATATGCAAGCCTTGCTGCAGATTTATGTCCTATTCCCGGCAGGCGTTCAAACTGCTCTATCAGTCTTGACAATGCTGAAACACTATATTCAGCCATAATCAGAACAGACCGGGAACATTCAATCCGCCGGAAATCTTATCCATTTTTTCAGCCTTTTCATCACGAGCCTTTCTGATAGCCTCATTGACTGCTGCAATAATGAGATCGGAAAGCATATCTATATCCTCCGGATCGACAACATCCTTGCTGATTTCAATTGACTGGATCTCAAGGCTGCCCTTTACAACTGCCGTAACAGCTCCGCCGCCTGCTGCTGCAGAATATTCCTTTTCATCAAGCTCCTTGCTTGCTTCATCCATTTCCTCCTGCATTTTCTGTGCCTGACGAGCGAGCTGCTGAAGATTGGCTGCTCCGCCCTTGCTGTATCCTTGTGGTAATCTAGCTTTCATTTTTGTTTCCTCCAATTTTATTTTAATTAAATTTATTTCTTTTCATCAACAGGTATTCCTGCCGATTTAAAATCAGTCATTAACCGTGAAAGTGCGTCATCCTCTTTGACCTCGTCGGGATAGGAATACCTTCCGAGACTATAATCCTGACCTGTAATTAACCTGATAGCGCTTTTCACGCTATCTCGCTGAGATGATTTTCTGAGCAGCTCATAGCATATTTCTTTGGGTGAATCCACCAGAATATACTTACCGCTGATATAAGCCGTGCTGCCTTCAAATCCTGCTGCAATTGTTCTTGAGGTTTTCTTTATCTCCTCGATGACATCAGGCCAAGCCGTAAAAGGAACCGCATTTTTCCTTAGCATTTCCATCTTGTCGGCGCTGGGCATTTTCATCTGCGGTGCAGGAGCTCTGACCGAAGCGGCAGGTTTATACTCCTGTGTCTGCGGCATAGATCTCAAAGCTGCTATCGCTTTTTCCAAAGCTGCAACTCTGCTTTCCAGAGCCGGATCCATATTTTTAGAAATCGAGGGCGTACACAGACGAACAAGAGTCATTTCCATTTCAATTCTTCTGTTGGCGCCTTTCTGCATTTTTTCTGCCGCAGTCTGAAGAGCATCTATTGCAGCGACTACCTCAACCATAGGAAGCGCCAGCGCCTGATCATTGGCTTTAGCAAAGTCCTCCTCGGACATGATGATAATATCTCTTGGTTTCTTAACGGATTTAATCAGCATAAGCTCACGGAAATGCGATGTAAGCTCATCACAAAGTCTTGCCATATCCTTTGAGTTTCTGTAAAGCTCATCAACCATTTCTATGGCGGCTGCGCCGTTCTTTTGAATGACCGAATCGGTTATGGAAAGCAGATGACTCTTGTCGGCAAGTCCTGCTGTCTGACGGACGATACTTTCCGTGATATGGTTTCCCCTGCCCATACATTGATCAAGCAGCGAAAGAGCATCTCTCATTGCACCATCAGCGATGCCGGCAAGCAGCAGCGCTGCATTCTCGTCAATCACAACATTTTCGTTTGTACATACAAACTGAATCCGTTCTGCGATATCCGAAGGGGATATCCTATGAAAATCAAAGCGCTGGCAGCGTGAAAGTATCGTAGCCGGCAACTTGTGAACCTCGGTGGTTGCAAGGATAAAAACGACATGGGGCGGCGGCTCTTCAAGGGTTTTGAGAAGTGCATTGAATGCGCCTATTGAAAGCATATGC
>JAFVEY010000010.1 GCA_017475765.1 Clostridia bacterium | reverse complement strand
TCAGGGTGAAGATACTCAGACAGCCTGAAAGCAATACGATTTACGGGCAGTATATAGGGTTCAGCAAGGTCTATGACGAACAGCGTAAGATTTACGGCAATAAACTTGAATGTATCGGGGAAACCATAAGGATATGCCTTGAAAAAGGCTATCTGACCGATTTTCTTAACCAACATAAACAGGAGGTAGTAACTATGTTGTCAGATTTATTTGATGAGCAGGCTCAGCGTGAACAGTATGATATTGCTGTCAGAAAAGAAAGCAGAGCTGAGGGTAAAGCAGAAGGTAAAGCGGAAGGTAAAGCAGAAGGTAAAGCAGAGGGTAAGGCAGAATTAGTGAAAAATCTTTTGGCAATAGGTCGTTCTGTCAAAGAAATTGCAGAGTTTTTCAAAACAGATGAAGCTGAAATTCAAGGTTTGCTCGCTACGGATAACTGATGGAAACAGAAGGATCAGATATAGCCGGATGATTTTTGATGTAATAACTGTTTTTTACATAATGGCTGATAAATTGTATATAAAACGACCGGATTATCGTGAGAGGATAAAAATTAATAAAAATCTATTGTAATCAGGCGTGATATGTGTTAAAATATAACTAATTTGTGGAGGTGATATAGATGCGTAAGGACGCAAGTGATAAAACAATCGTATTTTCAATTCCGAATAATCGGGAAGAATCTGTCAGAACAATATTGACAACGGTGTATAGATCTTTGGAGCAGAAGGGCTATAACCCTATTAATCAGATGGTGGGTTATATTCTGTCGGAGGATCCCACCTATATCACTACACACAATAACGCACGAAGTCTTATCAGCAAGATCGACAGGGATGATCTGCTGGAGATTCTTTTAAAGAGCTATCTTGATGTTTGATGTGCGTTTTATGTTTTTGTGATGGGAGGAATAATTATGGCAGAAGGAAAGTCTAAGTTTCCTATGTATAAGGGAAAACCTTTGGTAAGAAGCGGTGATTTGCTTTTTTATGGCGACATGAAGGATCCTTATGTTGTAAGGATGCAGGTAAGATCAAAAAAAGCAGTTAAGCCTGTTTTGTCAGACGGAGAGGGTGCCATTCAATCTGTCGGTGATCTTCAGGTTGCTGATAAGGTTTTTGTTCAGCTTCTGAATACCGATATTAATGTAAGCCCGCAGAAGGCTGTTGTTAAAACCGGTGAAAAACCAAGTCTGTTTACAGCGCTGGATCTCGGTTATGTGTGGCTACAGCAGGCACTAAGGGAAAATAACTGATACGGTCAAAGGGGACAGGTATGTGACGCTTGTCCCTTTTTTATTTTGTGTTTTTCCTTCAGTAGTAACTATTAATATCAATTGAAACAAAATGTATAAAATCTATTGAAGTTTTTATAATAATTTGTTATAATTGAGGAAATATTATGTATGGTCAGAAAGGTGATCAAAGTGAGCGACAAGAAAAAAGAAGAATTGAAGGATAAAAAGGAGAGCAGGACAAAGGAAAAAGCCAAGCCTGCTTCAAAGGCTCAGCTCAAACCGTCAAAGCTTCATTCCGCTCAGGACTTCCCTTATCATAACCGTGAACTGAGCTGGATGGATTTTAACAGCCGTGTTCTTGAGGAGGCATTTGAAAAGGAAAATCCTATCCTTGAAAGAGTCAATTTTCTTGCTATAACAGCCTCCAACCTTGATGAATTCTTTATGGTTCGTGTTGCGGGCGTTATGGACAGAATGCACTCTCCGAAAGGCAGAAAGCCTGATGAGTCGGGAATGAATGCAGATCAGCAGTTTGAGCGCCTGACGGAAAAAATACACGAATTTGCTAAAAAGCAGTATTCATGCCTTAACCGTTCGCTTCTGCCTGCGCTTAAAAAATGCAGGCTGAGATTTCTTGCAATTGATGAACTGAACAAATCACAAAAACAGCAGCTTGACACTTATTTTGAAAAGTTTGTTTTTCCCGTACTGACGCCGCTTGCCGTTGATACATCCCGTCCCTTTCCGCTGCTGGCAAACAAAAGTCTTAATATAGCCGTTCGCCTGTCTAAAGAGGGGGAGGATATTTTTGCTGTTGTTCAGGTTCCGTCCATACTTCAGAGATATGTTGAAATACCTTCCGACAGCGGACGAGCTTTTGTGCTGCTGGAAGATATCATCATCAGCAGGCTGTCAGAGCTTTTCGAACTTTACAAAATCAAAGCCTGCTGTCCGTTCAGAATCACAAGAGACAGCGATCTTGATATAGATGAGGAAGCAGACGATCTTCTTGTAGAAATTGAACATTCGCTTAAAAAGCGCCAGAGAGGCGATCCGGTTCGTTTGGAGCTTATCTCAAAATGCGATGAAGCGCTCAAGAATTTTCTGGTTGATATGCTTGATGTCAGCAGCAGAGAAATATATGAAGTCAGCGGTCCGCTGGATCTTACTTTCCTTTCTAAGTTCTGCCGTCTGGACGGTCTGGATGAGCTTCGCTTCAAGCCTATCACGCCTGTCAGTCCGGCTGCCGATTTTTTCGGCTATGATGATGTCTTTCAGGCAATAAGGGAAAAGGACAGGATGGTTCATCACCCTTACGAGAGCTTTGATTCAGTCATTAAATTCATCAATCAGGCGGCAAAGGATCCGGATGTTCTTGCCATCAAGCAGACGCTGTACCGTGTGAGCGGTCACTCGCCGATTATTGCGGCTCTTATCAAAGCGGCTGAAAATGGAAAGCAGGTAACGGTTCTTGTGGAGCTTAAGGCAAGATTTGATGAGGAAAATAATATCGGCTGGGCAAAAAAGCTTGAAAAAGCAGGCTGTCATGTCATATACGGACTTCAGGGACTTAAGACTCACTGTAAGATAGTGCTTGTTGTGAGAAATGAGGAGGACGGTCTGAGACGCTACCTTCATATGGGAACAGGCAACTATAATGACAGTACAGCAAGATTTTATACGGATATAGGAATGTTTACCTGTGATGAAAAATTCGGTGAGGACGCTTCTTCGCTGTTCAATGTTATAACAGGTTACAGCACTCCGCCGGTTTATCATAAAATGAAGGTTGCGCCGACAGGGCTGAGAACCTTCTTTGAAGAAATGATACGTCACGAATCGGAAAATGCCCTTGCAGGACTGCCGTCGGGAATTGTGGCAAAGGTCAATTCTCTTGTTGATCCGTCGCTCATAAAGCTGCTTTATGAGGCTTCGCAGGCAGGAGTAAAAATAACGCTGATCGTCAGAGGAATCTGCTGCCTTGTTCCGGGTATCAAAGGTATCAGCGAAAATATTACCGTCCGCAGTATCGTTGGTCAGCTTCTGGAACACAGCCGTATCTTTATTTTTGAAAACGGCGGCAACAGGAAGATATATATGGGGTCGGCAGACTGGATGCAGAGAAATCTGGATAAGCGAGTGGAGCTTGTGTTCCCGATTGAGGATTCCGATCTCATCGACCGCTCGTTCGGCATCATGGAAACAATGCTCAAGGATGTGCTTAACACGAGGATACAGAATCCGGATACAACCTATGAGCTTCTTGACCGCAGGGGAAAGAAACCCAGAAATTGTCAGAGGGAATTTTCAGATATGGCCAAAAAGGCGCTGTCGGCAAAAAAGACGGTTGTCAGCGAGGAAAATCGCTTTAAACCGCTCATGCCCTTATCTGAGGATCCTAAACAATAAAAGGGAACCTCTGAAAATCTGATTACAAAATAATGATTAATCAATTACTATAACCAAAAAAGGAGAGTGTCTGAAATGAAAAGAGTAGGTGTTCTTACAAGCGGAGGCGACTGTCAGGGTCTTAACTCGGCAATCAGAGGTCTTGCAAAGGGTCTGTATGACCATTACGGAAAGAAAGTGGAAATTTACGGTATCATCGACGGATACAGGGGTCTGATCAACGGCGAATACCGTCTTATGCAGCCGGAGGATTTTTCCGGTATTCTTACCAGAGGAGGTACGATACTGGGAACATCCCGTCAGCCGTTCAAGCAGATGAGAGTTATTGATGATGAAACAAATGTAGACAAGGTTGCGGCAATGAAAAAGACTTATGCCGATCTGAAGCTCGACTGCCTTGTTGTTCTCGGCGGCAACGGAACTCATAAAAGTGCCAATATGCTTTCTGAGGAGGGGCTGAATGTCGTATCAATGCCGAAAACAATTGATAACGATATTTGGGGAACGGATGTAACCTTCGGTTTCCAAAGCGCTGTTGATATTGCAACCCATGTGATAGACTGTATCCACACAACAGCAACTTCTCACGGAAGAGTGTTTATTGTTGAGTGTATGGGTCATAAAGCCGGATGGCTTACGCTTCATGCAGGTATTGCAGGCGGTGCGGACGTGATTCTGATTCCTGAGATACCATACAATATCAAAAAGGTCATCGACTGTGTCAAGGACAGAACAAAAAACGGCAAGACATTCTCTATCCTTGCTGTTGCCGAGGGTGCTATATCCGATGATATCGCAAGCCTTCCGAAAAAGAAAAAGAAGGAAGCAATCGCTAATCTGATGTATCCGTCCATTTCCTACAAGATCGCCCACGAGATTGAGGAGGCAACCGGTCAGGAAACAAGAGTTACCGTTCCCGGTCATTTCCAGAGAGGCGGAAGCCCTGATGCTTATGACAGATTTATTACCACACGCTTCGGTGCAGCGTGTGCACAGCTGATTATTGAGGGCAAATACGGCTTTATGACAGGTATGGTAAACGGAGAAGTCGTTCCCGTTCCGCTCAGCGAGGTGGCAGGCAAGCTCAAGGGTGTTCCTGTTGACAGTCCGATCATCAAGGATGCCAAGAATATCGGTATTTGCTTCGGTGACTGATGTGATGTTGTGATATTATTAAAATATATCTGTTTCAGCGGATAATACGATTGACAAAATGTGACAAATCGTTTAAAATTCAGTTATGACAGGATTATCTGCCATAACTGAATTTGTATATAGAGGAGGAATGACTATGCCTGCAAAGACAACATCCGGCGGCAGGGAATTGATGAGGGAGAGAAAAAGATGGGGCTTTTTCGGCATCCCTTGGACGTTTACGAAATATATTCTGACAGAAAAGAAAATTATCATTCAGAGCGGACTTCTGAAAAGCGTTGAAAATGAGATACTGATGTACAGAGTAACCGATATGACGATGTCGAGAACGATCTGGCAGAAAATGTTCGGATTGGGAACACTTGTTATATATGCACACGATAAGACGAATCCTACGCTTGAAGTAAAAAATATCAGACACATACGGGAATTTAAGAATACACTTTCCGATGCTGTTGAAAATGACAGGATAAGAATGAAAATGCGTCAGAGTGAAATCATTGATGACAGACATGATTTCTATGATGAGGATGATTTTGATGATGAACATTGACGGAAGAGCGTATAGGGGAAAATAAAAAGCAGATGCTTTTTATCGTAACTGAGAAGCCTGATGAAATTTACGAGGTAATAAAGGGATGTACCAACCATAAAAATACCGGGAGTGATAATTTTTGAATTTGTGGCTGATGACAGCTGTTATTGCGGTTCTGGTAATGTTTTCGGCATTTTTTTCGGCAGCAGAAACGGCATATTCGTCCGTCAGTAAGGTGCGTATGAAAAATTATGCCGAAAACGGCAGTAAAAAGGCGAAAAAAGCGCTCGATATTATAGAGCATTATGACAAGGCTCTTTCCACGATACTGGTGGGGAACAATATCGTCAATATTGCTTCTTCGGCGCTTGCAACGCTGCTTTTCGTATCATTTCTCGGCGATGCTGTGGGAACTCTTGTCAGTACGATTGTTATTACTGTTGTTGTGCTGATATGCGGCGAGGTTCTGCCGAAAAACTATGCGATTGAAAACAGCGAAAAAATCTGCATGGCGACTGCCTCTGTACTGTATTTTCTGATAGTGATTCTTACGCCTGTGACATTTCTGCTTCTGAAGCTGAAGGATATGTTTGTTAGTGTAATGAGCAAGAATAAGGGCGGAGATAAGACACCGACTGTCACAGAGGATGAGCTGAAATATATCGTTGAGAGCATCGAAGAGGAGGGCGTTCTTGAAGAGCAGGAAAGCGAGCTGGTACAGTCGGCGCTTGATTTTGACGAGAAAACCGCTTATGATATCCTGACACCGAGAGTGGATATGGTTGCTGTCGATATTCAGGACAGCTGTGAGGAAATACTGGATATCATCGTTTCGGAAAGATATTCGAGAATACCTGTTTATCGTGATAATATCGACAATATCATCGGCGTCCTCCACACAAGAGATTATCTGGAGGCTATGCTGAAAGACGAACCTGTCGATCTTGAGAAATTGATACAGCCTGCCTATTTTATTTACCGCAGCAAAAAGCTTTCATCGCTGTTGGCGGATTTTAAATATAAGCGTCTGCACCTTGCCGTTGTCACGGATGATTACGGCGGAACCTTGGGGATTGTGACAATGGAGGATCTTCTTGAACAGCTTGTGGGAGATATATGGGATGAGGATGAGGAAGTCGAGCATAAATTCAAAAAGCTGAGCGAGAATGAGTATGAGATCAGCGGCGATATGAATATAGATGATATGCTTGAGCTGGTTGATAAGGACGACAGATATATAGATTCCGACAGCAAATCTGTTGGAGGCTGGGTGATAGAACAGATTGGTGATATTCCCGACAAGGGCAGCCAGTTCCGTTATAAAGAGCTATTTATTACAGTCAAGGATGTAGAGGATCAGCGTGTCAATTCTGTTATAATGGTATACAAGCCGGAAGCAGTAAGTGATTGACCGATACTGATTGCATAGATTCTTTTGTAAAATAATTTGAATAAAGAGTGAATACATTGTTTTGATTGTCGAGAGCCGTCGGAAAAACTTCCGCCGGCTTTTCAATTTAGGAATGTGTGTCAATATTACGAAAACAATACAGTCGAAATGCCGAATACCCGTTCGTATACGAGGGGATATTTGATGAAATTGCATAAGAAAAATAATTGTTAAAAATATTAAAAATAAGAAAAATATTTGTGCAAAATGTATATTAGTGAATAATATGCCCGTTATAATAAATAAAAAATAAATAAATATTTAAACATAACATACAAAGAAATATGGGTTTAAATTCTTGATAAGAATTGTTATATATTTTTGGGCAACTTTACAAGCATAAGAAAAAAATGTATAATCAATTTGGATTTGAGGCGTCGGGATTTGCTTGAAAAAGACTTTGAAAAGCAGTCAGTCAAAGACAAAAAATACAAGCATACCTAAGCGCTGAAAACAGTACGAATATCCAAATTTTATTAAAACGGAGTGTGATTTTTGATGAACAAAAAAACACAGTCAAGCCGTTTTAGTGTGGGAAGCAAGGTTGCAAGCGTATTTCTTTCTGCTGCTTTGCTTACTACCACTTTTACCGGACTTGGCGCTGCGGTTGCACCACTAAATGTACAAGCTGCTTCGTCTTCAACAAACTATCTGGTTGACAATCAGCAGGACGGATCAATTCTTCAATGCTTCAACTGGTCTTTCAATGCAATCAAAGAAAAAATACCGCAGATTGCAGAGCAGGGCTTTACTGCTGTTCAGACTTCCCCGATCCAGACGGCCAAGGAAGGAACGTCAGGCAAAACAGCCAAAGGCAGCTGGTGGGTTCAGTACCAGCCTGCAGACTTTACAATTGAAACAAATGCCAACGGTACAGGCGCACTCGGTACAGCAGCTGAGTTTAAGGCTATGTGCGATGAAGCTCATAAATACGGTGTGCGTGTTATCGTAGATGCAGTTCTGAATCACATGGCTAACCAGTCAAAGAACGATTTATCACCGACAATTCCGGCAGAGTACAGGAATAACAGCTCGTTCTGGCATGATATAAAAACCAACAGCTGGTATAAAACCCGTTATGATATCACACAGTATTGTATGGACGGTGTGCCGGATCTTAACACAGGCAATCAGCAGGTTCAGGAGGCAGCTATCAAATTCCTTAAGGAATGTATTGACTGCGGTGCGGACGGTTTCCGTTTTGACGGTGCCAAGCATATTGAAACGCCTGCCGATTCAACAGGAAGTCAGTTCTGGCCCAACGTCCTCAATACAACAACAAGTTATGCACAGAGTACAAAGGGTATTACACCGTATTACTATGGCGAGGTTCTTGACAAAACAACCGGTGACGACGATGCAGGAAATGGACAGAATATCGTTAATTCCTATACATCATATATGAGCATTACGCTCAGCTCCGTTTCTAACAGTATCCGGAATGCCGTTAACGGTTCCAATGCCGAAGGTGCAAAAAGAAGCGATTTCAACCTTGATGACGGTTCAAGCATCAAGGGAAGCAGAGCTGTACTCTGGAATGAATCACACGATACCTATCAGGCAGGTACATCCAACTATGTGAGTGATTATAATATAAACAAGACATGGGCTTTGGTTGGAACAAGAGCAGAGGCCTGCGGTATGTATCTGGCACGTCCGAGCAACTGGAATACTGCAATGATGGGTCAAGGCGACACAACTGCCTGGGCTAATACAGAAGTTAAGGCTGTCAATCTGTTTAATAACAGCTTTGTCGGTCAGACAGAATATCTTTCTTCTTCAGGCAGCGTTGCATACAACGAGCGTGGCACAGCAGGTGTCGTTCTTGTTAATATGAGCGGCGGTTCGACATCGGTAAGTGTTCCGTCTCACAAGATAGCAAACGGTACATATACGGATCAGATCACAGGCAGCACATTTACCGTATCAAACGGAACGATTTCAGGTAATATCGGTAATACCGGTATTGCGGTTGTATATAACGCACAGGATATAAAGAAAGGTGCAACAGTTTCTGCTGCTCCGGGAGATTCCAGCTTTACAAGCAGCGTAACTGCTACTCTTAATGTAACAGGTGCTACATCCGGTTCTTACCAGACAAGCGACGGTCAGTCCGGTACTTATACAAACGGCAAAACAATTACATTCGGTTCTTCAACATCTGTCGGCAGCAGCGTTACACTTACACTTTCCGCAACAGGTGAGGACGGTAAAACTGCTACTGCAAAGTATACATATACTAAGGTTGATCCGAATGCCGTTGTTAAGGCTTATTTCGACAACAGCGGCTACAACTGGTCAAATGTATATGCCTATGTTTATGATGGAAGCGGAACTTCTGTCAAAGAAATGGCAGCATGGCCGGGCGTGAAGCTGACAGAAAAAAATTCCGCAGGCTATTATGTGCTTGATGTTAATGATTATAAGGGCACAGGACGTATTATATTCAGCGATGGCACAAATTCGGCAGATAAAAGATATCCGGGAGACAATGAACCGGGTCTTGAAATAGGCAATACCTCCATGAAGTTCAGCACAGGCAACAAGTGGGAGGCTTACAGCGATACACCTGTAATAAAGGATCCCACAGTTACCTCAGACAAGGCTTCCGGTACAAGCTTTACAGCAGAAACTCTTGACATTACACTTACACTTGCGAATGCAACTAAGGGTACTTATTCTGTTGACGGCGGTCCCACAAAGGAATTTACAGGCTCAAAGACAGTCACAATAGGCGAAGGCAAGATCGGTGATTCTACTGTAACGGTAGAAACAACAGCTGTCGGATCAGACGGCACAAAGAAGAGCTATACCTTCACTTATGAGAAGAAGTATGTAAAGAAGACAACCAGCTCTTCTGCTTCACTCGCAAGCTACTATTCAACCAACAAAGCAGGCGTAGGCAAGAATAAGACGATCAAAGTTGACGGTGATCTTTCAGATTGGGACAGCTCTATGCTGATTGCACAGGGCACCGCAAATGATGATCCTCGTGTATATCGTCCGAATTCAATGTATGAAGTTGGTGTTGACCTCTATGCTCTCTACGGCGCATACGATGACAGCAACCTCTACCTTATGTGGGAAATGACGAATGTGCAGGATGTGGTTGCTCCTAACGATAATTATCCGCTTTCACAGGGTACACTCTGGCAGACACAGGAGTTTCCGTTCTTCATCGCTATTGATACAGGCAAGAGCAGCGATGCAATCGGCAATAAGGGTCAGCTTACCACAGGTGGAACAATCTGGGGTTCGGGGCTTTCCTTCAAGAATAGCTTCAACAGACTGATTTCTATCAACACAAAGGGCGGCAACGGTCCGTTCGTATATAGTGGCGACAGCACAGGTCTGAATCCTGTTGAAATTCTGAATGCTACAACATCTAAGATTTCAATGAAGTATGGCAAAGGCATTCTCAGCAAAAATGTTTATGGTATTAACGGTGCTTATGGTGTTAATAACAACCGTGTCGTAGGTGATATGACAAATGAATCAGCTGCCTGGGTTGATTTCAATACGAAGGGACATGACAGCGCTTCTATGGACTTCTTCTATGAGATGTCTATTCCGCTCAGCGAGCTTGGCATCACAAAGAGCGATATTGAGTCAAACGGTATCGGTGTCCTTCTTTTAGCTACCATGGGTAAATCTGCTCTGGATTGCCTGCCTTATGATCTTTCTATGAATGACAATGCGGATCTTGATGACTCGGCAGGTTCACAGGAAAACAACAGCTTTGAAAAGAGTGATGAAGACTACATTACAACAGCTTTTGCAAGAATCGGCAAGAACGGCACCGGCGGCGGTGGCAGCGATGATACTACCACACCTCTCCAGGTGAACTTCGGTACAGATAAATCTGCTCCGCAGCTCACAACAACTGCTCTTACACTTAAGGCTATCGGCTACGGCGGAACAGCTCCTTATAAGTATGAATTCTCTGTCGATAATACCGTAGTTAAAGCTTCCAACACAACTGCAACCTACACATGGAAGCCGGGTACATCAGGCAAACACACAATCAAGTGTGTGATTACTGATGCAACAGGCAAGACAGCAACAGTTTCCAAGACCTTCACAGCAGAAGGTACAAATACAAATGTTCTGACAAACAGCACAACCGTCAGCAAGACAAGCTTTAATGTTGGCGAAGCAATTACTGTAAAGGGCGCAGCAACAGGCGGCAGCGGTACTTATACTTATGAATTCTATTATAAGAGAAGCACAGCGACCGCATGGACAAAGTTCGGCTCGACAACAACAGCAACCTTCAAGCCGTCTTCGGCAGGAACATTCAATATCAGAGTGTATGCAAAGGACAACGCCGGAGCTTCTGCAGTCAAGGATTTCACAGTAACCGCAGCAGCAGGTTTAGTGAATAATACAACCGTGAGCAAGACAAGCTTTAATGTTGGCGAAGCAATTACTGTAAAGGGTGCAGCAACAGGCGGCAGCGGTATTTATACTTATG
>JAFVEY010000009.1 GCA_017475765.1 Clostridia bacterium | reverse complement strand
GTACAGCAGGGCGACTTTGAGGCTCTTTATGAGGCTCTTGAGGGCAACCCCGTTACAATCAGATTCCTCGATCCGCCGCTTCATGAGTTCGTTCCGACAGAGGATGAGGACATCAAGAAGCTTGCTGATGCTCAGGGTAAGACAGTTGAGCAGATCAAGGCAATCATTGATTCTCTCCACGAGTTCAACCCGATGATGGGTCATCGTGGATGCCGTCTTGCAGTTACATATCCTGAAATTGCAAAGATGCAGACATCTGCTGTTATCCGTGCGGCTATCAATGTCAAGAAGGCTCATCCGGACTGGGATTTCCAGCCTGAGATCATGATTCCGCTCGTTGGCGATATCAAAGAGCTTAAGTTCGTTAAGAATGTAGTAGTTGAAACAGCTGATGCTGAGATCGCTGCTGCAGGCTCAGATATCAAGTATGCTGTCGGCACAATGATCGAGATTCCTCGTGCTGCTCTTACAGCTGATGAGATTGCTAAGGAAGCTGAGTTCTTCTGCTTCGGTACAAACGACCTCACACAGATGACATTCGGCTTCAGCCGTGATGATGCTGGTAAGTTCCTTGAGGCTTACTATGATGCTAAGATCTTTGAGAATGATCCGTTTGCTAAGCTCGATCAGGTTGGCGTTGGCTCACTCATGAAGACAGCTCTCAAGCTTGGCAAGGAAACACGTCCGGAGCTCCACACAGGTATCTGCGGCGAGCACGGCGGCGACCCGTCTTCTGTTGAGTTCTGCCATAAGATCGGTCTTGACTATGTATCATGCTCACCGTTCAGAGTTCCGATTGCTCGTCTTGCTGCTGCACAGGCTGCTATCAACGAAGGCTGATTACTTAGTCTGATTGAACAGATAGACATATAACAAACAAAAACCCCGAAATCGACTGCGGTCGGTTTCGGGGTTTTTCACATGATTCAATAGGATAGGTTTGATAACCTTGTGAAAAGTAAAAAAGCAGTTATGGCTGGATTGGTGATGTCAGATGATAACAAAATTTGCATTGTGACTGAAAGATGTTGCTGTACGTTTTATCGTAAATGTTGACATTGATAGTGATTTAACTGTTGAAATTTGTCAATTATTGTGTTATACTATTAATGACTAAAAAATGGTTCTATGATGAATATTTTTTGTTGATTATAGAGAGGAGCTGGTGCTGTGAAAATTGCGCACAATGATCCGGATACAGGCAGAGTGCAGACAGTTGCCGAACACAGTATTGCAACTGCTGAAATGGCAGAAGGTTTTGCCGTGTCCGATTTAAAGATTCTGGCATATGATATGTCATTACTGCACGATATAGGAAAATACCAGAAATCATTTCAGGAAAAAATATTATTTGGGAAAAAGGCAAGAGTAGATCATTCGACCTGCGGTGCAATTGAAGTAAAAAAACTTTTCAGTAATGGTGCAGCTTCGATGATTGCTCAATATTGTATTTCAGGACATCATGCCGGACTGCCGGACGGGGGTACCAGGTCGGATAATATTGATGATCCGACTTTGCAGGGCAGACTTTCAAACAGCGACAGATTTGATGACTATTCTGATTATCAAAACGAGCTGCATTTGAAAACAATCAATGACAGTAATATCATGAACCTGTTTAAATGTGCAAAAACAAAAGAGGATATGATTGAGTGTTTTGCTTTTATCACAAGGTATTGTTTTTCGTGTCTGACAGATGCAGATTCACTTGATACGGCTAAATTCTATACAGGCAGGGAGGACACAGAGCTTCAAAGCGATTTTCAGGACTGTCTGGCAAAAATAAATGATAAACTCAGTTCTTTTCAATGTGTCACAGAGCTGCAGAAAGCACGTTCGATTTTGCAGCAGCAAGTTTATCAAAAAATAGATACGGATTCGGAAATATATCTGATGAATATGCCGACCGGCAGCGGCAAAACCCTTTGCAGTATGAAATTTGCACTTGAACGAGCATTAAAAACGGGGAAAAGAAGACTTATTTATGTCATTCCCTATAATAGTATTATCGACCAGACGGTTGCCGTTTTTGAGGAATTATTCGGGGAATCCGCACGTATTCTGAGGCATCAGTCCTCGTTTTGTATTGACGACACCGATTGTGACGAAGATGATAAAATACAGCTTAAAAATGTTACTGAAAACTGGAACGCTCAGATCATAGTGACTACATCGGTACAGTTTTTTGAATCGGTCTATAAAAATAAAAGGAACAAGCTGAGAAAACTGCATAATACTGCGAACAGTCTGATTATTTTTGATGAGGCACACATGATGCCCACCGAATATTTGCAGCCTTGTCTCAGAGCGGTGTCATTTATCACCAAGCTGCTTGATAGTGAAGCTGTATTCCTTACGGCTACTATGCCCGACTTTGATGCGCTGATAAAAAAGTTTTCCCTTTCCTCCAGTATCATTACAGAGTTAGTTACAGACAAAAGCAGCTTTACCAGCTTCCAAAAGGGCAGCTTTGTCAATTCGGGTGAGATCAGCGAGGAAAAACTTCTTCAGGAAGCGGGTCAGAATCCGTCTGCTTTGATTGTTGTTAATAAAAGAAATACCGCCTCAAGACTATATGATAAAGCCACAGGCGAAAGGTTTCATCTGTCAACCTATATGTCTGCATACGACAGAAAAAGAACCATTGATAATATTAAATCGGCACTTGACAGGTTATATATGGATTTTCCCGACTTGACGGCAGTTCCGGATGATAGGAAAATCATCGTTATATCAACTTCTCTGATCGAAGCTGGAGTGGATCTTGATTTCTACACGGTTTACAGAGAGCTTGCGGGTCTTGACAGTATTCTGCAGGCAGGCGGCAGGTGTAACCGTGAAGGTAAACGGAAAAATGCTGTAATACATATTTTTCATTTTGGCATCTCAAGCAAAGAAGTGAAAAATAATATCACGAAAGGGCTGATGGAAAGATACGGGGATATTTCTTCGGCAGAATGTATCACAGAGTATTATCGCAGGTTGTATGAGTTCAATGAGGAGAGTATCAAGAAAAATACAATCGCTTATGGCTGCACAGGAGCCGACAATATTGAATTTGCCTCCTATGCACAGCGGTTCAATCTGATCGAAAGTAATACGGTAGCGGTTGCGGTTGAATGTGACGGTGAAAGTGCTGCTCTGATAGAGCAGCTGAAAATTACCGGGTATACCAATCATAGAAAATTGCAGAAATACACATTTACTGTATATGAGCATGAACTGCAGGAACTGATAAGGCAAGGTGCTGTCGCTGAATACGGAGGAGTATGGTGTTTAACCAATCCGGATTATTACAGCAGCGAAAAAGGCATCACCTTTGAAGCAAAGGATTATATTTTATAAGGAGGTTAAAACATGAGCAAAGGATTTAGGATTATAGCAGAGGGTGATTATGCTCTCTTTACAAGACCGGAAATGAAGCTTGAGCGTGTGAGCTATGATGTCCCTCCGCCGGGAGCACTGGAGGGAATGCTGAAAAGCGTGTATTGGAAGCCTGCCATACGTTATGTCATAGATAAAATTGTTGTTTTCAATCCGATCAACTTTGTCAATATACGTCGGAATGAGGTCAAAGATAAGGTATCATTGCAGAATGTAAAAAGTCAGATGAACAATAAAGGAGGTGATCCGTGTATCTATATATCAGAGGAAAGGACACAGAGGGCGTCCATGCTGCTTAAAAATGTGCGGTATGGAATTGAGTTTCACTTTGAGATGACAGGTATCAGAAGTGACAATGATGATGAGGATGAGAAAAAACATTATAACATTATCAAGCGCCGTATCGAGAAAGGACAGTACTTCCGCACTCCCTGTTTCGGTTGTGCTGAATTTCCTGTTAAAAAACTTACACTTGTGGAGGATTTTGATCTGAGCGAGATCGACAAATCAATTATAGAAATGGGGGATCATGATCTGGGATTTATGAGCTATCGAGTGAATTTTGAAGATAAAGGACTTCCGCTTAATGGAAATTGGGATAGTCCGAAGTTTTCGGACAAGGCGACAACGGCGTATTATCGACCGCATATTGTTAACGGAGTGATTGATGTCAGAAATTATCGGGAGGTGAAAAAATGCTGATAGATGCACTTTGCCATTATTATGCTGAGCTTGAAAAGAACGGGAAGGTTGTTCCGGAAGGATATTCCGAACAAAATGTTCATTTTCTGATATGCCTTGCACCTGATGGAACTATTGATGCCATTGTTAATTGGCAGATTCCTGACCAGATACCGGCAAAGAACGGCAAGGTCAAGAATGTGTTTATTCCGAAAAATATCCTTCTCCCGCAGAGGACAGAAAAAACAGGAATTGAATCTAATATCATCGAACATCGTCCGCTTTACATTTTCGGTCTGAACTTTGAAAAAGATCATTTCACGAGTGAGGATAAAACAGAAAAAGCGAAAAAATCAAATATTGCTTTTAAGGAAGCTAATCTGGCATTTATTGAAGGGTTGGATTCCCCGATCATCAATGCTTACAGGAATTTCTTACATAACTGGATCCCCGAAAATGAAACCGAAAACCCGTGTTTGAAAGAGATAGGTAAGGCATATAAAAATTCCTACTTTGCCTTTTGCCTCAGCGGTCAGCCTGATATACTGCTGCATGACGATATACTGATCAGGCAAAAATGGGAAGAATGTATGGCGGATGTTATTTCTGACGATGCCGTTATGGCACAATGTGCTGTGACAGGAAAGAATTTGCCGATTGCAAGAATACACAACAAGATCAGGGGTATTGTCGGGGGTCAGTCTTCGGGAACGGTTCTTGTCGGATATAAAACGACTGCCGGATGCTCCTACGGCAATGAGCAGTCCTATAACAGCAATATTTCCGAAGCGGTGATGAATCAATACACCTATGCCTTGAATTCCCTGCTGTCAGATAAAAATCATCGTAATCTGATTGATGATGTAACGGTGATATTTTGGGCAACAGGCGGAATAAAGAATGAGGAATGTGCGGATCTTTTTAATATGTCTCTGTTTGGCAGCAGCGACAAAATGGATGAGAAACAGACAGATCAGATGCTGAAAAGTTTGTTTATTGGAGCAAGAGAAGGTAAAATCACCGCTGACAAGATCGCTTCAACGGAAAATATAGATGAAAATGCAGATTTCTATATTGTCGGCTTAAAGCCGAATGCTTCCCGTGTTGCAGTCAAATTTATTTACAGAAGAAAATTCGGGCAAATACTTTCCTGTATCGCACAGCACCAGAGCGATATGCAGATAGGTGACGAAATTCGGGCTGTGCCCTTATGGAAGCTGAAAAATGAGCTGAAATCCCCGAAAAGCAGCAATGACAAAATAGATGCGTCCCTTCTTTCGGAGATCTTCAAATCCATTCTTTACGGAACTCCGTATCCCGATTACCTGCTGTCAAATCTTTTGATGAGAATCAAGACTGACAGGAATATCAATCATACCCGTGCAGGTGCGGTCAAGGCCTGCATTAACAGAAAATCAAGATATACCAAACATGAGGAGGAATTAAAATTGGCACTTGACAAGGAAAACACAAATCAGGCATATCTTTGCGGCAGACTGTTTGCTGTACTGCAGAAAATACAGGAGAATGCAGCCGCTCCGGCAAAGCTCAACCGAACAATCAAGGATACCTATTTTGCATCGGCAGCCTCAAAGCCGGCATTGGTATTCCCGAAGCTGCTTACTCTTTCACAGAATCATATCAAGAAGCTCAGCGAGAGTAATGCGGTATTTTTTAATAAGCTTGTCGAAGAAATCATCGGAAAACTGGATGGTGAATTTCCCGAAATGCTTATGCTGACGGAACAGGGAAAATTCATGATCGGCTATTATCAGCAGGATCAGGATTTTTATAAGAAAAACGATGATAAAACTAAGGAGGAAAATTAATTATGGCCATCAGTAACAGATATGATTTTGTAATGCTTTTTGACGTGGAAAACGGCAACCCGAACGGAGATCCCGATGCAGGAAATGCACCGAGAATCGACTCAGAAAGCGGCTTCGGTTATATTACGGATGTATGCCTGAAAAGAAAAATCAGAAATTATGTGGAGCTTGTTAAGGGAGGTGAAGTGGGTTATAATATTCTTGTGAAATCCGATAGATCTTTGAACTCCAAATTTGAGGATGCTTATGAAGCAGAAAATCTGAAGAAAGGTCAGAAGGGCAAGAATGCCGATGATGTTAAAAAGGCACGTGAATATATGTGTAAAAACTATTATGATGTGCGTATGTTCGGCGCAGTTATGTCAACGGGTGACAACCCTTGCGGTATTGTAAGAGGTCCGGTTCAGATCAATTTTTCAAGAAGCATTTCCCCGATCAATATTCAAGACATTACGATCACAAGACAAGCCCGCACAACGAATGACAGAATGGAAACAGGCTCAACGGAAATGGGCAAAAAGAGCATTATCCCTTATGCTCTGTATCGTGCCGAAGGCTATGTTTCAGCTGCACTTGCCAACAAGGTAACAGATTTGTCGGAGGAGGATCTTGAGGTGCTCTGGAATGCGATTATCAATATGTTTGAGGAGGATCACAGCGCCGCAAGAGGCAAGATGTGCATGAGAAAGCTGATTGTTTTCAAGCATGACAGTATCATAGGCAACTGCCCGTCGCATATCCTTTTTGATAAGATCACGATTAAAGAAAAGACATCTGTTCCAAGGTGTATTGCTGATTACAGCATTACCATAGACAAAGAGATGCCTGAAGGCGTGGAACTGCTTGAGAAGCTATGACAGGAAGCGAGATATCCATCCGATCAATACAGCACTATTTGTATTGTCCGCATAGATGGGGACTTCTGGAGATCGACTGTGCCTGGTCAGAAAACTATTCCGTTACAAAAGCCAATCTTTTGCACAGAAGAGTTCATGAAATCGGCACATATTCTTCAAGAGCCAAAAAATCCTATACATCCGTAACGGTATATAATGATTTGCCGCAGTATGATATTTACGGGGTTGTGGATTGTCTTGAGACAAGCGGCGGTTTATACAATATTGTTGAGTATAAACCGTCAAAACCGAAATCAGAGGAATATAACCACGATGATCTGATGCAGGTTTTTGCACAAAAGCTATGTGTCGATCATGTATTCGGATGTGACTGTAAAGGATATATCTATTACGCTGATGTAAAAAAGAGAATCTGTTTGCCGCTTGCAGAAAATTTTGAGAAATATCACGCTGAGCTTTTGACATTGCTTTCTGATATAAGAGACCATATCGAAAAAGGAAATATTCCTCCTGTTAAAAAAGGGCAGAAATGTGCGGGATGTTCAATGAAGGATATTTGTATGCCAAGCGGCAAAAGACATGCAGATCTTTATAAAACAATCGGTCTGATATTGGAGAATGATTTATGAGAAAATTGCTCAACACCATATACATAACAAACGAAAATGCCTATCTGGTGCTTGATGGTGAAAACCTGGTTTGCAGGATTGACAATGAAAACAAATTCAGAATACCATTTGATAATGTGGAAAGTATCGTATGTTTCAGTTATCTCGGATGTTCGCCTGCACTTATGGGAAAGTGTGTCAGCAAATGTATTCCTATCAGTTTTATCTCACCGCAGGGAAAATTTCTTGCTAAAGTTTGCGGTGAAACAAAGGGAAATGTTTTTCTCAGGGTCGCTCAAATCGACAAATTCCGGAAAAGTGGGATAGAACTTGCCAAAAATACCATGGCAGCAAAATTCTGTAATGCTGTTCAAACAATCCGAAGAACGCTGCATGATGCGCCTTCACTCAGAACTGACGAGAATATACAAAATACAATCACGGTTCTTATCGAAGGAACAAAAAAGTTGATGGATGCCGAAACTACCGAACAGATTATTGGTATTGAGGGTAACTGTGCACATCATTACTTTTTGATTTTTGATAAATTGATTACTAACAAAAATGCGAATATTCATTTTGAATATAGAAACAAGCGGCCGCCGCTGGATGAGGTGAATGCTTTGTTGTCGTTTGTATATACGTTATATGTAAATGAGTTTGCAGCGGCGCTTGAGACAGTAGGATTGGACAGCTACATCGGTTACTGCCATGCACTCCGAAGCGGCAGAAGCTCCCTTGCCTGCGATCTTGTTGAAGAAGCAAGATGCCTTGCGGATCGATTTGTGCTGACACTTATCAATCTTCGTATCATTACAGCCAAAGACTTTGAAAAACAAATATCCGGAGCGGTATGGTTAAGTGATGAGGGAAGAAAAAAGGTATTGACAAAATGGCAGGAGAAAAAGAGAACCGATTATCAGCACCCATATCTGAAACAGAAGATACAATTTGGTCTGATTCCCTATGTGCAGAGCAATCTGCTTGCGAAATATGTCAGAGGGGATATTGAGGAATATCCATGCTTTTTACTTCAGTAGGTGATAAAAATGATGGTCATAATCAGTTATGATGTTTCCACATCCGATGCGGATGGAAGGAAGCGTCTGAGAAAAGTAGCGAAGGAATGTCAGAACCATGCTCAAAGGGTACAGAATTCCGTATTTGAAGCGGATTTGGATTACTCTGCCTTTTTAAAATTGAAGAATCGCCTTATTGAACTGATCGACGACAAAGAAGATAGTCTGAGATTTTATTATCTTGGAAATAACTGGGAACACAGAGTAGAACATATTGGCAGCAAGCAAAGCTATAACCCTGAGGGCGTTATTATCATTTAGAGGCGAACGTCAGGTGATGTCAATTTTTCTGATAGGTTCGCATTCAATAATACGTAAAAATGTGCAATATTATTCTATAAATGAATAATATTTTGCATTGTCCGCCTTATTTAGTGGTGCTTGACCGTAAAACAACAATATTTTGCTGTCGCACCTCGCATGAGGTGTGTGAGTAGAAACTCAAGCAAGCTCCCGAAAGCGAAGGAGTTTAAACAGTCGCACCTCGCATGAGGTGTGTGAGTAGAAACCCTTGTGACTTTCAATAATCGGCAATATCCCCTTGTCGCACCTCGCATGAGGTGTGTGAGTAGAAACATATTTCGGAGCAAGTAAAGGCAATTTCTGAGTACGTCGCACCTCGCATGAGGTGTGTGAGTAGAAACTATATTGTCACTACCCCGAAATCCTTAACGCTTGGTCGCACCTCGCATGAGG
>JAFVEY010000008.1 GCA_017475765.1 Clostridia bacterium | reverse complement strand
GAACATTTTTGAATATAAGAAAAATCCCGCTGCAAATATCACCGTTACCAATATCAGCGGTATGATATTTTTTCTCAGTACACCAAAGACTACTCTTAAATCTATTTCCTTTTCCTGCTGCTGTTCCTTGTTCGGCTCCATGTATACATCCTCCTGCTAAGAAATTATGGCACAAATCCGCACATTATATACGCCTGGAAGTTTTGAAAAAAGTGATACTTACAAGCTTCATATCTTTCCGGATAATTATATCATCATTTTCAAACTCTGTCAATGTAATATATCATAAGAAAAATCAGTATTTTTATGAATAATTATATACATTTTGATTATATGAACAAACATCAGATAATCCTCCGTTTTTAATGACCCCCTACGAAAATTTTAAAAATAATGCTTGACAAACAGCAAAGTATATTATATAATAAATATTGTTCTGAGAAATCCGAACAGATTTGCGAGTGTGCTGGAATAGGCAGACAGGCACGTTTGAGGGGCGTGTGTTTCACGACGTATGGGTTCAAGTCCCATCACTCGCACTAGTGGCGAGGTCGGGTGTCCGACCGGCAATATGCCGCACCCGATTTTGCGCTTGAGTTTTTCGAGCGCAATTATTTTTTGCCGTACTCCAAATGAAATGATATCTTTTTTGGTACCCGGCTGACAAAGCAAAAAAATAAGCCTTAACAGCGTTAGCTACATCCTGTTAAGGCTGTTGTTTTTTCAGTACTGTAAAACGGATCAGCATTGATTTTTAAATCTTTTAGTGTGGCTGTCGTCGGAAGAAAATGTTTCTGTGCAAATGTTGATTTTCCGCTTGATGTTGCTCCTATAAGTACAACCAAAGCAAAAAAGGACGATCGTTGACATAATCAAAAAGTCCCCCATCCTTTGACCCCTGCTTTCCTCTTGCCAAATCAAGAGGGTTGATATCAAGCAGCAGGGCAGCTGTCGTTTTTGCATCGGATATCTCAGGGTAGAACACATAGGCTTTGCCGAAGCTCATTTCAAAGCTCTGTGCACGGTACGGATTTTTATAAAGCAGATAACCGAGCTCCTGTGTTTTTTCTCCTGTCATTGTAATCGTTAAAAGCAACTTCATTTCCTCCTGTCAGATATATTTGTTGTCTTTGACAAATTAATCTTAACAGAAAAATTTTCCTTTTTGTTTTCTGTTGTGATAAACAGGGGTTTTTGTCCTTGATCGCTGAAAGTATAGTTCTGAATATAGTAATATATTCTTCACTAGTGTAATCATCACCGTCCGCATATTGGTCATATAAAAAGATATCCTCAGAAGTAAAAAGCGGCTCGATTTCATCGGAAAGAGGATCTTCATAACCGAAAAGACGGATTCTCGGATCAAGACATACCGCTTTGATCCAGCGCTGCAAAAGAAGTGTCATTGGCAAATCGGGCGGATTCTTGATCGGAGTGATGCCGTCAGACCTGATGAGCTGCCAGCGCTCCTCCTTGAGGGCGGATTCGATGACCGCCAAGCTTTCAGAAAAAGCATTTTCTTTGATGATCTCACGCATTTTCTGTTCGTTCAATGCATTTTCTGACGCTGCTTTTATCAGCTTTGCCACAGTACTGTAATATGCTCCGTATATCTCATTGAATATCATACTTACCTCATACCTCATACATCCGATACATTTCTTCCAGATCTGCCCTGAATTTGTTTTCCACCTGTATATTGGAAAACCTGATTTCAACAATGCGGCAAATAAATGTCCTGATCCATGGCAGAAGCTCGTTGGAATCATAGACCTCGGCATAAAAACGACATTTGTTACCGTCAAGAAGCTCCACCGTTCCACATCGCTTCTCACGGAGCAATCTTTGAACGATATACGTTTCATCATCATGATATTTCAATGTAAACTCAACGGTTTCCGTTCTGCCGCTGCCGCCCTGTGTGCTGACTCCCCACATTAATTTCTGCATACCGTCAAGTTTACTTCTCAGCTCATCAAAATCGGGAGCCTGATTTAATTTTCTGACCGAAAGGATATAGTCTATTCTGAATGAAATGATTCTTCTTGTATTTCTGCAATAGGCAATAAGGTATTGTCTGCCGCTTTGAACGCTCATTAATATTCGTAAAGGAATGATTTTAATGATTTTCGGTTCATTTGATTTTCGGCTCAGATTTTTGATCTCTGTCTCGCATTTATTACGTATTGCAGAAAACAGGCTGAAAAGTATCTCGCTGTCAATAGCATGAGTGATATAATGGTGCTTAAAGGAAAATCGGGAATTGCTGCCTGTCTGATCAAGTATGAAAGAGCCTATCACTCCGCACGGCATGATTTCCGAAAAAAAATCGGCTGCATCGGACGGAAAATCGCAGCAAACGGAGGAACGTCTGTACAGCAGGGTTTTTCCCCGTTTTTCGGTGATGATAAGCCCTTCTTCCGTGTATTCCTTCAGCTTTTTTCTTACGGTCGAATCATCATAGTTGATTTGCTCTGTAAAATGCGACAGATAATCGGAATATATTTTTTCTGCTATTTCAGAAAATGTCAATGCTGTCTGAGTGTTATACAGAATATCAAAAAGAATAAAATGAAGTGTGATATCCCTGTCCGTAAAGCTCTTTGCCTTCCATGCCTGATAAAGCGGATTATGAGCTGTCTGTCTGCTGTCAACAGATATGAACACATTTTTTCCTTCGGCTGTATTTCTGAAACCCATGTAGCCGTCCAGCCAGCTTTCAACTCTTCTTCGCTCATCATCATACGATCGTGAGCTTTTTTGATGATATTCATCACGACTTTTGAATCCGTACACATAAAATTCCCTCATATAATCCCGTATTTTATCAAAGTTTTTGATCAGCTCTTTATACGCCATTTTATCACCGCTTTCAGGAATTATAATACAAGAAAAACAGCTGTTCCCAAAATGAAGGAACAGCCTTAAAAATCAACCGTTTACTGCTTTGTTATAAGCTCTGTAATATAAAACAAAGGTCAGTATTGACAAGAAAAGGAAAACACCTGAAAATACCCAGAAATCCTTAAACAAAGATGTGAAATATGTCACAAAAAGATTATACAAAGATCTTGTACCCAAGTTGATCTTTTCGATATATTTTGAAATAAAAACTACCAGCGGTATTACCGTTATAGATATAAATGATGCTGTGCAGGCATAGCAAAGATATCTGTATCTTCTGTGTCTGAACTCATTGGTAAAGAATATGATAGCTGCCACAGCCAACGAGAAAACAAAAAGAGCAACAGCAGCAATATTAAGCGGAGTGCTGAGTTTATAGAAATAGTTTGCAATCACAGAGAAAAACGGTATTGAAATACAGTTTACATAGATACCTGCAGCTTCATCTACAAGGAAAATAATATTATTTTCATTTGCCTTGCTTTTATCAATGTTATTATCCTCAACATATTGATCAATGGCAGCCTTGAATGTCTGTTTGAACTCATTTGTTTCAACGAGTGTACTCTCTCCTGAATAAAAAGCTGAAATATATTCTGTTTCAATTTGTCGGATATCTAAACTTTCCACATATGTATCCACAAAATCATCATTAAGACCGCTTGCATGACCCAGATTTTTCAGCTGAGTCCGTAATTCATCCTTAATCATAGAATAATAATCACATTCAGCCATTGCTGTCAGCATAAAATCCTGTGAAAATAAGGTGATCCTTGCCACAAGGCAAATGGAAAGCAAAAAAAGCATAAAGGCAAGCGCAAACGATAAAAACGCATAAAGTACAGGTTTGATAACGGATTTATTTTTTGAATGTGAATGTGCCATAATGATACCTCCTCAGCTGTTTTTATCTATTTGCGGACCTGATACAAGTTTTCCGTAAACAAAACAGCGTTTTGGAGTAAGACCAAGCTCATCAAACGGATAACAGGTATACATTATAAGATTCTCCGTTTCTGCCGTAAGGTCATAGGCGCTTTCATCGTTATAATATTTCACCTG
The DNA here is from genome assembly GCA_017475765.1 of Clostridia bacterium. GTDB lineage: Bacteria > Bacillota > Clostridia > Oscillospirales > Acutalibacteraceae > UBA1213. Next base: position 1,017 of record JAFVEY010000008.1, on the reverse strand, counting down.
AATATCGGTAATCTCATAGGTATAATTTCCATAGCTTGTACGGATTTTTACCTTCTGTCCGATTTCTGCATATTTCAGTCCGTTAAAATAGGTATTGTTATGTCCCGCTATCAGAATTGTTTTTCCGTATCCGGGAATAAAACTCCCGGTATATAATCCTACACCATTATTAAGCTCTATATTGCCGTCACCGAAAAATAATTTGTCATCTATCTGACAATCCTCAATAATCAGTTCACCGAACTGTTCTCCGGATTTTGGATAGGTAATGGAAGAAATTGGAACTGTTTTCGGTTCCGGAGCTGGCTGTTCCTCAACTGTACTGCTTTCCTCCGGCTCATCAGCCACAGGAACAAAGATGTTGGTATAATCTGTTGAAAAATCCTTGTTATCGTCAGAAAAAAACATCTGACTCAATGTAATAAAAGTTGAAGCTGACGGAAGAACGACAGCGCATGATATGCCTAAAATAAGTACGGAAAATATAATGGGAAGAATTATAAAATTCTTCCCATTGGCTGAACGGTGTGAGGATTGATGCTTACGCATCGAGTGACTCCTTCTTTGATGTTTTGAGGAGATATACGCCTGCAGCTGTGACAAGAAGAATACCAAGACCAGCAATTACAGTTGCGTCTGCAACAGCAAAACCTGTTGTCTTGATAACATCGTTGCCGGCATTGCTTCCGCTGCCGCCCGGTACAACTACATCGCCGATCGTCTTGCCGTCTTTTGTTGCAGTAACAGCCTTTGTTATCTTATCGTAAGTAAGAGTAACACCAATAACCTTGGAAGCATCATTGGAAAGAGCAACGATCTGATCAATCTGAGCTGATGTAAGCTCTGACCACTTTGAAACTCCTGTGCTTTCAAGATATTTCTTTACAGCATCGATCTTTTCGATGATAGTATTAGCCTCTGACTCAGGAATCTCAACAGTATTGAAATAGTTCTCAGCCTGATTGACAAAGTTAATCGGCAGAGGCTTTTCATTACCTGCCAACTTTACAGTTGTAT
>JAFVEY010000007.1 GCA_017475765.1 Clostridia bacterium | reverse complement strand
GCACTTTTATTTTCTGCAGTTATTGTAATATAAGCGGTACCTGCTTTTTTACCAGTAATAGCAAGTGTTTCACTTTCGATTTTGCCGCTTGACGTTTTTGATTGATCAAGATTTACGGATACATTATTATTAGTCGTTTGAACATTTTTAACATATTGTGGCAATTCATTATCCATGCTGCCTGTGTAACCAGTAGTATATGAAACAGAATGACCGAAAGTAATAGTTTGTCCAATTTCAATAGTTTTGTCTTCGGGAAGAAACACTCTTGTGTCGGTAGCATCCGCTGCATGTACTGTTAATGAAGGCAGTATACCCATATTTTCTGATGCAGAGAAACCTGCTGCCGCAATAGATCCTACTGCTAAGATAGCTGAAAGAGTCAATACAGTTATTTTCTTTAATTTCAAAATAAACACCTCGTAAAAGTTAATAGTTATTCCTGCATGAATTTGGAACATAATGCAAAGGAAATCCTCCCTGATATTATTATGTATTATTTCTAAAACAAAAGAGACACCATCCAAATAGATGGTATCTCTATCAATATTTGACTTATTATTTTGTAATTTCTTCGATCACACATTCATGTTTTTTGTTTGTGCTGTCCTTGTCGTAATTTATTCCGACAAGAAGAACTTTTTTATGCTCTTTAATAGCATCGGGATAATGTCTGTTCTTGATTTGAGCAATAGCAGAATCGGCAGATTTATCATATTTGAGTTCAATGATGATTGGTATGCCATCGGGGTTCTGGAAGTTCGGCATCAGAAGAATATCCGCAAAACCATTACCGGCAGGCATTTCCTGAATAATCGTATATTTTTCCCTTGCATAGAAGTAGGCGATCAGTACGGTATATCGGAGTGCCTGCTCACTGTTATAATGCTTCGGGTCACAGCCTTCACGGTGAATCTTTTCGATATGCTCTGCAACTTCACTTGCTTTGCCGTTTATGGTAAGTTCCAGAAGCTCTTTGGATTCCTGTACGGCTTCGATCGTTTTCTTCCATTTGCCTTCGGCACGCATACTGGTAACATATTCATTTCTTACTTCTTTGTTTGGAATATAGACTTCTTCTGTGCTTTGTACATAGCTGAGATACCCCAGGTGAACAAGAAGTGTCAGAACATCATCACGGCTGTTCATGGATGTCATATCATTTTGAAAAGTATTGATATCAATTCTGATATTTTGTCCGGCAAGTAATTGCTCGGCAGCATCATGCAGACCATCCATATCCATAGCAATATATTTTGCCAAAGCTTCATATGTTTCTGTCCGGCTCCAGTAATTACTATAATTTTTTCTTGAAATTGCCGAAACTACGGAACGTGGACAATATAAATGAACGTTGTTATTGATCTGATATCCATTATACCAATACTTCATTTTTTCCGTATCCATGTTGTATTCTCTGCACAACTCTTCCACCTCTTCTTCGGTGAAACCGGTATCGCTTGCAATATCAGCAGAATCTACCATAGAATATTCATCGAACATATTCAAAGCAGAGTGTGTGCCGTACTTTTTGATTGGCAGGATACCCGTCATATAGGCGAGTGCAACATAACTTTTATCCTTCAGCCAATCTCTGATAAAATCAAGGTATTTTTCCTGTGCTTCCTTGTCATCTCTGTGTTCACGGAAAACACAATCCCACTCATCAATTAATATAACAAACGGAATACTTTTCTCATTGCCGTCTTTATCTTTCTCTGTCTTCTGATTGTAAATATCCTTCATGGTACGGGATAAATTTGTACTATCGAATAGCCGCACATCACTAAACTCATCCGTCAGTTCCCAAAGGAGAGAGCGTTTTAACAAATCAAGAAGTTCATCCATAGAGTTACTGTTACTGAGAAATTCCTGCATGTTAAGGTGAATAACATTGTATTGATTCATATACTTGTCCCAATCCGGTGTTTCGGCAATTTTCAGCTTCTCAAACATTGCTCTTGAATCACAGCCTTTGCTATAAAAGGCGGAAAGCATATTCAGATTAACAGATTTTCCGAATCTTCTTGGACGGCTGACACAGATATATTTTCCCGATTTACGCAGCTTTGTATCAGTGAAATGGATCAGTTCGGATTTATCAACATAAATATCAGAATGAAACGATTCTTCAAAACTATCATTTTTCGGATTAAGATAAACTCCCATCACTTAACCTCCGTTGGCTTTGTTAATACTATTATAATATTTATTTTTAATAATTACAAGTACAGCCGCAAGATTTCTCCTGCGGCTGTTACTTTTCATCCTAATGCGTATTTTGCAATGATGAGAGGAAACGCTTTCAGGTCGGATATATCCCAAAACGACTGCTCACCGTAGCAACGCTTGATGGCAGGTTTGGTGTAAACAAATGGTTGATTCTTTTCAACCCGATTTTTGGACTGGTTTTGGGAGTTGTTCTTGGAGCTATATTGCCGGGTGTCGTTAGTGGAGTTTCGTATGGTATAAGAAACCTTAGTGAAGTGTTGATGTATCTGATACCATTGGCTTATTGGAAGAAAGCGGAAATAAGGGTCAATTAAGATTCATATATTGCCACTTGGTCAGAAGCCGGGACGGATTGGTAATCTTTTTCCTTCTTGTTTTTTGTGGTGTGATTGACTTGTGGAAATCTGTAAAAGTTGCGAAAATGCTTGAATTATGGAGGCGAATATGCTATTATGGTTAAAGTAATCTAACTATACATAGAACGGTTTCAAGGAGGTATCGTGTTATGATAACAACTTTCATTCTTTCAATCATCATGATGGCAGGATTATTCCTGCTTCTGTGGTCAGCTGTTGCCCTGATTCAGGACAAAAAGTTTTTTACATCAGCACCAAAGGAGGCTCAGGCAGTCATTCAGCCAAAAGAAGAGCGTTTTCCCGGTGCGCACGCATTGGGGTACGCTTTGGGGATTTTTGCAATTTTGTTGATGGGTGGAGCAGTAATATACGGTTGCTGGGACGGGATTCGCAGCAATTATAGCTTTTGGCAGTTTTTCGTGCGATTTTTAATCATGCTTTGGGGATTGAAGCTTTTTGATATTCTGTTTTTCGATTATTATTTGCTGTGCCGTTCCAAGTTTTTTTCGCACTATTACCCGGAAGTTGCGGATTTGTATGGGCCGCATTTGTTCGGCTATAACCGCAAGCAGCATCTTGTACACATTATAGTGTGTCTTTTCCTTGCAGCACTAATTGCGTGGATATGTACATTATTGTGAAAGAAGAGTTCTACATGGAAATAGTTGAATTTGGAAAAGAAAATGAGAAAAAGATTCTGCTGATTCCGGGCAATATGATGAGCTGGAAACAGTTTGACAAGGTGATCCCTCTGCTGATGAAGGACTATCATGTGATTACAGTCAGTTTAGATGGTTATGATGGTAGTGGGACAACGACCTTTACAAGCACAGAATCATCCGCTGAAAAGCTGGAGGAATATATCAGGAACAACCTGAATGGCAGAATTGATTTGGCATTTGGAGAATCCTTCGGAGTTGCGGCGGCGGGGATGCTTTTCCATCATCAGAAGGTATCGGTAGGATCTCTGATAATGAGCGGTCCGCAGTATATGGATCTCGGCATTTTCAACTGGTTTATAACAAAGTCGATTCCGAAATATCAATACCGCCTTTTGACCAAAATGAAGTCGGGAGACTCTCTGCCATGGCTGCTTCGGGTATATACCCATTCGGATGAGGCGGCAATGCTCTCTATGCTTGAAAAGATGCCGCCAAATATTTCGCTTGACTCTTTGAGAAATGCTGCAAACGAAGCACTAGAGCTATATGAAGAAATCGACAAATATGAACCTGACAGGGATGCTCATGTAGCAATCTGGTATGGAGCGAAAGAGCCGAACATGAAAAAGGCATTAAAAAAGCTGCTGCGGGCATATCCGAATGCGGAAAATCATCCCTTTGAAGGCTATGGACACGGTGATATCATATCCCACCCCGATATTATGGTTTCGGATATACGCAAATTTCTGCAGGAACGGTAAGAAAGGTGGACAGCAGGACGATGTTTCTGATAAAAGACCTTTGGAAAGCAGCGTTTGAATCAGAATTTTTCAGAATGTTGTATAGAGAGAAGTGACGTGATGTATCAAATTTTTGCAATCATTGGCATTATAGGTTCTGTTATTTGTACAGTAGGAGATTATTTTTTGTATCGGTGTCAGGGAACAGATAGTGTGCGTATCGGCACAGATAAAAAGATTGAAAGTAATTGCGATAAAGCAAAACCCGGTGATTTTATCATAAGCGCAGTATTGGCAAGTGTATCTATTCCACTATATTATTTCGGGCTTGTGGCTTTTGCACAGCGTTTCTATTTTTTTCGAATCGCAGGAAAAAAGTAATGGTATATGATAAAGTAAAATGCAAAATAGCCTCTGACGGCGGTGTGGCGGAGCAGGGTTTTCCGAAAGAATTCTGGAGAAGAACGGTGTTTTTGCCCAAATGGTAAAACTCCAGACCGAAGGTCAGAACTGGTCGATTGCATAAATTTGGAGTGGTCAAATGAGTTCAGACAGATTGAATAGATTGTATTCTGCATATTTTGGCAGCTCGCCAAAAGCAGTAACAATGGATATGCCTGAATCCCTCGGTTCAGGGCATATTGCACAAGTCATAACAAAGCAGGGGACGGTTCTTTCTGAATGGTCATTCACATACGATAAGGATATCCGTGCGTGTGGAAAAAGCAGCAGTAATTATGTGCATTTTCTTTTCTGTATGGGTGAAGACATTGCGTGGGAGGCTACGGGAATCCAACATGATATCTGTTTATCGGGCGGGATGTCGTGTGTATATTGTGGTCAAGACAGGGATGAGCGGGTCTGTTATCAGAAAGGCAAGGAATATATTTTTCAAAGCCTACGGGTGTCAACAGACTATATAAAAGAACTTCTGGAGAATTATTTTGAGGATGAATCTTGTGCCAAATATAAAACCAAACTTTTGACGGAAGTTTCAAAGATACAGATTACTCCGTATATGGAGCATATTTTTTCCGAGATCAAAGGGTTTGAGCAGTATAGAGGAGGAATCGCACATTTGTTTCTGGACAGCAAGGTTCAAGAGCTGCTTGCAGCTTACATGAATGAGGTTTTTGAAATCGACATGAGATCACATACTGTCCCGAGGCTTCTGAACAGCGAGTGTGAAGCAATCAAAAACGCCAAACTGATTATTGACAGCCAGCTTGCCTATGCGCCAAATATGGAGCAGCTTGCTAGATTGGTCGGACTCAGCATCTCAAAATTGGGCAAAGGGTTTTCTGAGATGTACGGAATGCCAGTTCATGCATATATTATCGACAGGCGGTTGGAGAAGGCTGCGTGTATGCTTATGGCTGGTGAACATACTGTCACGCAGATTGCCTCTATGGTCGGATATAACAAGCCCAGTAATTTTTCTGCAGCATTCAAGCGCAAGTACGGCACTTTGCCGAAGGAATACAAAAAGAAGAATGGATTTCCAAATTAGAAACCGATTTTGGGTATAAAGAAACCTATTTTGGGTTTTATTGCAGATTTGTGTGAGGTAAAATGATAGTGTTAGTTAGAAATGACTAACACTATTATTTTTTTGGAGGGACGGACATTATGAAAGAAATCCGTAGAAATATAACAGGTTTGTTTATCGTTGCATTGACGCTTATCTTGGCCATGAGTATGTTTTTGACAGCTTGTTCGAGGACAGATAGCCAGGAAGATACACATGAGTCCGGTCAGGCGACAACACAGCTGTTTGCAGGAGGAAGCGGGACGGTCAGCGACCCGTATCAAATAGAAACTGCTGAACAGATGAATAATATTCGTGAAAACTTGGAAGCGAGCTATGTACTGACATCTGACATTGATTTGTCCGGGTATGAAAACTGGCAGCCTATTGGAGAGTTTCAGTCAAAATCTGATGCCCCGGAGGATGCAGAGGTTCCAAAGGATGAGGTTGCCTTTCGCGGTACATTTGACGGAAAGGGTCACACCGTTTCAAATCTGACAATTGATGCGCCGCAGAGTATGGCGGTCGGTCTTTTTGGCTGCGTAACTGGCAATAAAGACGCTAAGGGGTATATCAAGAATTTTACGCTTGAAAACATCAACGTGAAAGGAGCCTATCTTGTTGGCGGAGCAGTTGGTCTTCAGTTTATGAACTTTGAGGTCGAAGATATTACGCTTTCAGGCACAAATACGCTGACAGGAATGCAGGGCGTTGGGGGAATTGTCGGAACCGGGTTTGACTGGATAAGGAATTGTAGTGCCACAGCAGACATCATTATTCTTGGCGATGATGGTGCGTGTGCAGGGTTAATTGCGGGCGGAACAACTTACAGTTCTATTGAAAGCTGTATTGCAAAAGACGGAACCATAACAGCAGAGGGAAATGGCTGCTGGGGATTCGGCAGCATCTGTGGCGCACCATACGCAGCATCTGAAATCAGTAGTTGTGAGGCAAATAATGTTGCGATTAACATTACAGGCGACAATGGACGTCTGATTGGCGGAATTGTCGGATTCGCAGGAACATACATAGACGGCTCGGCAGCGGAGATTACAGATTGTACGGTTCAGGGAGTAGCCATTTCGGTGTCGGAAACGGCCACCTGCGTCGGCGGTATTCTCGGCGGACCTAAGGAAGAGAGCGAGGGAAGTAATGTAATATCTCATTATCTGGTAAGGAACAGCTCCGTATCAGGAACAATATCCGGAGGTAAAGATAATATCGGAACCATCGCTGGAGATACTACAAATGCAGAGGAGCTTGATTGTACAGGAGAAATGACAATTCGGTAATAAAAGGGTAATAGACAGTTGCGGGCGCTTCCACCTTGGGAGCGTCTTTTTTTTTGTTGTGGGCTTCACAAACAGGTGTTTGGAGGCTATAATCGTTAATAGCATTAGTTAAGCTATTTTCCTGTTGTTATGATTCTCGGTATAGGTGTATCCATCTTGGCTGCAAATCTCACTGTCAAGATATTTAAGCTGAAGGCAAGATAGAAATCAGACAATTTTTAATAGTATATCTTTTGAACTGATGGCTCTGTAATCAAAAATCTGTTACCTATTTGGTATAAAAATGTCTGAACGGAATATACAAAACGGAAGGATGATGTTATACTACAATAGTTAGTGTAATCTAACTAGATGAAATTCAGAAAGGTCTGATGATGATGAGCAAAAAAGAATCAGGAAACAAATTGAACGGAAGGGATCTTATCAATATCGGCATTTACACAGCCATTTATTTTGTCATTGCGATGGCACTTGCCATGACAGGGCTTATTCCGATCTTTCTTATTCTTTTGTCGTCTATGATAGGTATTGTTGGCGGTATTCCGTTTATGCTGTTTCTTACCAAGGTGAAGAAGCCCGGCATGATCCTGATCATGAGTACGATCATGGGTATTTTGATGTTTGTAACCGGCATGACATGGATGCCAATTCCTTTTTCGGTTGTTACGGGACTGATTGCCGAACTTGTTTATCGGGGCGGAAATTACAAAAGTATGCGTTCTGCTATCCTGACAGCCGGCATATTTCCGCTTTGGTCATGCGGAAACTATCTGCCGCTCTTTTTGCAGAGGGAGCAGTATTTTGCAGACAGAACCAGTTACGGACAGGAATACGTAGATTCCGTTATGAACCTTACACCGGTCTGGATGTTCTTTGTTTTGCTGGCTGCAACATTTGTTTGCGGTATTATCGGCGGATTACTCGGCAAAGCGCTTCTGAAAAAGCATTTTGAGAGGGCGGGTATTGCATGAGTGAGGAAACATGGACACCCTCAAAGAAAAAAAGTCTTTTAGATCCAAGAACAAAGCTGCTTCTGATTTTTGTGGAAGCAGTTCTTGTTCTGGCAACGACCGGAGGGGAACGTCTTTTCTGGTTTCGTATCGTGTTTGCCGTTCTTCCGTTTTTACTTCTGCTTTCAGCCAAAAGATATAAGATCTGCATTATCGGTCTTGCGGTATTATGCACGATTTTTCTTTTGGAATATACAGTTTTTCCGTATGCACACGGACTATCTGCAAGTATGCTGGTGCTTGTCATTACCATTATCAACCGATTTTTGCCTGCCTATCTGACAGGCGTATATGTGATACGCACAACCAAAGTCAGCGAATTCAAAGCGGCTATGGAAAAATTACATATGCCGGATGTACTGACAATTCCGATGTGTGTGATGTTCCGTTTTTTTCCTACCATTCGTGAGGAGAACGAGGCAATTCGTGCTGCAATGAAAATGCGGGGGATCAGATTCGGCGGCGGAAAAGTCGGGAAAATGCTGGAATACAGGATTGTTCCGATGATCACCTGTGCTGCCAAAATCGGGGAAGAATTGTCGGCTGCGGCACTAACCAGAGGACTGGGCAAGTATAAAAAACGCACGAATATCTGCCATATCGGTTTCGGATGGGCGGATATTGTAATATTCCTGCTCGTGGCAGCAACGGTGCTGTATTGGATTTTGGGGGTGTTCGCATGATTGAATTTGATAATGTCAGCTTTGCCTATGATGCGGCACCCGAACAAAAAAGTCTTTGCGATTTTTCCCTTACGGTGAAAGACGGTGAGTGTGTTCTCATTACCGGACCTTCGGGGTGCGGTAAATCTACGCTTCTCAGGCTTTTAAACGGGCTGATCCCGGAATTTTATAGTGGAACGGCAGAGGGAAAGGTACAAATTAACGGAGAAGAAATACAGGGAATAGGTATTGAGGAACTGGCAGGCAGGATCGGCACAGTCTTTCAGAATCCCCGCTCACAGTTCTTTAATGTAGATACTACCGGCGAGCTTGCTTTCGGGGCTGAAAATCTTGCCATACCCGAAGAGGAGATACTTCGTCGTATCGGCAGAACGGTAAAAGCATTTCAGATCGAACTACTGATGGACAGAAATATTTTTGAGCTTTCCGGCGGAGAGAAACAAAAAATTGCCTGTGCATCAATCAATGTATTGGAACCGGAGATCATTCTGCTTGATGAGCCTTCAGCAAATCTTGACTATGAAGCAGCCGAGAGTCTGCGGCAGTTGATTACCTGTTGGAAAGAGATGGGAAAAACGATCCTGATTGCAGAGCATCGTATCAATTATATTTGGGATTTGGCTGACAGGGTGATTGTTTTAGAAAATGGAGCGCTGAAAAAGGAAATACAAAAAGAAGAAATAAACCGCTTCACAGAGGAAGATACTTCACATTTCGGACTGCGCTCGCTTGAAAGAATATCACCGGTAAGTCTGGTGAAAAATACGGAACAAGCTGAAACTGATGATGTCATCCATCTTGAAAATTTCCATTATAGCTATGACAAAAAACACGAAATTTTTAACATTCCTTCCATGCGAATTGCAAAAGGCAAGGTTACAGCCATTGTCGGTAAAAACGGAGCAGGAAAAACAACTTTTCTGGAAGTATTGAGCGGAATCCGAAAAAATGACGGTATTATGGGACTGGACGGAAAATCGTATTCATCCAAAAAACGACTCGGCAAAATTTTTATGGTGATGCAGGATGTCAATCATCAGCTTTTTACAGAGTCGGTTCTGGATGAGGTACTGATCAGTCAGCCGGAGGAGAATGAGGAAGAAGCCAAAAAAATCCTTGCCGAAGTGGGATTACTGTCATTTGCCGACAGACACCCGATGTCGCTTTCGGGAGGACAGAAACAGCGTGTTGCTCTTGCCTGTGCCATTGCATCAAAACTCCCGATTCTTCTTTTGGATGAGCCGACGAGCGGACTGGATCATGCCCAGATGTATACGGTGGGAGAAATACTGAACCGTATGAAGGGTGAGGGCAGAACAATCATTACCGTAACGCATGACAGTGAGTTTATAGAACATTGCTGCGATGAGGTGATTCAGATAAAGGAGGCTTAGCATGAATCAAGATATTCCTGCCTATCAGGGACAAACAGAGAATTTTAATAAAGTGTCCGGAGCACTCTGGGATACCCTTCATGATTTCGGAGAGATCGGTGAATACCGTGTTCTTGCACAAACGGACGACTGCGTTATCATTCGTGTGGAGAACGAAACCGGTGAGGGAGACATGATTGTGCATCAGGTCTTTGACGGTGTTTTTCTGATGTATAATGATTTTCACATGGCATCATATCATTCTATGTATCAGGCTGTTGAAACAATGCTTGCGGTGGATTATTGCAGGGAAGGCAGTTTGACGATGGAGTGGGAAAACGGGATGTACTGTATGAAGAAGCCGGGCAGCATTTGTATTGATTCCCGTGTACATCATAAGGGAATGACCTATTTCCCGACGAATCATTATCATGGAATTACCATCGGATTTGTCAGCACACTGGCTGAAAAAGCATTGGAGGATCAGGCGGCGGGTATTCCCGTTGATCTTGCAGCTATCCGACTGAAATTCTGCGGCAATGACGGCTATTACATTATTCAGGAAAACGAAACATTAAAGCGTTTGTTTACTGATCTGTACCGTGTTCCGGAAAATGCAAAACTTCCGTATTTCCGCACAAAGGTTCTGGAACTGCTTGTTTGTCTGTCGGTCATGGAAGCAAAGGAAGTGAAGGACGGCGGCACCTATTTCTATAAAGACAAGGTAGAAAAAACAAAAGCTGTGCAAAAACTGATATCGGAAAATATGGATCAGGACTACACCATTGCCGAGCTTGCAGAGCAGTTTGGTATTTCACAGACGGCTCTGAAAGAGTGTTTCAAGAGCTTGTTTGGAAAACCGATCTATACATGGATCAAGGAATACCGCATCGGGAAAGCAAGGGAATACCTGACGGAAAGAGAAGATATGAGTATCTGTGATATTGCCGGTGCAGTCGGGTATAAGAGTCAGGCAAAATTTGGTGCGGCATTCAAAAAAGTGTGCGGCATGACTCCGAATGAATATCGTAATCAAAAGCATTAGAGGGGTGATAAGTATATGGAGGCAAAAAAGAAAAAAGGAATCATCGACTATATTTTTCAGTTTGCAGGAGAATACAAGAGTGCCTATATAAAGAGCGTGATCTATGCCTTGATTGGGGTGGTTTTTTCTCTTGCACCGTATCTGCTGATGGGTGATATGGTACGGAAACTTCTTTCGGGAGAGCGTGATTTTAAAGTCTACCTGACAGAAAGTCTGATAATGGCGTTGTGCTGGGTTCTGCGTGTGGTTTTTCATACGCTTTCCACGAACACATCTCATAAAACGACATTCAGACTGATCGGCAATGTGCGGATTTCACTAATCGACAAGCTGTCAAGGCTCCCGCTTGGCACGGTGCAGGGTATGCCGTCAGGTGCATTGAAGAATATCATTGTGGAACGTACCGACTCGATGGAGCCGATTCTGGCGCACGTTGTGCCGGAGTTTACAGCAAATATCTGCGCTCCTGTCATGCTGTTTATTTATATTCTGACGATTGACTGGCGCATGGCATTGATTTCTCTTGCGACACTTCCTGTTGCCGGAATTGCTATGGCATGGATGTTCAAGGATTATGAGAAGCCGTTTCAGCGGACGCAGGACACCACAAAAACGCTGAATGATACAGCGGTGGAATATATCGGCGGTATTGAAGTCATTAAAGCGTTCGGAAAAGCAGAAAGCTCTTATCAGCGTTTTGCAGATGCAGCAGAAGACAATGCCAACAGCTTTATTGATTGGATGAAGTCCTGTATTGTTCCGTTTTCCCTCAGTATGGCGGTTGCTCCGGCAACGCTGCTGTCGGTGCTGCCGGTCGGGGCAATCTTTACAATGAATGGTTCTCTTGCATTATCTGATTTCGTCATGGTCATCATTCTGTCCTGCGGACTGATTGGTCCTCTCGTGACGGTAATGAGCTACAATGACGATGTTGGCAAAGCTACCTCTATATTTGGTGAGATCGACAATCTTCTGTCATTGCCGGAACTGGTGCGTCCAAATGAGAGTAAGGCAGTACCGAACGACCATAGTATATCGCTGCAAAATGTTCACTTCGGTTACGCAGAAAAAGAAATTCTGCACGGAATTGATCTGGAAATTCCCGAAGGAAGTGTAACGGCACTTGTCGGACCGTCCGGCAGCGGTAAATCGACTGTTGCAAGGCTGATTGCTTCCCTTTGGGATGTACAGGAGGGAAGTATTCAAATCGGAGGTACGGACATACGGGAGTTGTCGCTTTCCGATTATAATTCAAAAATCGCCTATGTTTCACAGGACTGTTTCCTTTTTGATACGACAGTTCGGGAAAATATCCGTATGGGCAATCCCTCTGCTACTGATGCCCAAGTAGAGGATATTGCCAAAAAAAGCGGCTGTTATGATTTCATCATGGGGCTGGAAAATGGATTTGATACCATTGTTGGAGGAAGCGGTGCACATTTGTCCGGAGGAGAGCGGCAGCGGATTTCGATTGCAAGAGCGATGATGAAGAATGCACCGATCCTGATTCTTGATGAGGCGACCGCCTATACCGATCCCGAAAACGAAGCGGTGATTCAGAAGTCGGTTTCCGAATTATCCAAAGGCAAGACTCTGATCGTGATTGCACACAGACTGTCCACCATTATTGATTCCGACCAGATCGTTGTGATACGAAACGGAAATATAGAGGCGAAAGGAACACATACAGAATTGCTGGACTCCTGCCGTCTTTACCGGAAAATGTGGAAGGCGCACATCTATGCAAAGGATACGGATGAAACGGAAGGAGGTGCAGATGTATGATTGCCACACTAAAAAAATTCTTTGATTTCTGTGCGGAAAAGAACCGCCGTATGTTTTATCATACGCTCTTTATCGGGGTACTCATTGCCGTTTGTGAAGCCTGCAAATTTCCTGCTATTTATCTGGTAGTCGATGGTTTCCTCACGGACACGATATCCGACAGTAAGATTCTGAACGGTTTTTTGATCTTGCTGTTTGCGGTGATCGCAGAGGCATTCCTGCGTGGCAGATCTACCATGCTGCAATGCAGGGCAGGGTACAGGGAGTGTGCCGGTAAGCGCATTGAGATAGCGGAGCATCTGCGTTATCTGCCGATGGGTTACTTTAACGAGAACAGTCTTGGTGAGATTACAACGATAACGACTAATGTTATGGAGCAGCTCGGCGATGTTGCTACCCGTGTTGTGATGCTGACAACACAGGGAATCCTCAATACAATCATTATTGTTTTGCTGATACTTGCCTTTGACTGGAGAATCGGATGTGTATGTCTTGCAGGAATTGCAATATTTGCCCTGATCAATCATGCCATGCGAAAAGCCAATGCCGGAACGGCAGCAAAAAAGGTAGAAGTTGATACGAAGGTAATTTCCGGTGTGCTGGAGTATATTCAGGGTATTTCGGAAGTGAAGGCATACAACATGATCGGCTCATCAAGAAAAAAACTGAATGATACAATTTGGAAAGCAGGGCAGACCAACACCGAAATGGAGAAGATATCCAACCGCTATATTCCTTTTCAGAGCATGATTCTGAAACTGACAGGAGTTGCCATTCTCATTTCTTCCATAGGATTTTATCTGAATGGGACAATGGAACTGCTCACAGCGATTCTGATGATGATTTTGTCGTTCCATGTTTTTTCAGGTCTTGAAACGATGGGTTCTTATTCGGCACTTCTGCGTGTAGTTGATCTGTGCGTGGATCGTGGGGAAGAAGTGCTATCTATTGACCAAATGGATATTTCAGGGGAAACCTATACGCCCAAAACACACAGCATTGAAGCCGAGAGCATAGATTTTGCTTATGACAAGAAGAAAATCATTGATGATGTGTCCTTGTCTGTACCGGAGAAAACGACTGCCGCATTCGTGGGACCGTCGGGCAGCGGCAAGACCACGCTCTGTCATCTGATTGCCCGCTTCTGGGATGTGGACAAGGGAACAGTGTGCCTTGACGGAAAGAATGTAAAAGACTGTTCAATGGATTCTCTCATGGAGAATTTCAGCTTTGTGTTTCAGAATGTTTATCTGTTCCACGATACGATCGCCAATAATATCCGCTTCGGACAGCCGGATGCACCTATGGAAGCTGTCATTGATGCGGCAAAGAAAGCCTGCTGTCACGATTTTATCATGGCACTTCCCGATGGCTATGATACCATCATCGGTGAAAACGGCACTTCTTTATCCGGAGGGGAAAGACAGCGTATCTCCATTGCAAGAGCAATCATGAAGGATGCACCTGTCATTATCCTTGATGAAGCAACAGCCAATGTCGATCCCGAAAATGAAAAAGATCTGATGGAAGCTGTTAATGCACTAACGAAGGAAAAAACAATTCTGATGATCGCACATCGGTTAAAAACAGTAAGAAATGCCAATCAGATTTTTGTTATCGATAAAGGTCGTATTGCACAGCATGGGACACATGACGAGCTGATGAAACAGGAGGGTATCTATCGTCGGTTTGTTGATTCAAGAAAACAGGCGATTGGCTGGAAGATAGGATAGACATAAAAATGTTGTTAAAATAAAATTGTTGTAGATATGCGAGAACGGGGCTGCCGAAAAGTGCTTCATTTGCGGCAGCTCCGTTTTTGTTGATCAAATTTCTATTACTTTCCATTTGCAGGAACATTTTCTATCAATTTTTCTATTATCCCAGCCAATTAATCATTGCAAGCAGCCCATACATTCCCATACCAAGGCTGCCGGCAAAAATTCCTGGAATGTCACAGAATATCTTCGGATTGATCTTACGCAGAATACTGCTGACAAGAATCAACGGAATAGGAGTAATCAGAAGCCACCACGGCGAGAAATTGAAATAGCCCAGGCACAATCCGATTACCAGCATAACAGTAGGGCCGAGTCCCAAAATGTAATAATAAATATGCAGCGGCACCGCCACAGCACGGAAGAGTTCATTGATTGTGTGTTCTGCTGTGTCAAAACCGCCCTTCTCCTTGCTGCTCAGATAGGCAATCGGCACCAGGCAAAGGAAGGTATGCACCAGCAATGCTCCGATTTGACCGACATAAATGACCAGTTTAAAAATCAGACTGTAGATTTCTGGTGCATTGGTCTCGGTTTGTAATGCCAGCGAAAGCAGTCCTAGGCCATAAAGCGGCACAGCTACTGCTCCCACCGCAATGGAAGCGGAAAACCGCTTCGGATTCATGTGCTCCCACGCACTGTTGATGAGCTTATGCTCGCCCAGCTTCTGATTGTCGCTTCCCTTTTTGTCAAGCAAAATATCACCGACACAGCACAGCAGACCGCCCACAATTCCACAGATTCCCATAACAAGATACAGCATTTCATCAAAACCTCTTTCTCGAATTATTTTCAGTTAGTTGTTGTTAACATGATTTATTTGTATTATAATAGAGATAAAATGACTTTCAAGAGTTTTCTGGTCAGGAGATTGTATATGCCGAAAATTTTTACCAATGAGGAACGTATGTTACTTCGCATCAGATTGATGGAGCGGGGATTTGAACTGTTGAAAACACAGGGGATGAAGGGGATGCGGGTGGAAGTATTAGCCAGGGAATGTTATATTGCTAAAGGAACCTTTTATTCATTTTTTGAGAGCAAGTCCGAATTTCTCTATCAAATTATGCTGTATGAGCGTCAGCGTGCCAAGGATGCTCTGTTGTCCTATACCGATCAAGACGGAAAACTGTCAGCAACGGGATTATATAAATACCTGCGTTGGCTGTTTGCTGAAAATCCAAATGTGTTCGCTTATTTGACACAAGCAGAACAGCAATATTTTTTGACCGAATGGCCTTCGGAATATATCGAACACGAGGATACCGATCATGCGACCATGACCATGCTTTGCAATATGCTGCGGGAGCCACGGGCAGATACAAGGTGTGAGTGTGCCTGTAATCTGATGAAGATGGGTGCAGCGGCATTAGCAGTGCCGAATCTGTTCCTTCACAGTGCATGGGATGAAACACTGGATCTGATCACTCGGCAGATTGTGGCGTGTTTGACTGAACAGCAAATTGACTGAAAAGGAGTGGAGAATTTATGGGCAACAATGAACAGGGGATTGTCCGTTGTATTGATCTTGTGCTGATAATACTGCTGCTGCACATGGGAGGTTAATTTTCAAAGGCTACTTCGGATCATGATGATATCAGCCAATTTTCCGATATGCAGAAAAATAAAATGGAAATGGAACTCGGCAAAGAGGACGACAGATATATTGCTGTTGCAAACAACCGCACAATTAGGTGGGCAATCTCAAAAGAAAAACTGACCAAGCGTGGCTTAGTCAGTCCTTTGGATTACTATCTTAAACAACATACTTTGAAATGAAATTGAACCGCCGTATGCCGAACGGCACGTACGGTGGTGTGAGAGGGCGGAGAAATTCCGCCCTACTCGAAAAAAGAAGGTACTATTGTATCCCTTGTCAGATGCAAATGGGAATCTGCCGAAAAATAAATCAGCAAATATATAAAAGGTCGGTTATTAACAGCTTTTACAGTAATGATATTATGCGTTCCAAACCACTTTTACCTCATCCGTCTTCCAGTCATCGTCCCAGCCTTCAGGAGCTTCAGCCTTACCTTTTACGTATATGGTCTGGCTATCCTCCCAGTCAAAGAAGGCATATGCGTTGATCGTATTTACCTTTTCGGGAATTGTCAGTTCAGTTATTCCCCTGCAGGTGCCCAATGCATATTTATCAATTGTTGTCAATGTATCAGGAAGCTTCAGCTCTTTCAGATCTTCGCAGCAATCAAAAGCACTTACACCGATTTTCTCTACACCTTCGGATATTATTACTTCTTGCAGACCAAAACAGGAATCACACATTTTCTCTGGTATTTCTTTTACATTTTTCGGAACATTTATTTTATTTATACTGCTGTTTGCAAAAGCACCTTCTTCAATTTTGACTATACTTTCAGGCAATTCAATGTTTTCAATCGAGCCACATTCATTGAAAGCATATTTACCGATTGAAGTTACACTATCGGGAATGATTATTTCGTATTGATCACAGTATAAAAAAGCATAGTCACCTATACGTGTGATACCGTTTTCTATTACAACTTTATGAAAAGAAGGAACCATAAAGCGCTGCCAGGGATTGCGGCTGCCTTCTTCACTTCCATAATCATATATATCTCCCGTACCGCTGATCGTAAGAACACCATCCTCACTTACTGTATAATAAGCATTATCTCCACATTTTCCGCTTTTGCTTTCCTCATTTTCTGTTGGTACTAATTCTGATGAAGATATTTCACTGCTTTCTGCATCTGACTTCTGTACCTCGTTGTTGTCCTTTGCAACTTCCGAAACTGTACTTTCTGCAGATGATTCACCTGCAGAAGATGTGCTGTTTCCTCCGTCACTCTGACCTGAGCAGCCTGCCAAAGTTGCAACAGCTAATACAAAAATTGCGATACTGAGTTTTTTTGATATTCTCATTTGGTATTCCTCCATAACAATTATTAATTATACTTCATTTATAGTATTTTAACTTATTATATTCTGTTTAGCAAATGATGTCAACTTTTTTATAGGTAAATGCACACAAAAATTGATAATTTGAAATCTCAGGCGGCTTTGGGAGAATCGGCATGAAATGCTCGATTTTACGGTATTGTTTTTTGTCAGTTTCATGCGTCTATTATACTGCTTTTATACGGATTTGTAAATGTTTATGTGAGCACACTCTAAAGGATATGAGGAACACCCTTGACAAGCTGCTCAAATACTGTTTCAGCGGTGATAACAGTTTGGTTATACTCATAGAAAAGGATGCCGCCGAAGCGACATCCTTTGAGGTAAGCAGCAACTTTTATTTTTCGATGTAACCGCTGATTGCCGATGTGTACATATCACCCGTCACGCTCTTGTATCTTTCGCCGGAGTAGTCATCGGTAAAACCATATATATGTACCGGATGAAAAGATCGAAGATGTGAACAGACCCTGCATCAGCTCGTCAGCGTGGTTATTAAAGGTTGCCCTCAAAACGTCGCCGCCCAGCAGAATCCATCCCTTTATCCCTTCCGTATTTGCACATATTGATGAAAGTGCCGTGTTCGGAAAGAATACTCCGTTTCACAAGGACGGACCGTATAATCCGTTCAAAGAATGACAGCAAAAAAATTTGGTTCAACAGGGGATAAGCTGAAAAATCCGGAGTAATACGCAAAACAAATTTGTAATTTACAGGAAATTTAATTGATATATTGACTGATTCGTGGTAAAACGACAGAAAAAATCAAATCGCACATCAGTCGCAGGGGTACGGAAGTATTTCCAATAACAGTAGAGCAGCATATTAAGCTATTAAAGGAATGCGGTTTCAGGTCGGTGGATATTCTATGGGCATCGTATATGCAGGCAGGATTATTTGCAATAAAGTAAATATTAAAGAATGGGATACAACCTTGAAAATTTCAAGGCTATATCCCTGTTGTTATCCTAACGCATAGGTATGACAATAAAATAGTATTCTCATCAAAAAACAACCCGCTAGGCTTGAAAAATCAAACTTGCAGGTTGTTTTATGTTATACTGTAAATTCTTCGATAATACATTCATGCTTTTTGTCTGTACTGTCCTTGTCGTAATTGATACCGACAAGAAGAATTTTTTCGTAATTTTTAACAGCATCGGGATAATGTCTGTTTTTGATCTGAGCAATAGCGGAATCAGCAGATTTATCATATTTGAGCTCAATGATAATCGGTATGCCGTCGGGATTCTGAAAATTCGGCATCAGCAGAATATCTGCAAAGCCATTACCGGCAGGCATTTCCTGAATGATCGTGTATTTTTCCCTCGCATAGAAGTAGGCAATCAATACGGTGTAACGCAAAGCCTGCTCACTATTATAATGTTTCGGATCACAGCTTTCACGGTGAATCTTTTCAATATGCTCTGCGACCTCGTCTGCTTTGCCTTTTACGGTCAATTCAAGAAGTTCTTTGGATTTCTGTACGGCTTCTATGGTATTTTCCCATTTTTTTCCAACCGTCATGGCAGTAACAAACTCATCAAATATTTCTTTATTAGGAATATAGACTTCCTTTGTATCGAATAAGTATCCAAGATAACCAAGATGTATCAATAAAGTCAGAATATCATCCTTTATCTGCATGGAATACATATCGTTCTGGAAACTGCGGATATTGACAGCGATCCTTTCTCCGGCAAGCAGACGGCTTACCGACTCGTTCAATCCGTCAAAATCAAAAGAAATATACTTTGACAATGCCTCAAAGGTTTCGGTACGACTCCAGTAATCATCATACTTTCCCATTTCGATTGCCGCAACAACAGATCTCGGACAATACAAACGGACACTATCATCTATTCGATATCCGTTATACCAGTAACGCATTTCGTTCGGGTTCTTATCATATCGTTTGCATAATTCACTAATTTCATCTTCTGTAAATCCTGTATACTCAGCTAATTTACCGGAATTAGTCATGGAATATTCTGTAAACATATTCAAAGCGGAATGTGTGCCGTACTTTTTGATTGGCAGGATACCCGTCATATAAGCAAGGGCAACGTAACTTTTATCCTTCAGCCAATCTCTGATAAAGTCAAGGTACTTTTCCTGTGCTTCCTTGTCATCTCTGTGTTCACGGAAAACACAATCCCACTCATCAATTAATATAACAAATGGAAGTTCTTCTTCAGCATATATTTCTTCCATACAAAATGACAAACTGTATTCATAATCAATATCATTGTATTGTTTATATGCTCGTTTGAAATCTTTCATGAGGCACTTCTTAAGTAACTCTAATAATTCAGTCATAGATTTACTGTTGCTAAGAAAATTTTGCATATTGATATGAATGACATTGTACTGATTCATATGCTTGTCCCAATCCGGTGTTTCGGCAATTTTCAGCTTCTCAAACATTGCTCTTGAATCACAGCCTTTGCTATAAAAGGCGGAAAGCATATTCAGATTAACGGATTTTCCGAAACGTCTTGGACGGCTGACACAAATATATTTTCCTGATTTACGCAGCTTTGTATCAGTAAAACGGATCAGTTCGGATTTATCAACGTAAATATCAGAATTAAACGACTCTTCAAAACTGTCATTTTTCGGATTGAGATAAACTCCCATCACTTAACCTCCTTCAACTCTGTTAATACTATTATAATATTTATATTCAATAATTACAAGTACAGCCGCAAGATTTCTCCTGCGGCTGTACTTTTCATCCTATTAAAAAATCGTATTAAGCCGGACAGAAACACACAGCGCTTTATATGTTTAATATCTGTCACTTTCAAGGGCGAAAAAGATATCACTCAGAGTGCAGCGATGAATTTAAACCCTCGAAAAACGAGCGACCGCAGGGGAGCGACTACGCAAATCGTCCCGTGCGGCCACGCACTAGCGCGCTAAAAGGGATTCGAACCCCCGACCTTTCGCTTAGGAGGCGAACGCTCTATCCTGCTGAGCTATTAGCGCATCTGTAAGGCAGCACCTGATGGGACTGCCTTATTATTTTACTCCATTATGTATCGTTTGTCAAGGATAAATTAAACTCTGTACGAATCCACAAGATGCCAAAGAGGTTCCTCGACAATTGCCTGCACCCGTATGCCTTCAGCGGTGTACTCTTCGCTCTGAAGAGCACCTGCATTGCGCAGACGTGATATCAATGCAGCTTTGTCAAACGGTATCAGAAGCGTATACTGACGCAGACGAACAGGCAGATTGATTTCGATTTTGTGCAGAAGCTCCTCTATTCCTGCACCGTTTTTTGCACATATTCTGACGCTGTCCTTTGCATTGGGTAAATCAAGAGGATTGCCGACAAGATCGCATTTGTTGAAAACTGTGACAATCGGTCGGTCTGTACAGCCGAGATCGTGCAGGAGATCGGTTGTTACTTTTAGATGCAGCTTGTATTCTTCACTTGAAGCATCGCATACATTCAGAATAATATCGGCAAGGGCAGCTTCTTCAAGAGTCGATTTGAACGCTTCGACAAGATGGTGGGGGAGTCTTCTGACAAGTCCGACGGTATCTATCATCATCACAGATACGCCGTTCGGCAGTTTCAGCGCACGGGAGGTCGGGTCGAGTGTTGCGAAAAGTTTATTTTCCGAAAGCACACCTGCCTGAGTCAGCGTATTCATCAGCGTGGATTTTCCTGCGTTGGTATATCCGACGATGGCAACGGTAATGATACCGTCTTTTTTCCTTCTTGCTCGGAGCTGGTCACGACGGTTTGTCAGATGTTCAAGCTCTTCCTTCAGAGATTCGATTCTTCGGCGGATATGTCGCTTGTCAGTTTCGAGCTTGGTTTCACCGGGACCTCTTGTTCCGACACCGCCGCCGAGTCTTGACATTTCCTTGCCCTTTCCCGAAAGTCTGGGCATAAGATATTTCAGCTGTGCCAGCTCAACCTGCAGCTTTCCTTCATTTGTTCTTGCCCGGATGGCAAATATGTCGAGAATCAGCATGGTTCTGTCGATGGTTCTGATGCCTGTTGCTTCCTCTATATTTCTGATCTGAGTAGGGGAAAGCTCAATATCGAACACAAGAAAATCAATCTCTTCATTTTGGCAGAATTCTTTGATTTCTTCCAGTCTGCCCGAACCTATGCAGGTTGCCCCGTCGGGCTTATCACGCTTTTGCATTATGGAAGCGACTGCAACGGCGCCTGAGCTTTCCACAAGCTCATAAAGCTCTTTCATGGAGCCTTCAGCGTCATATTCTCCCGTATCTATTCCGACAAGCAGAGCCTTCTGCACCTTTTCAGCATTTTCATATATTTCCATATTGCTGCACCTCTTTTCTTATATTACTATTACTATACCATAAAATCAATTGCAAATAAACAGTTTTTATAAAATGATTGGAAAATAGGAAATAATATATTATAGGTATGAGAAATTTTGATTGAATTTTAAGCGGCAATGAATTATAATATGATAAAAATATTAATTCTGTCAATCATAACTGAGGAGGTAGTTTTTATGAATAGTATAGATCACAGAAAGGCAGCCATCGTGGGATGCGGATTTGTAGGTTCGGCTTCGGCTTTTGCTTTGATGCAAAGCGGACTCTTTTCGGAAATGGTGCTGATTGATGCAGACAGGAACAAGGCAGTAGGAGAAGCCCTCGATATCAGCCACGGACTGCCGTTTGCAAAGCCTGTGCAGATTTATGACGGAGATTATGACGATATATCGGATGCAGCCGTTATCATCGTGACAGCAGGTGCAGGTCAGAAGCCGGGAGAAACAAGACTTGACCTTGTTAAAAAGAATGTCGGAATTTTCAGATCCATTATTCCGGAAATTGCCAAAAGAAATAAGGATGCCATACTGCTGATTGTGGCAAATCCTGTTGATATACTGACTTATACGGCGGCAAAGCTGAGCGGATATCCCGAAAACAGGGTATTCGGTTCGGGAACGGTGCTTGACAGCGCAAGACTGAAATATCTTCTCGGCGAGCATCTCAATGTTGACAGCAGAAGTGTTCATGCGTTTATTATAGGCGAACACGGCGACAGCGAGATTGCGGCATGGAGCAGCGCCAATGTTTCCGGAATACCGATCAATAACTTCTGCGAAATGAGGGGACATTTCAATCACGAAAAGGCAATGAAGGAGATTGCCGAGGGAGTGAAAAACAGCGCTTACGAGATTATCGAAAAGAAAAAAGCGACTTATTACGGAATAGCCATGTCCGTGAAACGAATCTGCGAGGCGATTGTCCGTGATGAAAAGTCCATTCTGCCTGTTTCGAGCATACAGCATGGAAATCACGGAATAGACGGTGTTGCTCTCAGTATGCCGGCAATTGTCGGCAAGGACGGAGTTGAAACGACTGTTCCGATCGAGCTTGACGAAAATGAAGAGGCTGCTCTCAGAAAATCTGCGGAAACGCTGAAAGCGGTCATAGACGATCTGTTTTAATGCGTGGAAAACCGGATAACCTTTCAAGGCAGACACCTGTTGAATGTGTCTGCCTTGATTATTTTGCCGGAAAAAGCAAGCACCTGCCAGAACCGGGAGTTTTGGCAGGTGGGGAGGGATATTTGTCATATTTTCTGTCAGTCATTGCGGAAACGGGTAGTCACCTGTGAGGAAATATCGACAAGTATGTTGAATGCTTCATCATATTCCTCGGTTATGCCGGCATATTCCTGTTTGTAGAATGTATCATCACCGGTATTCATTGCGGTGGAAGCGAGGGTCTTGAGCTGAGAAACACAGCCTAGAGCCGTTTCAGAATTGGTCTTTATCTCTTCGTCAAGGTCGGTATATCTGTCGGGCGAATCCAGCTTTGAAAGCTCCGTATAAAGTGATGACAGCTCATCCAGAGAAGCAATCAGCTTTTTGGCGTCGTCCTTATTTCTGCAGTCCAGAGTTTCCTGCTGCTTGCGGATATCACGTGTGATATTGACAGCCTTGCGGGTATCGTCCCTGACGGTGTCAACATATTCTGCAACACTTCTTCCGCCGTTGAAGGAGCAGGCGGAAAGGGTGAAAATCAGAAGTAACGCTGTGAGCGCCGTCAGCAGCTTATGGGATTGTTTTGTTTTACTCATAATTGTCATCTCCGGTAAAGATTATAAACCATAGCTGCCGAGATCAACAGAGCCGCCGTTTAAACGGTAGATCTGTTCAAGAAGTACAGCTGCTCTGCCCTTGTAGTAATTGAGTATGGCTGTTTCGGCAGCGAGAAGCTCTTCTGTTCCACCTTCCTTTGCTTCCTCATAAAAGCTGCTTTCCACGCTTCCCAGACCTTCAATCCAGCTGTTCTGAGAATCCTCCAGCTTTTGTTTTTCCTCTGCATTATCGGACAGAAGCTCATCCAAAGTATTGAATACAGACTCAGCCATTGTTTTCCATTCATTTCCGTATTTTGCCGTGATTGCTCTCATATCTGCGGTGGATCCGGCATTCTGCAGCTCATCATTATACCTGACATCAATTGCATTTTTTTCAAACAGCTGATTGAAGTCCTCATTTGAGGTAAATTCCTTTGCTGTGTGGTAATCATTGATGATCTGTTCATCATCGAACTGATATGCCTGAACGCTGGATTCAGACGGTTCCGGAACGTCTGTTCCGGAAGGTGCGGAGCTTTCCTCATCATTGCTGCTTTCTTCATCGGAAGAGCTTTCTTCCGCACTTTCTTCTTCGGAGCTTTCTTCTTCGGAACTTTCGTCAGCCGGGGAGTTGCCATTGCTTTCCTCCGACCAGCTGTTCCGGCTTTCATCAGCAGTTTCGGAAGGCTCGGACACACTTTCCTCATTTTCGCTTATTTGCGAATCTGACGATGAAGAGGAATAGGAGGATCTTTCCGATTCCCCGGCAGGATTGTTAAACGAGCAGCCGCCGAAAACGGCTGAGGACATGATCAGAGCTGTCAGCAAAGCGGCAGCCTTCAATTTTTTGTTCATATTGATTTTTCCTTTCTTTCAAATTTCAATAACATACATCGGCTTTATTTATACATCTTATCATATCTGCTGAAAAGTTGCAACATTTTGCTGTTCATTAATTTGCACACGTTTTATAAAATTAAGGATAAAACCATCATTTCACGGATTTTTTCATATATTCCGTCAAGATCTTCCACAGGAAGAGGGTTTCTGCCTTTGCCGACTTCAATGGTAAAGGCAGGACGATGAAACCTTTCCACGAACCAGTCCTTGAAGCCTCCTCCGACGGCAAGTCCTTCCGGTTCGCTGAGCGTATAGCCGCTGGAATACGACATGATTTTCGCCATTTTATGTGCTTCGGGTTCCTTGTAATTTCCGAAGCTCCAGTAAATTTCCTCGCCCTGACTGTGAAATGCAAGGGCATGGGATATGTTTCCGGCACGGCAGTAGGAAGCAATGATACGGCTTTCAGGTTCGCTTTCGGGAAAATCTCCTCCGAAGCGTGTCGGGGCAGGGCGAGTGATGCCGTTTTCGATCTCCAGTTTACGGAGTCTTTCCCAGTTGGCGGAAAAGTTATGGTTGATGTCCACTCCGGCGGCATTGGACTGCCAGCGTGAGGTGTCGCCGCTGCTTGCCAGACTGACCAGCTGACTGTAACTGCCGGCAGACCGGGCGCCGTTGATCTGAATTTCAACTCCGTCGGGATTGACGCAGGGAATAACGGCAAGACCCCTCATATTAAGTATAGCGCCTATTGCAACACCGCACATATTCCGCCCTGTCATAATCGAAAAGCAGACCTCGTCCACAAATCTGAGCAGAATCAGCGATGTCAGCCATTCCATTCCGTGAAATGCGCCGGCAAGAAGAACCTGTTTTTTTCTGCTCCCGATACAAAGCATATCCACAGGTCGGGAACAGCGGCTTTCACCAATGGTTTCCCGTGACAGAAAGCCGTAATCGAGCAGCAGATTTCCGATGAGCGATTCTCTTGTGCTTCTGTCACATTTTTTCTTGAGCATCTGAATGTCAAGCATAAATAAAGCCTCCTTTAAGTTTTGTCTGTTCCGATAGAATGATTATAACCTTGCCGGCATGATAAATCTGTCATAAATAGAGGACGGCAAAGAAAACGGAGAATAATTTTGTTGACATGGAGAGTTATTTTTTGTATGATTGATACGATAATGTTTGATTAACAGCAGAGGTGTTTTTGATGACAGGTGATTCTGACGGGTTTATATGGATTGCGCCGATATGCACAGCAGATAATGGAAATGTGGTATGGGTCGGGATACTGCTTCTGATTATATTTTTCGGATTCTGCTTTTTCTTTTCGTTCTGCGCAGGAGCAATTGCGTCTGCTACGGTCGGATCAATGAAGCGGCAGGCAGACGAAGGTTCGGAAGCTGCCAAAAAAGCATTGGGCATCATTTCGCAGGAGATAAAATATATCCGCAGGGCAAATGCAGGCTTTGCCTTTAATCTTGCGGCGGCAGTCATATTGTGTGAATTTTTGTTTGCCGGAGGGCTGGCGAAGACCCTTTCGGCGGTCATCGCCGATGATAGGGCAGATACAATCATTTCGGCGGTGCTGATACTGGTTTTTGCCTTATGGCTGGGACTCAGCTTTGGCAGGATCATACCTGAAAAGGCAGGCTCTGCCTCGGCAGATCAGAGCCTTCCGAAAACGGCAGCTGTCTTTCGGGCGGTCTGTTGGCTGCTGACACCGATTTCGGTGATATCCCAGCTGATATCGAATGTCGCTTTGAAAATTTTAGGCTATAACGGAACAAAGGATTCGGAGCAGCTGACTGAGGAAGAAATTCTGATGATGGTGGATGAGGGAGAGGAAAGTGGTCTGATCGAGGGGAATACCAAGGATATGATCGAAAACGTATTTGATTTTGATGACACCTCGGTGGGGGAGATAATGACACACCGGAAGGATGTGGTGGCTGTCCGTGACGATGCAAAGATCACAGACGTGGCACAGACCGCCATCAGAAGCGGTAAATCGAGAATCCCCGTTTATCATGATGATATTGACGATATAGCCGGCATCATCCATGTCAAGGATCTGCTGAAATATATCAGCACCAATGCTCCGACAGAACAGATCGGCAGCGATATGATCAAGGAAGCTGTTTTTGTTCCCGAATCGAAGCGGTGCAGCGAAATGTTTGAATATATGACGGCTCATAAGACGCAGATCGCCGTTGTTGTTGATGAATTCGGCGGAACGGGCGGAATCGTCACAATGGAGGATCTTGTCGAATCCATTGTCGGCAGTATTCAGGATGAATATGACAATGAGGACGAGGAGATCAAGCGCCTTGACGAAAACAGCTTTACCGTGGACGGAGCGGCATCTCTTGATGAGATCGCAGAGCTGACGGGATTGAATTTTGACGGTGACGATAACGATACACTTGCCGGAATCATGCTCGACAGAATGGGACATATCCCGAAAAACGGCGAACACCCGTCCATCGTTATCAACGGCACAAGATTTACCGTTCAGGAGGTCGATAACAGAAGAATCTCCAAGGTACTCATCGTCAGAAGCCGCAGACAGCATTGAATATCCAACAGGATTAACTTTTATTAGAAAAAATGTAAAAACCTTGCAATTTGAAAAGAGTTATAGTATAATTGAAAAGGCGTATCGGCTATTTTCCCGGAAGAAGGGACGGTAGCTTTATGTGTACAACAAAATTTAGGAGGATTCCAAATGATTACAGCAGGAGATTTCAGAAATGGCGTAACTTTTGATATGGACGGTCAGGTTGTTACTATCGTAGAGTTTCAGCACGTTAAACCCGGCAAAGGCGCTGCTTTCGTCCGTATAAAGATTAAAAATGTGATTACCGGTGCAGTTGTGGAAAAAACCTTTAACCCGAACGACAAATATCCGACAGCCTTCATTGAGAGAAAGGAAATGGAGTATCTCTATAATGACGGCGATCTCTACTACTTTATGGACAGCGAAACTTATGAGCAGCTTCCGATCAGCAAGGATGTCCTCGGCGATAACTTCAAGTTCGTGAAGGAAAACATGGTCTGCAAGATCGCTTCCTATAAGGGCAGCGTTTTCGCAGTTGAACCTCCGACATTCGTTGTTCTTGAAATTACTCAGACAGAACCCGGCGTCAAGGGCGATACAGCAACCAATGTCACAAAGCCCGCAACTCTGGAAACAGGCGCAGAAATCAAGGTTCCGATTTTTATCAACGAGGGCGACAAAATCCAGATTGATACAAGAACAGGCGAGTATATGTCAAGAGCATAACCGCTTCTTTCGGGAGGGGAAAGTATGAAGCTTAGTGAAAGAGCAGCTTATATTAAAGGACTTATTGACGGACTGGAGCTTGATCCGAAGGATAAGCAGACAAAAGTATTCAGACTGATCGCAGAGCTTCTTGGCGATATGGCAGAAGAGATAGGCGAGCTTGAACAGTGCTATGACGATGTGTGTGACCAGATCGACGGCATCGGAGAGGATCTTGCCGGAGTTGAGGATATTATCTATGACGAGGATTATGACGGCGGTATTGATTACAGCAAGTCGGGCGAGAGCAGCGATCTTGCTTATGAAACAACCTGTCCGTCATGCGATACGACAATTAGTCTGAGCGAGGCTTCACTCAACATGGGCAGCATTAAATGCCCTAATTGCGGAGAGGTACTTGAATTTGATTATGATCCGGATGAGCTTGATTCGGATGTGCCGGAACAGTCCGCAGAAGAATAATTTCAGGGGTCTCTGAAAACCGGGACACGAGCAGATTTACGTATGTTGACGGAGGATCAATCGCAAAGATGCCGTGAAGGAGATTTTTAGAGGTTACCTTCAAACAACGCAGAATCTTGCCGTATTTCAGCAGGATTCTGCGCTTTTGGTTAATTTGCAAGGGAGGAAAAAGATGCTTTTAAGTTTGTTAAGGTCGGGTAATGTCGATCCGATCGGCGTAATAATGTATATATTGTCAACATTGCTGACGATATTTCTTGTGTTGCCGCTGCATGAATGTGCTCATGCGCTGGTGGCTTCAAGGCTGGGCGATGATACGGCAAAAAGACAGGGAAGAATCACGCTGAATCCACTTGTCCATATTGATTATGTCGGAGCAGCGCTGCTTCTGCTGATCGGCTTCGGCTGGGCAAAGCCCGTTCCGATCAATCCGAGGAATTTTAAAAATCCCAAAGCAGGAATGGCAATATCGGCTTTGGCAGGACCGATGTCAAACCTTCTTGCGGCAATAGCAGCAGGACTGCTGCAGAACGGACTTCTTGCGTTATGTGTCAACGGAGTACTGCCATACGGATCGGTTGCGGATCATATCTTCCTGTTTTTCAAGTTCTTGATCTCTGTGAATATCAGTCTTGCCGTATTCAATTTCATACCGGTTCCGCCGCTGGACGGCTCAAAAATACTGATGGCATTTCTGCCGAATAAGGCGATTTACTGGATAGAACAAAGACAGCAGATGATTTCCATGATACTGATGATCGTTATATTGATGGGCGGTCTTAACGGTATTCTCAGCATTGCCGATAATTTTTATAATATCATTTCATGGCTGACGGCTCTGCCGTTTTCATGGGCGTTCTGACGGGAGAATGAAAGTTGGAGAAGATCTCATACAGGCTCGATGCGTTCGAGGGTCCTCTTGACCTTTTGCTGCATTTGATAGAAAAAAACAAACTGAATATTTATGACATTCTGATATCTGAGCTTCTGGATCAGTATATGGAGCATATCCGCATGATGCAAGAGCAGGATC
Source organism: Clostridia bacterium (assembly GCA_017475765.1). GTDB lineage: Bacteria > Bacillota > Clostridia > Oscillospirales > Acutalibacteraceae > UBA1213. Next base: position 10,685 of record JAFVEY010000007.1, on the reverse strand, counting down.
TTGAGGTGGCAGGCGAATTTCTGGATATGGCATCTCGATTGGTGCAGATAAAATCGGCAATGCTCCTTCCGAAATATGAGGAAGCCGAGGAAATGAAAAAAGAGCTTTCCGGTCAGCTGATTGAATATAAAAAATGTAAGCAGGTTGCCAAGCTGCTTGCCGCCGGAATCAATTTTGACAGCTATTGCAGAGAGCCTGAAAAAATCAAGGCGGATATGCGATACAGGCGCAATCACGAACCTTCTGTTCTTGTCGGAGCCTACCTTGCGGCGGTCGGACGGGGAAAGGCAAAAATACCGCCGTCAGAGGATGCGTTTTCGGGCATTGTCAAAAGAAGGATCGTTTCTGTCAGCTCAAAGATCATCGGAGTGATGAAAAGACTGTGGAACGGAAAAAGCGTCCGGTATACGGCAGTTTTTGAGGGAGCGTCCGACAAAAGCGAATTGGTTGCCACCTTTCTGGCAATTTTGGAGCTTATCAAAGGAAAAAGAGTCCGCATTGACGGAGAGGGCGATCAGCAGTCGCTGCAATTAATAAGCGGCGGTAAGCGCCGTGAGGAGAGTGAATGATATGGAGCAGGAAAAGCTGAAAAGTGCTGCGGAAGCTATTCTTTTTGCCTGCGGAGCGCCTGTCGAGGCGGATAAGCTCGCACAGGCTCTTGGCATAAAGGAAAGCAGGGCAAAGGAGATCTGCGAGGAGCTTTCAAAGGAATATGCAGACAGAAAAAGCGGCATCAGGATTGTCCGTCTTGCCGGAAGCTATCAGATGTGTAGTGTTCCCGAATATGCTGACGGCATCCGGACGGTGATGGATCTGAGAAGAAATACGCCCCTTTCTCAGGCTGCTTCGGAGGTGTTGGCGGTCATTGCCTATAACCAGCCTGTCACCAAGGCATTCATAGAGCAGGTCAGGGGCGTTGACTGTTCGGGCGTTGTGGCGAATCTCATATCAAGAGAGCTAATCGAAGAAAAGGGCAGACTGGAGCTTCCCGGCAGACCTCTTGTGTATGGAACGACAGAGCATTTTCTCAGGTGCTTCAATATTTCATCCATTGACGAGCTTCCTCCGCTTCCGGAGGATAACCCCGAAGATGATGAAAGCGGCAGTCACGACGAAACGCACAGCGGTGAAGCCTGATGACGGCGCTATACATAATTCTTGCGGTGATCGGCTTTATCATTCTGCTTCTGCTGATTCCTCTGAAAATCAATCTGGAATATGACTCCGATGTGAAACTCCGTATCGGATATCTTTTCTTAAGATTTACGATACTTCCTCAGAAGCCGGAAGCGGAAAAACCTGTAAAAAACAAAAAAACAATGAAAAGGAAGAAAACAACCGGAAAACCGGAAGCCGATGAGGAAAAAAAGCCCCCGAAAAAGAAAAGAAATCCGATTCTGGGTTATATTGATCAGCATGGTCTTGACGGATTTCTGGAGCTTATCAAAGCCATTGTCAGAATCGTTGTGGAGGTTCTGAAAAAGACGGCAAAGCACCTGACGATAAAAAGACTTGACATAAGGCTGCTCGTTGTCGGAGAGGACAGCGCCGATACAGCAATAAAATATGGTTATGCCTGCTCCGTTATCTATCCGGCGGTTTCAATCCTTGAAAACACAGCAAAGCTCAAAAGCCACAGCGAGGATATTGCGGCAGGATTTCTGGCAGACAAAACAGCGGCAGAGCTTGTTCTTGAAGCTAAAATAAAGCCGTGGTTTCTGATCGGTATCGGAATTGCAGCATTGTTTAAATTCATAAAGGCTATTGCAAAACAACAATAATTGGTATATACTGTTAATATTATTGAAAAGGCGGTGTTTGAAATGAGTGATCATCCTATACACGGACTGATGGATACAACTCTTGAAAAAATAAAACAGATGGTGGATGTCAATACGATTATCGGTGACCCGATCGTTACTCCTGACGGTACAACGATCATACCTGTGTCGAAAATTGTATACGGCTTTGCATCGGGCGGCTCGGAATTTGCCAATAAGCAGCAGCCGTCAGCCAATCTTTTCGGAGGCGGAGGCGGAGCAGGTGTTACCATCAATCCCGTTGCGTTTATCGCCATCAGTCACGGCGATGTTAAACTTCTGAATATTACACAGGACAGCAGCGGTCAGGCGATAGCTCTTGTTCCGGAGGTTTTCGACAAGATCGTTTCTCTTTTCAAAAAGGATAAAAACAAGAAAGCTGATGAGGATGATGGTCTTGCAGACCCGACAGTCTGAGCAATACCGAGAGTGAATCATCATTATTCTAAAATGAATCTCCCTGCATAATTATATACTAAGATATTGTGTAAAGGGGAGAGGAGCATGAACATAAGGAGTGCAGCAGCGGCTGTTATTGCTTTGATAATAGTGCTGACGTGCTTTTCGGGGTGTTCTGACGGTGCGGAAGGCAGCAATACGAATGTGCAGGAAACAGCTTATGAGGTGCTTTATGAAGAAGCGGCTGAGGATGCTGCGGCGGATGTCGGCTGCTCTGCTGTATCGGACAGCGCATCGGCAGCCATTATATATTGTGCTGATAACGGAGAGGTTCTGTACGGGCATAATATCAACGATAAAAGAGCCATCGCCAGTATCACCAAAATCATGACTGCTGTTGTGGCGCTTGAATATGCAGCTTCCTATGATAAAGAGGTTAAAATCACGCCTGCAATGTATGCGGAGGGGTCGAGTATGTATCTTAAAGAAGGAGAAATACTCAAGCTGAGTGAGATCGTCAAAGGAATGATGTCGGTTTCGGGAAATGACGCTGCCAATGCCGTTGCTTTGTCTGTCGGGGGAAGCATGGAAAAATTTTCCGATATGATGAACGACAAGGCACGTCAGATCGGAATGAAAAATACACACTTTGTAACCCCTTCCGGACTGGATAGTGAAGAGCATTATTCCACGGCTTATGATATGGCACTTCTGTGCGCTTATGCTATGGAGAATGAAACCTTCAGGGAGATCGTGTCTCAGAAAAATATTGATGTCAGCTATATATACCCCGAAAATAAAATGCAGACGCTCACCAATCATAACCGGCTTCTTTCGCTTTATGACGGCTGTATCGGGATAAAGACAGGCTATACGATGAAGGCAGGAAGAACGCTTACCTCCTGCGCCGAGCGTGACGGAGTCCGGCTGATTGTTGTTACACTTAATGACGGAAATGACTGGGACGACCATTGCGGCCTGTACGATTACGGCTTCTCTGTCGTGGAAAGGATTCGCCTTGCAGATGAAAACCGAAGAATAGAAATTCCGGTTGCAGGAGAGGAAAATGAAACGGCTGTTGTGGTTCCCGAAAGAAATATGGATGTTACCGTCAAAAAAGAGGACAAAGACCGGATAGAAGAGCATATCTATCTTCCGAGATTCCTTTTTTCTCCTGTCGGCAGCAGTACAATGGAGGGAACAATTGAATACACTCTTGACGGAAAGGTGATTTCCGCTGCAAGACTTATCACAGAAAAATAATACGAGGGAAAATCAATATGGAAAGTAATAAAATAAGGCTGCAAAAAATCATAGCGGATGCAGGCATAGCGTCCAGAAGAAAAGCCGAGGAGCTTATCTCATCGGGTGCAGTAACGGTCAACGGAAAGCGTGCAAAGCTGGGAGATAAGGCTGACCCGTACAAGGACAAAATTACCGTTGCGGGCAGAGAGATCACGCTCCGCAGGGATGCCAGAAAATATTATATTATGCTCCACAAGCCGAGAGGCTTTATCACAACCATGAGCGATGAGGGCGGCAGGAAATGTGTTGCCGAGCTGGTTGACGAAATTCCGGCAAGGCTGTTCCCTGTCGGATGACTCGACAGGGAATCCGAAGGTATGCTTTTTATGACCAATGACGGCGAATTTGCCAATATGATAAGTCATCCGTCAACACATTTTCCGAAAACCTACCGGGTGACAGTCCGTCCGAGAATGACAGACGATCAGCTTACAAAGCTGACAACGGGAATTGTCGTTGAAGGCAGAATGTCGATGCCGGCTGCCGTTCATGTTGTGAAAAGCGAACAGGACAGAACGGTTCTTGAAATCGTTCTGGAGGAAGGCAGGAACCGACAGATCAGAAAAATGTGTGAGGCGATCGGTCTTGAAGTCGCAAGACTGAAACGCACAGCGATCGGTCCGGTCAAGCTGGGAATGCTGCAGCCGGGCAAATGGCGTGAGCTGAAAGCGGATGAAATGCGCAGCATTGCTGCCTATCAGAAAAAGCTCAGAGCAAGAAATGGCGCCGAGTCAAGGCGTACCGAAAATAAATAGCCAATAAAAAAACTGCCGGAGCAACATCGGAAAGATGGGGAACTTCGGCAGTTTTCGCTTTTACTGATAGTTGGGGCGTTGAGTCTCACCTGCCGGCTCGGTCGGTGCTTCTGCTTCGCAGAGGTGTCCACTGGACACCCGCACCCCCAAACCCCACCAGGGCTGCTCGCCCTGGACCTCGGTAGGAGCTGAAGCCCCTGCACCCGCATATTTTAAGGGATTTTTGATTTAGTTGACTATATCTCAGCGCAGGCTGCAGGAAATAGCTTCGAGATAGGTATATTTTGTATATTCCCAATTGACAGCAAGTGTGAAGTAAAGATTATAGTTGATATAGGATTTTATCTGGTTGGACTGTTCGGGAGATATCAGCTCAATACAGAGGGCAGGTTTGTTGTATACTGCACGAAACCAGTTTTCAAGTCCTCCGCTGTATTCAGAGGGATTGGTGGTTTTGAGGAAAATCCTGTATCCGCAGCGGCCGGCAAGTGCTTTTGTCAGCTTTGCATCGCCGGGGATGATTCCGTTTTTGCTGTCACGCCAGTATATGCCGTTGCCGACAATGTGCATATCAAGCAGCCATTCAAAATCATTTTCAGCGCACAGCCTGATAATAGCCTGAGTTTCCTTTTCGCTGCCGCCATAGGTGCCGGCATATACCGAATCGCCCGGCTTCGCTTCCTGATCGTAATATTGTGCGTTCCAGCAGAACGGAAAATTTCTGTTGAGATTCACTCCGTTGGCATTCAGTTTATATTCGTCCTTGTCAGGAGTACCGATTCCTTCAAAGGGCAGCGCTCCGGCCGTTGAAATATCGGTTCCGTCAGGGTTGCACATCGGAACAATATACAGCGTATATTCGGAAAATAATTCGTTGAGGTCATATTCTCCGTATTTTCTGTTATTGCTTAAGGCAGCGGCATATTCCTCTATACATTTCATGGTAAAAGTAATCGACACGTGTTCTCTTGAATGGATTCCGGCAACAATACAGGCTTTTTTCTCACCGCTGCCGAGTGTGATGAGGGGAATGTCTTTTCCCTGTTCGCTTTGTCCGATGGTATACTGCTTTATCAGGTCGGGATAATTCTGCACAAGCTGATCAATATCTTTGTAAACCTGCTCGGAGGTATACGGCGTCTGAACATCGACAACGGATTTGACGGTGAAATCACTATATTTGACACATTCGTTTCCGTCACAATCCACGGCTGTGATTCTCAGCGTTTTGCCGCCTGTTTCAACAGGCGCCTGAAAGGAGAAATCGGAAGTTTTTACCGGACTTTCATTAAGTGCTTTGGCGTTTCCGTCAGATATCAGCTCATAATTATAGCTGTATGGCGCTGTTCCGCCCGTAAACGCAGGAATAACTGTGATGTCTCTTCCGCTTGATATTCTCTCGGAGACTATTTTCGAGCCGCTGTCCTCAAGCGGCTTTCCGCTTGCCGATTTAACCGTGACTTCAAATTCCTTTTGCGCACTTTCACCGCTGCTGTCGGTTACTGTGAGTATGATATAGCATACACAGGGAGAATCGGGCATTTTCAGCATACAGCTGTCTGTATCCGTTTCCACAGCGGTTATATGCTCACCTTCCGTGGTGTTGTATTCATATTCATATCTGTATGGTGCGATTCCTCCGACAGCGACAGCCTGAACGGTTACGGACTCCTCCACGTCAGTCATGCTGCTGCTGACAAACGAAGTGTCAATCGAAAGTTCTGTGATGTCCTCCTCCGCTGAACATGAGGTAAAGCACCCGACAGACAATAACAAAATAATAATCAAAAACAGACTGTACTTTCTTTTCATTCCAAACCCTTTTTCATTATCAAATAATGCTACAATTATACACTTATCTGACAGAATTTGTCAACCGTATGGAATTCACCGGCTCGCCGCCGGTCGTAAGGATATTAAATGAAACAACATAAAAATATGTTGTTTATCTGTATTTCGTGTCAGCTATAAGTAAATTTAGCTGCATTTTCGTGTAATATTCAAGAAATTATACTTGCACTTTCGTGCTTTTGGCAATATAATATATTAGTAAACGAAATAAAAAATCCCTGTTGAAATATGTGGGTGCAGGGGCTTCAGCTCCTGCCGGGGTTCAGGGCGAGCAGCCCTGGTGGGGTTTGGGGGTGCGGGTGTCCAGTGGACACCTCTGCGAAGCAGAAGCACCAACCGAGCCGGCAAGTGAGACTCAACGCCCCGATTATCAGTCATCAGGAATAAATGAATGACGTTGACAATAACAAAGAACTGTTTACTTGGAGGGAAGCAGGATATGTTAAAACGAAAAATCTATAATGAACTGCTTGAATGGAAGAAAAACAGCAATGGTCAGACTGCAATGCTTATTGACGGAGCAAGGCGTGTCGGAAAAAGCTATATTACTGAATGGTTTGCAAAACAAGAATATAAAAGCCATATCATCATTGATTTCGGAAATGCTCCGCAGGATATACTCAATTTGTTTCTTTATGATAGTACTGACCTCGATCTGTTTTTTGCCAAGCTCAGTGCATTTTATTCCACAGTTTTGTATAAAAGGCAATCGTTGATCGTCTTTGATGAGGTACAACAATTTCCGAAGGCAAGGCAGCTGATCAAATATCTTGTTGCAGATGGGCGCTACGATTATCTTGAAACAGGTTCTCTGATCCGCCTTAAAAAGAACACGGAAAACATCATCATCCCGTCTGAGGAGGAACACATAGAAATGTTCCCGATGGATTTTGAGGAGTTCCTTTGGGCAATGGGCGATGAAGCGACATTCCCTCTGATTCGTATGTGTTTTGAATCAAAAAAGCCTCTCGGACAGGCACTTCATAGAAAAGTGATGAATGATTTCAGACAGTATGTGCTTGTAGGAGGAATGCCGCAGTCTGTTCTTGCTTATATTGACGGCAAGAATTTTGAAGCGTCTGATGAAGCGAAACGCAGAATACTGAGGCTTTATCGTGACGATGTATCAAAGTTTGCTGCCGGATACGAAGAAAAGGTTTACGCTGTATTTGATGGTATTCCAGGTCAATTGTCAAAGAAAGAAAAAAAGTATAAACTGTCATCTATCAATAAAAATGCACGGTTCAGAAATTATGAGGATTCATTTATATGGCTTAATGAGGCTATGGTAATCAATATCTGCCGCAATGCGACTGACCCCAATGTCGGGCTTGCTCTTAGTGCAGATTATGCTACTCAGAAATGCTATATGGCTGACACAGGACTGCTTGTGACACATACATTTATGGATCGTGGATTTACAGACAATGAGCTTTATCGTGCAATCTTGTTTGATAAACTCGATATCAACGAGGGAATGATGATTGAAAATATTGTTGCGCAGATGCTTCGTCAAAACGGTCACAATTTGTATTTTTATTCCCGATGTGACAGTCAGAATCGTGAAAACTATATGGAAATTGACTTCCTGATTTCTGAGGGCAGGAAAATATCACCAATAGAAGTGAAATCAGCTAATTACCGATCACATTCCTCTCTTGATAAGTTCAGAAAAAAGTTTTCCAAAAAAATCGAAAACTCCTATATTCTGTACCCAAAGGATGTAATGGAAAAAGACGGAATCTGGCATCTGCCATTATATATGGCGATGTTTTTGTAATTCTTTTGCATTTGTTTGAATTGATGGGCAAGCTCCATGAATTAAGCCTGTGAGTAGGATGTTGCAAATTATTTTTATAAGGAAAGCTGTTTTCATCGACAGCTTTCCTTTTCTTTTTCTACACATTTTATTGTATCGCTCCCGGCATATTCCACAGCAAGCGGTGGCTTGCGGGCAAAAAAGTCGGGAGAAAGTTGACCTTTTGGGGTTAACTAATCCATTTTTTTGACGGTCTTATGAAAGGTATTCTATCAATCCGAATTGCGGAAAGAAAGTAATGGTGCATGATAAAGCAAGACGCAAAATAGGGTACGGCGGCTCGGCGGTGAAAACGGAATTTTGCAAAAGAGGTTTTTCGGAACAGTAGGTATAGACAGGATTATCACAAAGATTAGTGAAGTGACTGTATTTCAGTAAAAACTGACACACGAGATTTTCTTTCAAACACCGATGAACAGCGGCTTTGAAGGTTTAACAGCTAAAAAACGGACACACAAACACCAAAAAGGGCACACAAAACGGCACACTAAAAATTCCTGAAACGCTGATGACAGGCGGATTTCAGGGTTTTGCAGCCGAAAAACGGACACACCGGCGGTCGAGCAAACGGGCAACATTCAATAATGATATATAAAAAAGCGAGATATGCCGCATAAGGCGGCAATCTCACGGAAGGAGAGAAAGTGAATATCATTCATACAGTTTGATAATTCATAGGAAACTTAATGGATGTTGGCAATATCTGCATAATAAACTGCCGATTGTAGTTTTTGGAAAATTATAGTATAATTGGTTTGAAACAGATCATTCAATGTCGAAGTACGGGACGGGAAATATGAAAGTAAAAATATATGCAGGACTGCCGGGAAGGCTGTTTTATGGCAGACGAATCAGGGAAATGAGGTTCTATCCCAAAAAAGATGACAGCGGAAAATATTATCAGCGTCATATTGACGATAAGGATAAGGACGAGCTTAAGAAGATAAAACGCTTCTGCCGTTTCCGACCTCTGAAAGTCAGTATCAGCGATGACAGCATGGAAAGAAGCACGACATACAGATATCGGTTCTTTTGTCACAATAGGGGAATAGCAGGCAGAGGAATGTATCTTTGTGCCTACTGCGGAAAACTGCTCCGAAAGGATAAGGTCTGTGTGGATCATATCATACCTGTCTATCTTGCGAACAGCAGGAAAAAGTACAGAAAAGCTCTGGAGAGAAGAGGAATCCCAACCGTAAATGATATCCGCAATCTGGCATCATCCTGTGCCTCATGCAACGGACGTAAAGGAGCAAGCGGCGGACTGTGGATACTGCGGGGGCGTTTCGGCCGCTCATGGGTTCGTGTGGCAGTAAAAGAAATTATTTTGCTGATAATAGGATCCATAGTGCTTTATTACCTGTATGGGCTTATTTCTTCAACCTTTGCAGATATGTCAGTAAGGTTTATTGTATCATTTTTTATAAAGCAGTCGGGTTTGTTGTGATTCTATGAGCTTTGGCAGAATGACCCGGTATAAAATATGACTGAATTTTTATAAAATGATTGACTGTAAATGTAAAATATAATATAATATTATTTGATAATATGAACTAGAGTGCATACAGAATGTACTTGTTTGTGTGAAAATCTGACATAGAGGAGTTGTGACTATGGCATTACTGATAAATTGTCCGGGCTGCGGTATGCAGAGGATCAATAATGATGAGAATTGTCCTTTCTGCGGCTATAATGCTAAGGACGGCAAAACCCAGGAGGAAAGGGATCGTGAAGCAGCCGAAGAGGCTGCTCGCATAGAAGCAGAAGAACAAGCTAAAGCGGAAGCAGAGGAAAGAGCTGCCCGTGAAGCTCAGGAAAAAGCTGAAGCTGAAGCAAGAGCTGCCGAAGAGGCAAAAGCGAAAGCGGAGGCAGAGGCAAGAGCGAAAGCCGAGGCAGAAGCAAGAGCTGCTGAGGAGGCAAAAGCAAGAGCGCAGGCAGAGGCAAGAGCCAGAGCTGAAGCGGAAGCAAGGGCAAGAGCAGAGGCAGAAGCAAGGGCGGCAGCAGAAAGAGAAGCAAGAAGAGCAGCTGAAGAAAGCGGAAGTAATATTTTTGCTCAGTTCATACAGAAGAAATCTTCAGCAGCTCCGCAGCCTGCCCAGACGGATGCGGACGGCGGAATCATTGAGGTTCCCGATCTTCCCGATCTGTCCGGTAACGTCGGCAATCCCCCTCTCCCTCCGATGCGGAAGGAACAGCCGGTTCCGCTGTCAAAAATTGCCAATACTCCCGCTGTGGAGCTTACACCGATACAGTCAGAACAGGTGTCCGGTGTCCTTCCCCCGATTACTCCGGAAAAACCGGTAACGATTGATCAGATAAGAAATACCCCGGCTGTTCAGCTTTCACCAATCGAGCAGGAAAAAGTTAAAAATCAGCTTCCCGATATCAACAGCGCTGAAGCAGCTCCTCCCGGAACTGTCAGAACAAGACCCGAAATCAAAGTCGAGGTTTCCAAAAATAAGCCGAGAATCGTTGTTGAAAGACCGGCAAACTCTCCCGTACAGCCAAAGCAGAATCCGGTAAAGACTCCTCCGGCAGTACCGGCACAGCCTCCGGTACAGCAGCAGCCGGCACCGCAGAAAAAACAATGGTCTTCTAATCCGCAGGATTTTGCACAGCAGCAGAGCGCAGCATCGGCACAGTCTCCGGTTCAGCAGCCGGCACCGCAGAAAAAACAATGGTCTGCCAATCCGCAGGATTTTGCACAGCAGCAGAGCGCAGCGCCGGCACAGTCTC
>JAFVEY010000081.1 GCA_017475765.1 Clostridia bacterium | reverse complement strand
GGGATATAAACAGCTTCTGAAAACACAAAAACAGCTTGAAAATCAAATCAAGGCAGGAGAGAAAAGTATAGATTCATATCTTGCTAAAATCAATCTTGTAAAAAGCATGAGTGCAGGCAATTATAAAGGCGATTCAGGTTCGTCCGGAAGCTCTTCGGCAGATACTGGTTACAGCTACCATGCAAGCGGCTATGGTGTTTCAGCTTCGGGAAATTCTGAGACAGATGCTTTGCTGAACTGGATGGACAGGGTAAAAAATCTCGGCAAGTCCACGACCGAATGGGAAATCCGTATGCTTAAGGATATGCTCAATAAATACAGTCTGACTGCTGACGAAAAGTATGAGATTGATTACAGGCTCTATCAGGCACAGCAGAAGCTGATGCAGGAAAATCAGCAGAAAATACAGCAGCGCCTTGACCTTGTAAAGGCGGCTTATGAGGAGCTTATCAGTAACCGTGTGGAGCTGTATAAAAAACAGGCTGATGCCGCAAAGGAAGCGGCAGACAAGGAGATCGCCGCTCTTGACGCACTTAAGAAAAAGCGAAGCGAGGATAACGATGACGCAAAGCGAAAGGCGGAGCTTGACAAAATCAATGCGGAGCTGAAATATAAACATCTTGACGAGATATCAAGGCTTGAGCTTCTCAGGAAAAAACAGGATCTGATCAACGAACAGGCTCAAGTCAATTTTGAGCGTGATATTGAGCAGAAAAAGGAAGCAGCTCAGATTAAAGCAGATACGGCGGTTGCAAAGTATGATCAGGCAGTAAGCTCTCTGAATGCGCTGCTGGATAAGCTGAATTATTTTGTTGCAAACCAGTCGGGAACAGTAACAAATCAACAGATCGTTACAAATAATAATCAGCGGCAGAACATCAATATTGTGTCTCAGGGATTGAGCAGCGAACAGCTCAAAAAAGAACTGACAAAGGCGCTGTATTCGTAAAGAGGTGATCACAACGTATAAGAAAAGCATTATATATACCAATGAGGCGGGTATGTCCATGGAATTCGGACATAAACGTCCTTTTTTATTGGAGGGGATTGACGGCTGCAGTATTGACGCCGTTATCATCTCCGAAGGGCTTGCCGGACAGTCAGGGCAGGTGACGATCGAACGCACTCTTCCGGGCAGAGCGATAACGCTGCAGCTGTCGGCTGTACTGCCGTATGAAAATCACCGTCAGGATATGCTTGATGAAATACTCGCTGTTTTTGACCCGACTTTGGATGGCAAACTCAGGATCATAACTAAAAATGCCGATTTTGAAATAGACTGTTACCCTATGTCTGTACCTTTGCCGGAGAAAACAGCTGTCGGCTATAAATATAATTTTGAGGTGAATCTGTTTGCAGATGATCCGTTTTTTAAACGGGGAGCAGAGATATCAAAGCAGCTTACAGAGAATTATAACTATATTCATTCACGGTCAACTGTTCATGTACCGATGAAGGTTATATTTCCAGCAGGATACAGCGGTCCTTTTAGCGTCAACGGAGTGGGAACAACGATGATGGGATACAATGGGATCCGTATTCTCGATACTTCAGACGCTTCTCTTGTCGATGAGCAGGGCAACGATGTTTCTCAATTCATGAACTGTACGGCAGAAATGGATCAGACATATCTGAAATACGGCAAAAATCTTGTTTTTTGTATGCAGAATTCGGGTGCGGTCGAATTAAGATATTATGAATATGCTTTGGGGGTGCTTTAATGACCTTAAGAATTTTCAAACCGTTTGAAACATCGGGACAGTCGTTTCAAAATGTTTTTGTAACGGCAATAATGAAAGTTTTAAGTTATGAATATACAAAAAAGTGGTGTGGTGTCGGCTCGTTTACCCTCACTCTGCCTCTTACGAAGCGTAATGTAAAAACAATGCAGGTTGGGTATATCATATCCGTTGACGGTATTGCGTTTAGTGCCGACTGGCTGATGATAGAAACTGTTGACTATTCGGGAGGTATACTGACAGTTTCGGGTCCTGATCTGAATGGGATCCTGAATCTCCGCCGTACGCTTTTCGGCGCTGCACAGGCAGATGGCGCACAGGGGTATGACATTGTTGAGGGCAGTACAGCGCATTGTATTGAACATTATCTTGATAATAATATTATCTCTCCTGTTGACGAAGAAAGAATGATACCTAACTTTTCTTTTCATACAAACGACATCGTTGGAATTTCAAATGACAGCTATATGTCAAGGCTTGAACTGCTCAGTACGGTAATTGAAGATTTGTGCAATAATGCTAATATCGGTTATAGAATTTATGGCAATTCGGCTGCGCATGACCTGATCTATTTCAGGCTTTTGAGGGGTGTTGACAGGTCTGTGTATCAGACTGACCGTGGAAAAATGGTGCTTGCTAAAGGCAAGGGGAATGTTATCAATTACGAATTTTCACACTCTGTTTCAGATCTGTATAATGCAATCTACGCCACAGGTGCGGATGTTACAATGGCAGTATACCGTGACAGCGTTAAGCCGTCAGGCTTTGCAAGACGTGAAACTGCTATTGATGTCGGCGCTGTCAGCGTTTCGGAAATCAGGCAGTATGCGCTTTATGAAATGCGTGATAATGTCGAAAGCCATTGCTTCGATATGGATATAAGGGCAGGGCTGTACGGAGAAAAGTTCAGTTTAGGTGATACCATTACTGTCTACGATACCTATTCGTCAAATTTCTTTTCCGCAGTCGTAACAGAGGTCAGAAAAACGATATCCAATAATCAGCATAGCATAAAAATTGTACTTGGTAAGCAAAATCAGAAACTGCTCAACAGGATTGTAACAGGCATATATACCGGAACCATAAAGAAGAGGTGATCTGAATGAATGGACTTGATGCAGCAAGAGGAAATACATTTTTTGCCGAAATTGAGATGACGGATGAGAATGGGAATGTGTGTTTGCTTGAAAGCGGGGAAAAATTAATTATAGGAATTAAAGTAAATCCCGAAGAAAATGGCGGATATATTGTAATAAAAGAATTGACAGAGGCAGATGAAATAAATGGAAAATATCCTTTTATGCTCACAGCTGATGAAATTGATATAGATAGTAAACGCTATTGGTTCGGCGCCTCTGTGCTGCTTAATGACGGCATACTGCAACCGGTTGTGAAATGTAAAGAATTCTATATCACACCTGCGGTTATAAGAAAAGGAGGACTTAATAATGGTAATTAAAGGTAAGGTTAATATTGCAAGAAGCGAAGAAGCGGCATACGCAAAGATTAATGCGAGGATTGACAACATCATTGCCGCCGGTACGGCGACAGAAGGTAACAGCGAACTCATTGATGTTCGTATAGGTAATGATGGTATAGTTTATGAAAGTGCAGGTGCAGCTGTCAGGGGGCAAATAG
>JAFVEY010000080.1 GCA_017475765.1 Clostridia bacterium | reverse complement strand
TAAGAATATCGTGGTGCAGGCAAAGAAAAATCTTGAATCCGCCGGCGTGAATATCCTCGGTGCGATTTACAGTACTTACAGTTCAAAATCAACCGGCTCTTATTCCAAATATTCAAGATATAATTATTATGAATATTACACCAGCGACAAGAGTGCAGACCCCACAGCAGGAAAATCCAAAAAAAATGACGATGATGATGTCGTCAATATATAAAAGTGAATATATGAGTATCAACAGATGCCGCAGGGAAACAGCTCTCTGCGGCATTTGTTTTTGAAATGGCTGCTTTGCATTTTACGGTATCAAAAATGTATTTTGCCGATTGTGCCTTTATTTTTTGAATGTTATATGGTATCATCTATTTGTTCCAAAAATGAGGTGATGATTGTTTGAAGCTGATAATCGACATATCCGAAAAATATACGGAAGCCGAAGCGACCATAAGGTGCAGCCGTATAGATGGGGAGGTTCAGAAAATAATTGACCTGATTCAGAATACCGATAAACTTCTTATTGTATAAAAGGATGGTGCAACTGAAAAAATCAGATTTAACAATGTCTGCTATTTTGAAAGTGTTGATGAGCTTACATTCGTGTATACAGAGAAGACTGTATACCGCTGCAAAGAAAAGCTGTATGAGCTGGAAGAACTTTTAGAGAACAGTTCTTTCGTCAGGATCAGCAAATCATGTATTCTGAATATTGATTATCTTGAAAGTGTAAAAGCAGTTTTTAACGGAAAGCTGGAAGCGCTGCTTTCTAATGGCGAAAAAGTCATTATCAACAGGCATTATGTATCTGCTTTTAAAAAGAAATTCGGATTGTGAGGAGGGTCACTATGCTGAAAAAAATTTTTTCTTTTAAACGTATCATGTATTATATCATTATTTGCTGTGTATCTTATACAGCTTGTTCTTTGATATTAACAACTGTAAATATGTTTGGGGATGCTTTTAATTCATTACCATTGTATGTTAATTTGCAGTACTTTGCTGTTTGCCTTTTAATATCATTTCTGATGTTTTTTACTGACCAGTTCACAGACGGCTGTACAAAGCCGTTGGCAATGCTGATACAAATCACAGACGTTTCTGTCGTTGTGTTTGGTCTTGGAGGTTTTGTTTTTGGTTGGTTCCCTTTGGACGCTAAATGGATTCTTCCGGTTTTTTTAATATTGTTATCGGTGTATTTTGCAACATACATAGTGTTATATTTTATTGAGAAAAAATGGATAAATGATGTCAATATAATTTTAAAACAACGAAAGAAGGAGAAAAACGATGACGAAAAAAATAATTGAAGTAACGGATCTGACAAAAGAGTATAAGCAGCTGAAGGCTGTCGATCAGCTGTCGTTTGACGTATATGATAAGGAGATACTCGGACTGCTCGGACCAAACGGAAGCGGCAAATCAACGACCATCAACTGTATTCTTTCGCTTCTGAAATACAGCAGCGGCAGCATTAAAATTTTCGGTGAAGAGATGAAGCCCGATTCTTATGAAATCAAACGTAAGCTGGGTGTGATTTTTCAGGATGTTGCCGTATTTCAGGAGCTTACGGTTTATGATAACATTGATTATTTCTGCGGACTTTATATCAGCGAAAAAAAACAGCGCCGGGAATATATCAAAGATGCCATAGAGCTTACAGGACTGGAGGATTATCAGAAATTTTATCCCAGGCAGCTTTCGGGAGGACTTCTCCGCCGTCTTAACATTGCCTGCGGCATTGCGCATAAGCCAAAGCTGATCTTCCTTGACGAGCCGACAGTTGCAGTCGATCCGCAAAGCCGTAATAACATACTTGAGGGCATCAGAAAGCTGCGAGATGGGGGAGCTACCATCGTTTATACCACTCACTATATGGAGGAGGTCGAGCAGCTTTGTGACAGGATTATTATTATCGACAAGGGGAAGATCATTGCATCAGGAACATCTGACAGTCTGAAGGAACTTGCAAAGATCGAGGAAAAAATAACTGTTGAAATAAAAGGTCTGAGTGATGAAATACTGAAACGGATAGAAACATTCCCGAATGCTGCCGCAGCGGAATATGACGGAGAAAGACTTACAGTTTCGTACAGAAGCGGCAGCGCCAATATCGGAGATATCATAGATTTCATGCGTGATAATAATCTTCGCTATACAAAAATATATTCGGAAAGACCCACTCTTAATGATGTATTTCTTGAGCTTACAGGCAAGGAGCTGAGAGATTGATGTTTGTACATAACTTTAAATATTCGCTTGCACTTCTTCTGAAAAACCGTCAGTTAGTATTCTGGACGATTGCTTTTCCGCTGATAATGGCGGTGCTGTTCAATATGGCATTTTCCAATATAGAAAATGAGGAAGCCTTTGATGCAATTCATATAGCAGTAGTTGATGATAAGGATTTTCACAGCAGCATTTTTAAGACGGCTCTGGAGGAGCTGAGTTCAGGGGATGATAAGATTTTTGAGATTGAATATACAGACAAGACGAAAGCGCAGGAGCTTCTTGAAAATAATGAAATCACAGGATATCTGAGCTTCAGCGGAGATGATGTTAAGGTAACGATCAATTCCAACGGAACAAGTGAAACCATTCTTTGTTACATCATAGATGAAATCAAAAGCGACATTGCAGTAATTACAGAAATCGGCACGGAAGCTGTGAAAAACGAGATCATGGCAGGCAATACGGATATCGACTATGAAAAATACTACAAAGACGCCTCCGAGCTGGTGACAAACAGCGAAGTCAACCTGAAAGACACATCCAATCATCATCTCAGCTATGTAATGATAGAATATTATTCACTGATTGCGATGACCTGCCTTTACAGCGGACTGTTTTCCATGACACTTGTCAATTACAAGCTCGCCAATGTCAGCGCTGTCGGAAAAAGAACTGCCGTCAGCCCTGCCAAAAAGGGCGGAATGCTTTTCGGATCTCTTGCCGCAGGTTTTGTGGTGCAGCTTGCCGGACTTTTACTCTTGTTTTTGCTGATGATTTTTGTCATCGGAGCGGATTTCGGAACCAATCTTGCCATGATCCTCACTCTTTCTGTTTTCGGATCTCTTGCCGGACTGACGATGGGCATTGCTGTGGCAGTCCTCATCAAAGCAGGGGAAAATGCCAAGCTGACAGCGCTGATCGGCATAACGATGGCAGGCAGCTTTCTTTCCGGAATGATGGGAATCACCATGAAAAATGTTATTGACAAAAACGTACCCATTCTGAATAAGATCAATCCTGTTGCAATGATAACAGATGGATTTTATGCACTTTATTATTATGATACACCCGAAAGATTTTACATTGATCTGATAAGTCTTGCCGTTTTTTCGGCGGTAATGCTGATAATATCATGGGGCGGTTTAAGGAGGCAGCGTTATGACAGTCTTTAATGCTTTTCTTAAGGTGATAAGAAAAAATATAGGAACGATCATTATTTATACGCTGATACTGATCATTTTCTCTGCTGCGACCATGCAGTCACCTGACAGCAGCGGACAGTATACCAGCGAAAAGCAGGATATACTGATCATCAACAACGATAAGGGTTCAGCGCTTTCAGATCATCTGGAGGAATATCTCAAAGCTAATACTAATGCTGTGGAGATAACCGGAGGAGAGGATGCCATAAAGGACGCATTATTCTATCGGGAGATCGTATATATCGTCAATATTCCGAAGGGTTACGGCAGCTCCGTTATGGCAGGCAGGACTCCTTCAATAGAGGTGCAGACAACAGAAAGCTACGGTTCTGCGCTTGTGGATATGATGCTGACAAGATATCTGAAATTACAGAATGTCTACCTGCAGTCCGGAGCAGATGAGCATACAATGATTCATTCGATTGATTCAGCGCTTGACGATAAAACCAATGTAGAAATGATATCTCAGCTTGATACAGATTCCTTGTCTCAGGCAACAAGATTTTTTGACTTCTCGGCATATAATGTCACCGCCTGCATTGTTTTCATTATCTGTCTTGTATTATCGAGCTTTAATGATATAGATGTGCGGAAAAGAACGCTCATCAGCAGTACGGATATCAAAAAATATCATCTGTATCTGCTGACAGCCTGCTGTTCCTATGCGCTGGCGGTGTGGGCGTTTTTCTCGGTGTTGAGTTATATCATGGTCGGAGATGTGATTCTTACTCCGAGAGGCGGAATATATATACTGAATTCGCTGGTCTTTTCTCTGACAGTTCTTTCAATGGCATATTTTTTAAGTACTATCATCCATACCAAAACAGCGGTAACAGGCATTGTCAATGTGGTGGCACTCGGTTCTGCCTTTCTTTGCGGAGCGTTTGTTCCTGCGGAATTTCTTCCGGAATGGGTACTGAAAGCAGCTCATATCCTTCCTGCATACTGGTTTATCAATTCCAATGATCTGCTCGGTTCGATGGAAACTCTTTCGGTTGAAACGCTGAAACCCATATTGGTCAATATGGCAGCATTATTGCTGTTCCTGCTCCTGTTTGTAACAGCAAGTATCATTATTTCCCGTAAAAAGCAAAAAATAGCATAAATCAAGACCTCGTAAACCTTTTTGGAATACGAGGTCTTTTCTGCACAGTAGATTATATGAATCCGATCATTCTGTTCTCAATGCGATAACCGGATCTTTGCGTGAAGCGGATTTTGCCGGAATAAAGCCGCCGATCATGGTAATAAATGTGCTGATGACAATCAGAATGATTGCCGGAATTATCGGGACGGAAATGGTAAGAACGCCGTTTTCGACGATTTCCATACCGGCGA
Organism: Clostridia bacterium; assembly: GCA_017475765.1. Lineage (GTDB taxonomy): Bacteria > Bacillota > Clostridia > Oscillospirales > Acutalibacteraceae > UBA1213. The sequence goes on along the minus strand of JAFVEY010000080.1, from coordinate 64,848 downwards.
TGAGGGCATTTGCAGGAATACAAAGCAGCGCCGCAATGCCCACGCCGATGATACCGGAAAGCAGACCGATAATAAAGGTTTCGGCATTGAACACCTGAGAGATATTTTTCTTTGAAGCACCCAGCGCACGGAGAATACCGATTTCCTTAGTACGCTCCAGTACGGAAATATGGGTGATAATACCGATCATAATACATGATACGACAAGCGATACAGCTACAAATGCGATAAGGATCCAGGAAACTGTATTGATGATCTCCGAAATCTGATCGGTAAGTTCCTTGATGTAATCATAGTAGGTGATCTGATCGTTTTCAGAAGCAGTCGCATTATAATCGTCAAGAAGCTGCATAATTCCTTGTTTGCCCTCGAAGGTATCGGGATAGATAACGATCTGGGAGGGCGAATCATAGCTGACATAGCCGATTTCGCTTAAGGTGGATTCAAGATTGTTATTCCAGTACAGATGAGAATTATAAACCTCGATCAGCTGCCTGTCCGTTGCCTTTTCAAGCCAGCTGTCAAACAGCTTGACAGGGTCCTTTGCTTCCGCAGCAGAAGATCCTCCGCCGACAGAAATAACCGGATCAGAGCTGTCGATATAGTAAGTTGCATAAGAAATTTTTTCTTCCTCGCTAAGTTGACTCATATATTCTCTCACGCTGTTAACAATGACCTGTTCACTTTTGATGTTAAACGGCAGTCCAGTCGTAACGCTTTTTGTCGTATCATCAAGCTGAGCCTTTACCACATCACAGTCCAGAGAAAGATCAATGATCTTGTTGGTGAGCTTGTAGGTATAACCCACAACCGACTGTGAGCCGCCGAAGAAATAGCTGTCAATGCTGACTCCCATGCCGTTATTATCGAGCTGCTTAACGATACCCGTGATCTTCAGTTTGATTCCGTTCTTATCGATCAGATCGGTAATTTTGTTTGAGCTGTCCTCAATATAGGAATAGGTACCGTTGGCATTTTTTTCATACCTGAAGCTTGCGGGAAGGACAGTAAATTCTTTTTTGCAGATGTCCTCATAAGTAACAGCGCCGAGAGAGCCGTCTGATGCCAGATCGGGATTGTTTACCAGCTTTATGTAATCCTCGGACGAGATATATCCAAGCTGACAAAGCGTTCTTGCATCAATTCCTCCCGTATTATCTGTAATGATGATACATTCATCTTCGTGTTCCGGCCAATCTCCGTAAATCAGCTCATAGCTGTTCTTTGTTTTTTTGCTGATCGTTCCGTCCCGTCCCTGTGCCAGTTCGGTAAATCCTTCGGCAATATAGGTATAGGCAGCGGAAAATGTGCCGTCGATATTCAGAAAGTTGGAGGTATTGATCAGATTGCCGTTAATATCCTTTGTATAGGCAAGGAATCTGGTATCATACACAGAAATGATGGAGCCTGTTCCGATATACTCATCGACATTGTTTTCAGGCTTTTCTAGATATTCCTTGAATGCCGAAAGATTATTTTTCTTTTCGACCGGTTCCACAAAGAAGTTATTGTCATCCGATTCATTGACAACGGGGACAACCTTGCCTTCTACACCCGGCGTTGCATTTTCGTCAGACCTGCTTGTATCATCGTTGACAATATAGAAATCACTATCGTCATAGACATAAGCAACAGAATCAATCGTGATCGGATAGCTTTCCATAGCCTCTCTCTGAATCTGCTGGACGTAAATGTTGACTCCGTTGGACATAGCAAGTATCAGCGCAATGCCGATAATACCGATAGAGCCTGCAATGGACGTGATAAGCGTTCTTGCCTTTTTGGTTCTTAGGTTATTGAAGCTGAGAGAAAGGGAAGTGAGGAAGGACATTTTTGATTTTGCATATTTGATTGTTTTGGTTTCGTCCGTATTTTCCTCAACGACAAACGGATTGGAATCGTCAACGATCTTACCGTCACGCAGCTTGACGATTCTTGTGGAATACTGTTCGGCAAGCTCAGGGTTATGAGTTACCATAACGACAAGGCGTTTTTCGGCAACCTTTTTCAGTATTTCCATCACTTGTATACCGGTTTCCGTATCAAGTGCACCGGTAGGCTCATCGGCGAGGAGAATTTTCGGATCATTGACAAGCGCACGGGCAATGGCAACTCTCTGCATCTGACCGCCCGAAAGCTGATTGGGACGCTTATGTAAATGTTCTTCCAGACCCACCTCACGGAGAGCGTCCTCGGCTCTTTTTCGTCTTTCCTTTGCACTAACGCCGCCGATAGTAAGTGCAAGCTCGACATTGGCAAGAACCGTCTGATGGGGGATGAGGTTATAGCTCTGGAACACAAATCCTATGGTATGATTTCTGTATGAGTCCCATGCCTTTGAGTGATATTTTTTGGTTGAAACTCTATCGATAATCATATCGCCGCTGTCATAGCGGTCAAGACCTCCGATAATGTTGAGGAGTGTTGTTTTACCGGAGCCGCTGGGGCCGAGAATAGAGATAAATTCATTATCTCTGAGATTCAGACTGACATCATTCAAAGCCATCTGAACAAGGGAGCCTGTTTTGTATTGCTTTGAAATATTTTTGATTTGCAGCATTTTATCTCTCCTTTGATGATAATATTTTGTTTGTTATTAACTTTTGATCGAATTTGTCAGATTACTGCTGTGACTTGCGTTTTTTGTATTCTCTGTAAAATGCAAAAGCAGAACCGCCGCAAAGTCCGAAAGCAAGGGCAATAAAAAATATCCCCACCAATAAGCTGCCGGTTCTGATGAAAATAATGCCCACAGCGACCATCAGTACAAATAAAGCTAAATATACAGAAATGATGATCGTCCTGAAAATATAGCGCAGAATTTTCGGAATTCTGCGGCTGACGCTTCCTTCAAAAAACAGATCAAAAGCTAAATCAAACAAAAATTCAAATATAATCTCCATAATAATACGCTCCTGTTGAATATGGACATTATATCTATAAAAAAATTGCTATGACAATTTTACCATATTATAAATATAATGTCAATGTAAATATTCCCGAAAATAATAGTACCATCAGATATTTATTGAATATCAATATCAAGCGGTTCATCAAGATGTTCGGAAACATATTTGCCGTTTTTCTTTCGCTGACGGACACATTCTGTCAAAAGATATTCGATCTGACCGTTGACGGAGCGAAAATCATCCTCCGCCCATGCGCAAAGGGCATCATACAATTCTTTTTTCAGTCTGAGCGGAACCTGTTTCTTTTCGCTCATAATACCGCTCCTTTCATAGCAGTTTTGGCAGTATCCGCAAGGAATACTGCCTTTCATTTATTACTGTGTATTGTTTTGATTGTTTTTGTAGACATACCGATAAACAAGAATCAGTAACACCGCAGAAAATATGAAGATGATGACTTCAAAAACAACCGCCGGGAAAAGCCTTGTCAGCACAACCGAAAAATCCGCCAGCACATGAATCAGAATGGCAGCAGGGTAGAGAATCAGATATTTTTTATCATGTGCTGCTTTGAATACGATGATCGAAAGACTGATGTGCAGCATGATAGTCGAAATTCTCTCCCATATTCCCAGCAAGCTCATTGAAAAGGTGATCTGAGAATAATCTCTTAGCTGTGTAAGTGCAGTTTCAAGCTGTTCTCCTTCCAGTCCGTTTGTAATCTGATCAATATTGCCGCTGTTGATCATAATACCCATCACAAACATAATAAGAATACTGTATGCGAGGTAAATGCTTTCAAAGCCGCCGTGTCCGATACCGTAGGAAATGGATGTGACCTTGTCGGTATTGTTTTTCAGAACTGTTCTGAATGCCGTATATCTGCCGGTTTCCTCAAATATGCCTGCCAGTATACCGGCTGTTACATAGTAAAGCCATATATTATTGTTGATTGCTTTAGCAGCCGGATTATCAGCAGCAAACAGAAAATAGGCAGGAACCGTCTTGAGGATAATGGCAAACAGGAAAAAGGTTACAGCACCGATGATAATTGGTTTGAGCTTTGCTCCGGTTTTCTTTTTCCAAATGATCATCACTATAATGGGCAGGAGTATCATGACAGCGGCTTCTATGCCAAGACATACAAGGGAACCTGTTTCAAATTTGATATCCTTCATACCTTCTCATCTCCATCAGTAAAGCGAACCTGAATTCACAATCGGCTGCGCATCGTGGTTTCCGCAAAGAACGACAAGCAAATTCGATACCATGGCAGCCTTGCGCTCATCATCCAGATCAACGATATTATTTTCATTCAGGCTTTCAAGTGCCATCTGAACCATGCCGACAGCACCGTCAACGATCAGCTTTCTTGCATCAACGACTGCGGAAGCCTGCTGTCTCTGGAGCATAGCGGCTGCGATTTCGGGAGCATAAGCGAGATATGTAATTCTTGCTTCAATAATTTCAAGACCTGCCTCGCTGACTCTTTTCTGAATTTCTTCCTTGATTCTTCCGGCAACGATTTCACTTGAACCTCTGAGGCTGCCCTCGTCCGCAATTCCGTCACCTGTTGTATCAACATTCGGTGCAACATCATAAGGATAGATTCTTACAATTTCCCGGAGAGCGGCATCGCATTGCAGGGAAAGATATTCCATATAGTTGTCCACATCAAATACGGCTTTGGCAGTATCGACTACCTTCCATATCACAGCAATGCTGATTTCAATCGGGTTGCCCAGACAGTCGTTGATTTTCTGTTTGTTGTTGCTGAGGGTCATGATCTTAAGAGAGATTTTTTTGCTTGCAACAGCTTCCGCATTGTTCTGAGTGGATAATTTTTTGTCACTTCCGACATCGTCGCTCTGTCTGAGCTTTGTACCGGCAGCCGGATTGAATTTAGAGCAGAACGGATTCACATAGTAGAATCCGGCTTCTTTCAATGTGCCTTTGTAATTACCAAACAATGTCAGTACAATAGCTTCGTTGGGGTTCAGCAGTTTAAATCCGCAGCAGATAATGATATTGACAATGATCATAACGATTCCTGCAACAAACAGAACAACATAGACCGGTTTTACCGCCTCGCCTGAGTCATCTGCCGCAATTAGTTCGACCATTCCTCTTATAAAGAAGAATATTGCCGCTGCCCAAAGGAGGATTGCCAGAAGCAGCATGGGAATACCCAATTTCTTTTTTGTGTAAATTTTTTCTTCCATAATATTTGCCTCCATTACTAAAAATTGATTGTTTCCTGTATCTGTATGATATCAAATTGATATCGTTTTGTCAATAGATTTTTTAAAATTTTTTGGGAGAAAGACAAAAAGAACCGTCCGCAGACATAAATCATGCCTGCGGACGGAATGGAGGAGTATCAACATATTTCGTATTTTATTCTATGGGGCATTCCTCACAATCGTGGATCTCTCCAACGATCGGAGTCGGGTCGATACCCTGACGCTTATAGTAATCGCTTACAGCTGCTTTGATAGCCTGCTCAGCCAGTACCGAGCAATGTATCTTTACCGGCGGAAGTCCGTCAAGAGCTTCCATTACCGCTTTGTTTGTCAGATTGAGGGCATCGTCAATGGAATGACCCTTGACAAGCTCTGTTGCCATTGAGCTTGTTGCAATAGCTGCACCGCAGCCGAAGGTTTTGAAGCTGACATCTGTAATGACATCATCATCAACCTTGATGTACATCTTCATGATATCTCCGCATTTCGGATTACCTACTTCACCGATACCGTCAGCGTTTTCCATTTCGCCGACATTTCTCGGATTTGCAAAATGATCCATAACTTTCTCACTGTATGCCATAAAAATCACCTTTCAAAATAATATGATAATTGATAATATAGATTATAACACATAAATCTGTCAATGAAAAGCAGAACAGATCTGACTTATTTCTGCTGTGACGCAGCTTCCTCTTTGATGATTTTCTCCCAAAGCGGCGACATTTTTCTGAGTCTTTCAACGATGGGAGGGAGAACCGAAAGAATATAGTCAATATCTTCTTCTGTATTTTCCGTGCTGAAGGTCAGTCTGAGGGAGCCATGTGCGATCTCATGGGGAAGACCGATTGCAAGCAGAACATGGCTGGGGTCGAGAGAACCCGATGTGCAGGCGGAACCCGATGAAGCGGAAACGCCCTTGAGGTCAAGGCTGAGCAGGAGCGATTCGCCCTCAATGCCTTGGAAGCACATATTGACATTGCCGGGCAGACGGTGTGTCCTGTCGCCGTTAATTCTTGAACGGTCGATTTTAAGAAGTCCGTCTATCAGCTTGTCACGCATTTTGACAAGGCGCTCATTTCTTTCTTCCATTACCTCGCAGGATTCCTTCAGCGCTTCGGCAGCTCCGACAACGCCTGCCAGATTTTCCGTACCGGCTCTCAGTCCTCTTTCCTGAGCGCCGCCGTGTATCAGGTTCGGCAGACGAATTCCTTTGCGTACATAAAGTGCGCCGACACCCTTCGGACCGTGGAATTTATGGGCAGACAAGGAAAGCATATCCACACCAAGCTCCTTCACATCGATCGGAACCGTACCGACAGCCTGAACGGCGTCCGTATGGAAAATGATCTTATGCTTTTTGGCAATCTCGGCAATTTCCTTGATCGGCTGTATGGTGCCGATTTCATTGTTGGCATACATGATAGTGATAAGAGCCGTATCTTCTCTTATGGCTGCTTCCAGCTCGTCAAGGCGGACAAGTCCGTCCTCGTGAACATCCAGCAATGTTACTTCATAGCCATGTTTTTCAAGATATTCAAGCGTATGAAGAACGGCATGATGCTCGAATTTGCTTGAAATGATATGTTTTTTGCCCTTTTTTGCGCCAAGCTCAGCAGCACCCTTGATAGCCCAGTTGTCTGCCTCGCTGCCGCCGGAAAGGAAGAAAATCTCATTCGGCTGTGCATTAAGACACTCGGCAAAGGTTTCTCTTGCCTTGTCAACGCCTTTTCGGGATTCGATTCCCTCGTGATAGAGACTGGAAGCATTTCCGAAGATCTCCGTCAGATACGGAGTCATTGCCTTAAGGGCTCTTTCGCTCAGCTTTGTTGTTGCTGCGTTATCTGCATAAATTCTTTTTATCAAAAAAATCGACCTCGATTCTGTATATTTAGGGAACAATAAGTAAAATATAATAAACAATGAAAGCTTTGCCTTAATGATATATAATATCTGTCAAAACTATCAATAATATACATATTATTTCTTTCCTGATCATTCCGACACATACATAATACACCAACAATTTCTATAAATCAATAGTTTTTGGAGATTTCATACTAAAATAGTAGGATATCACCAAAATTCCCTTTAAATTTATAGGATTTGCACAAAAATAGATTCTATTTTGTCCAAATATTTTAAGAGGTACAGAATTTTCCGGATTTTGTACCGGATCATGGTGTTTATGTATCAGAAAAACAGGTAAATGTTACACAAACCCGGATAAATGATTTGTTTATCCCACAAAAGAAAAGTAAAGAAAAGTAAAGTAAATGAAAGTAAATAAAATACTTTGCTGTGTCTGAAAAATCCCCGGGTTTTATTTGTATTTTGCAGCAGCGGCAACGGCAAGCCTGTCGCATCTTTCGTTTTCGGGATGACCGTTATGCCCCCGTACCCATACTATCTCGACATCATGTTTTTTCAGAAGCGCCAGCAGCTCCTCCCAAAGCTCAGGATTTTTGGCTTTTGTTTTGTCGGATTTTATCCAGTTGTTTTTCTGCCATTTCGCCGCCCAGCCCTTTGTAATGCCGTTACATACATATTGGGAATCGCTTGTCATAATGACCCTGCACGGCTCTTTCAGCGCTTTCAGACCCATAATTACCGCCATCAGCTCCATTCTGTTGTTGGTAGTCATCGCTTCGCCGCCTGAAAGCTCCTTTTCATGTCCGTTATATCTCAGAATCGTTCCCCAGCCTCCGGGACCGGGGTTTCCGCTGCAGGCTCCGTCCGTAAACAATTCAACCGTTTTCAATTTTTTCCCTCCGATTTGTCATACTATATGTACATTATACATAAAATCAACTACACAATCAATAACGAAAATTAGAATTTTCATCGCCTTTTTTCCGAAAAATTAAAATGCTATTGACATAATTAATCAGTAAGAGTAAAATAACTATATAGTTGTGTTCGGAAATATATTCCCTTTTATTTAGGGAAAAGACTACATAATCTAATTTTATTAAGGTACAGAGCCGCTCTGAAATGACAGATAGTGAACTTGCCTCAAAGCAGCACGGCTGTTTTGCTTCCCTGCTGCACCATGTTAACCGCTTCGACTGATCCCGGCGGAATTTTGACGGATCAGACTGCGGATTTGTTGAAAAGGCATACCTGATCATATCATTCAAAAACATACACCGCCGAAGTGTATGTTTTCCGGACGGCTTCTGTCAGATGGAGGTAATTAAGTGATATCGGATTTCAACAGAAAAGGTGCGCCCAAGGGCGTAAAGGGCAGAGGTATGTCAAAAATGAGATATTCAAAGGACTATTCGCAGAGAAGAGCCTCTGTTTCGGAAACAAAATTATTTGATAAGGTCATTCTTCCCGAAAAGCCTGCTGATCAGCAGCTCGGCGGAGGAAGCACCGTTGCGCCGGCAGATACGTTTGCTGCTGCCGGAAGAGCCGGATCGTTTTCAAGATCGGGCAGGGATCGTTCATCGGGTTTCTCATCCAGAAGCGATTTTCAGGGTAAAAGGAATTTTTACGGAAAAAAGAACGAATCATCGGTAAAGATCACGTTTCTGGGCGGACTCAATGAAATAGGAAAGAATATTACACTTTTTGAATGTGATGACGATATGTTCCTTCTCGACTGCGGCATGGCATTCCCTGACGGAGATATGCTGGGTGTTGACCTTGTCATTCCGGATTTTACCTATCTCGAAAGAAACAGGGAAAAGATCAGGGGCATTGTTCTGACGCACGGACACGAAGATCATATAGGCGCTCTTCCGTATCTTCTGAGAAAAATGAATCTGCCTGTTTACGGAACAGCTCTTACACTCGGACTGGTAAGCAGCAAGCTCAAGGAGCATAATCTGCAAAGTAAGGCAAAATTGAATACCGTCAAGGCTGGGCAGCGAATAAAACTCGGCAAAATATCCATTGAATTTATTCATGTCAACCATTCTATCCCAGATTCTGTCGGACTGGCGATCCATACCTCAGCAGGAACGATCGTTCACACAGGCGACTTCAAGATCGACTGTACGCCGACAACGGGAGGAATGATCGACCTTTCAAGATTTGCGGAACTCGGAAAGCAGGGAGTTCTCGCTCTGATGGCAGATTCCACCAATGCGGAGCGTCCGGGCTATACCATGACCGAGCAGAAGGTCGGCCATACCTTTGATATGCTCTTTAAGGAAGCGGAGGACAGCAGAATCATCATTGCAACCTTTGCGTCCAATATCGGAAGAATACAGCAGATACTGAGCTGTGCGCAGAAATACGGCAGAAAGGTCGCATTCTCCGGAAGAAGTATGATTAATAATATGACCATTGCTACCGAGCTGGGATATATAGATGTACCGGACGGACTGATCATAGATCTTGATATGCTCAATCAGTATACCAAGGATCAGATCGTTCTCATCACCACGGGAAGTCAGGGAGAGCCTATGTCGGCTCTTTCAAGAATGGCGTATTCCGATCACCGCAAGGTCGAGGTCGGTCCGAACGATTATATCATCATTTCTGCCAATCCGATTCCGGGAAATGAAAAAATGGTCAGCACGGTTGTCAACGAGCTGATGAAGCACGGCTGCAAGGTTGCATCCGAATCCATGTATGAGGTTCATGTTTCGGGTCATGCCTGCCAGGAGGAGCTGAAGATCATTCAGGGACTTACAAAGCCGAAATATTTCATCCCTGTTCACGGAGAGCAGAAGCATCTTGCCAAACACGCAGCTCTAGCGATGGAGATGGGCATACCGAGAGAGAATATCTTTATCGGCGATATAGGAAGCGTGATCGAGCTGAATAAGCAATCCATGAAGCAGCTTCCGAGCGTACCGGCAGGCAAGGTGCTGGTAGACGGTCTGGGAGTGGGCGATGTCGGAAGCATTGTTCTTCGTGACAGAAAGCATCTCGGTCAGGACGGACTGATTGTTGTCGTTGTGACGCTTGAAAGCGGCAGCGGACAGGTTGTTGCGGGTCCTGATATTGTTTCCAGAGGCTTTGTCTATGTCAGGGAAAGCGAGCCGCTGATGGAGGAAGCAAGAAAGGCGGTGCTGAACGCTTTGGAAGACTGTGATATGCAGGAGATACATGAGTGGAGCGTGATCAAGAACACGATCAAGGATGAGCTTTCCAGAGTATTGTATGACAAGACAAGAAGAAGCCCGATGATACTGCCTATCATAATGGAAGTATAAGAATGTCGGTGCATGGATTGTGTTCGATAGGATAAAGTAGGTGTGCAGCGTGGGAAAAGGAAAAATCAACAATCGTTTTGTAACTCCGTTGTTTCTGATATTGACGGTTGTAATGCTGATCATGGCGGTGGTTTCATTCTGGTGGAATCATTATGTATTTGTTGCCGAGCTGATTATTTCTTTTGCGGCAATGGCAGTCGTCATTTTCGGAATTATTAATTTCAAGAAATATCTTTCAAAAGTGACCTCTGAGGCTTTGCACTCGATAGGTGACAGCAGCGAGGAAAAAATCAACAGAATTGCTCTGCCGATAGCGATTATCGGTGAGGATTTCGAGATCATCGGAGTCAACAGCCTTTTCAAAGAAAAAATAAGCGGAGAAAACGACCCTGTCGGCGATCTGATAAAGGATTATTTGACGAATGAAACTCCCGATACGCTATATAACGATAACGGAACAGAAACCCTTGTCGGCGGCAAATGGTATATTGCCTTTGCGGTAAGGGCAGGGGAATCTTCGGTTGTGTATTTTGTGGATAACAACGCCTACAAAGTCAATTCCGATGAATATCTTCAGTCACGCCCCGTTGTTGCGATCGTAGCCTTTGACAATAAAGAGGAACTGGAGCGTGAAACCGAGGAGGGAGAAGCAAGCAGGATCACCGTACTGGTGGAAAAGGTGATTGCAAAATGGGTATCGTCAACGACAGGCTTCTATAAAAAGATGAGCGGCGGCAGATACCTTGTTATCACAGAGGAAAGATACATAAAGCAGTTTGTTGACGAAAAATTCAAGGTGCTGGAAGAAATCAGGGCGATCAAGATCAATGACAGGATGAATGCCACCATTTCCATGGGTGTCGGCAGAGGTGCTGCCAATGTCAAGGAAAGTGAGCTCTGGGCAAGACAGGCGCTGGATATGGCTCTCGGAAGGGGCGGCGATCAGGTTGCCGTCAAGAAAAACGAATCCTATCAATTTTTCGGAGGTCTTTCAAAGGGCGTTGAAAAACGTGATAAAGTAAGGACAAGAGTTATTGCTGCGGCGCTGACCAATCATGTCAGCAACAGCAGCAATGTGGTAATCATGGGGCATCGTTATTCCGATTTGGACAGCGTGGGAGCCTGCATAGGAATGTGGAGCGCCGTTGTCAAGGGATTGCACAGAAATGCCTATATCGTCATCGACAGACAGCAGACGCTGGCAAAGCCGCTTGTCACCAGCTTTGAAAAGTCAGGCTTTGAGAGTATCTTCAAAACCGAGGATGAAGCCTTTGATATCATTGACGATCATACACTTTTGATCATTGTGGATACTCATTCCCCGAACTTTCTTGAATCCAAGGCGATTTATGAGCGCTGCAAGCGTGTGGTTGTCATAGATCATCATCGCATGATGGTCAATCATATCGACAATGCACTTGTGTTCTACCATGAGCCTTATGCTTCGTCCGCCTGCGAAATGACGGCTGAGCTGGTTCAGTATCTGGGTGACTATTCTCTCAGCAGACTGGAAAGCGAAGCGATGCTTTCGGGTATCATGCTAGATACCAAGAATTTTGTTCTCCGCACAGGCGTAAGGACATTTGAAGCGGCGGCTTTCCTCAGGAGCAACGGTGCGGATACCGTTGAGGTAAAAAGGCTGTTTTCCAATTCGATTGATACCTATAAGGTGAAATATAAGCTTGTCAGCGAAGCAGAGATCTTCAATTACTGTGCGATCGCCTGCGCAGACAGCAATACGCCCGATATCAGAATTGCATCGGCACAGGCTGCCGATGAGCTATTGGGCATTGAAAATGTCAAGGCTTCGTTCGTTATGTATAAAACGGGCAAAACAGTCAATATATCCGCACGATCTCTCGGAGATCTGAATGTTCAGGTGATCATGGAGGCTCTCGGCGGCGGCGGTCATCAGACGATGGCTGCTTGTCAGATGGAAAATGTCAGCATTGCCGAGGCAAGGGAGCGGCTTCTTTCCATCATCAACGAACTTGAAATCAATAAAAAAGCCGATAATGAAAAATCGGCATAAAATAGGAGAAAGGAAGATCATCAATGAAAGTGATATTACTGCAGGACGTAAAAGGCTCAGGAAAAAAGGGTGAGCTTGTCAATGTTTCGGACGGCTATGCAAGAAATTTTCTGCTGCCGAGAAAGCTGGCAAAGGAAGCCGATGCACAGGCGCTCAATGAGCTGAAAAACGAGGAGCAGTCCAAAAAATACAGAATAGAAACAGAAACCGCTCAGGCAAAGGCTGATGCAGACAGGATTAATGGTCAGACGCTTACGTTGATCGGCAAGGCAGGAAAGGGCGGAAAGCTGTTCGGCTCTGTCACCTCAAAGGAAATAGCGGCTGAGCTTAAGAAAAAATTCAATATCAGCGTGGATAAGAGAAAGGTTGTTTTAGACACCGATATCAAAGCCTTCGGAACATATAACTGCGAGGTGAAGCTCTACACAGGAGTTTCTGCCAAAATCAAGGTGATGGTAACGGAAGAGGGAACAGCCGAATAAATACAGAAAAGATTTGAGAACCGATGCGCTCTCAAATCTTTTTGCCGTTATAAATGTATGGAAAAATGAGGTGAATCAATGAGCGATAAAAAACCGTTAATAAATGTAGATGGAATGAATCTTCCTTATAGTGCAGAAGCGGAGCAGGCGGTGCTCGGCTGTATACTGCTTGATGCGGAATGTCTGAATAAGGCGCTGGCGCTGCTGCCCTCAGCCGAATATTTCCATCTTTCCAATCATAGGGCGATCTATCAGGCAATGCTGGATCTTTATACCGTGAGCAAGCCTGTGGATTTTATCACCATTCTGGAGCAGCTGAAAAGTAACGGTGATTTTGAGGAAGGCACAATCAAGAATTATCTGATGGACATTGCAAATATCGTTCCTTCCATTTCGAGGATAGAGGAGTACAGCGAAATTGTCAAAAGCAAATATCTTGTCCGCAGACTGATCATCTCATCAAGGGAAATCATTGATGATGCTTCTCAGCCGACAGATGATGTTGATAAACTTCTGGACTCTGCCGAGCAGCGGATCTATGATATTCAGGACGATAAGAAGACAAACGGTCTGGAGAGAATTGACAGCGTTATTATGAGTACGCTTGACCAGCTTGACGAGCTTAATCTCCCCGACAGCGAATCAGCGGCTCTCTCGACGGGCATTTCGGCGCTTGATAATACGATAACGGGTCTGAACCGCTCCGACCTGATCATACTGGCAGCACGTCCCGGTATGGGAAAAACCAGCTTTGCGCTGAACATTGCAAGATATGTTGCTGTGAAATCCAAAAAAAGAGTCGCATTTTTTTCTTTGGAAATGTCGAAGGAGCAGCTTGCCTCACGTTTGCTTTCAACGGAGGGACTCATACAGGGTACAAAGCTGCGGACGGGAAAACTGAGCGATCAGGAATGGAACCAGCTGATCGAAGCGGGCGATATTCTCAGCCGCACGGAATTATACCTTGACGATACGCCGGGAATCACGGTTCAGGAAATCAAGGCAAAGCTGAGAAGAATCAAGAAAATTGATCTTGTTATCATAGATTATTTGCAGCTGATGTCATCGCCGCAGAGGATCGACAATCAGGTGCAGAAGATATCCGAGATAACACGAAATCTGAAAATTCTGGCAAAGGAGCTGGATGTGCCTGTCATCACTCTTTCACAGCTGTCCCGTGCCAGCGAGCAGAGAACCGAGCATGAGCCGCAGCTGTCTGATCTGAGAGATTCGGGTTCTATCGAGCAGGATGCCGATATCGTACTTTTTCTTTATCGTGAAGGATATTATCAGAGTACGAAAGGCGGAAAGGGACATAATCCGGAGGATGTTGACATGAACAGCGGTCAATGTATCGTTGCCAAAAACCGTCACGGCGAAACAAGATCCGTTCCGCTGCATTGGCAGGGCGAATTTATGAGATTTACGTCACAGGAGCTGAGCCGTGGAGAATAAAGCACAAAAGACGCTGGAAAAATATAAAATGCTTGAAATGGGAGATACTGTTGTTGTAGGTCTTTCAGGCGGTGCGGATTCCTGTGCCTTATTTCATTTTCTGCTGTCACAGCAAAAGAAAATGAAGCTGAGGATCATTGCCTGCCATATCAATCATCTTCTCAGAGGGCAGGAAGCCGACAGGGATGAGGAGTTTGTCCGCTGTCTTTGCAGGCGCTGTGATGTGGAATTGAAGCTGCTGAGAATTGATATTGCAAAGGAAGCGGCGCTCCGCAGGGAAAGCACGGAAAAAACAGGCAGAGATGTCAGATATGAATTTTTTAAAAGGACGGCTGACGAATACGGTGCCAGGATCGCAACAGCTCATACGGCTTCGGACAATGCCGAAACGGTGATATTCAACATGACAAGAGGCAGCGGAGTCCACGGACTTTGCGGCATACCTCCGGTAAGAGGTAATATCATACGTCCGCTTATTGAAGTGACGAGGGCAGAAGTAGAGAAGTATTGCCAGGACAACGGATATGAATATGTTACCGACAGCACAAACCTGACCGGAGATTACACACGAAATAAATTAAGGCTGAATGTTGTTCCCGTTCTGAAAGAGATCAATCCGTCATTTGACAATACAATGGCGCTGATGAGCGGCAGAATGAGGGAAATTTCGGAATATATCAATATGCAAAGCAAAAATACTTTACAGATTGCCAAGACGGATAAAGGATATAAAGCAGAAATACTTGACAGCGCCGACAGCGTGATTTTTGCCGAAATGATCCGTATTCTGCTTTCTGAATATGATATTATACCGGAAGCGGTTCATATCCGCCTGATCAAAAAGATATTATCCTCTTCGGGAGCAGTAGAATTGAAATACAATATTTTCGCTGTTTCAAAACAGGGTTTTCTGAGAATAATAAAAAAGTCAGAAAGCAATATCACCGATACAGCTCCGGAAATAGCCTTTGAAGAGCAAAAGACTGTTGTCATTAACGATAAAAAAATCAGTCTTGAAATCATGAATATAGAAGAATTTAACAACCGTAAAAAAAATACCGAATTTTTGTTTGATAATTTGCTGGACTGTGATACAATACCTTTAACGGCTGTTTTCCGCACAGGAAAAAGCGGTGACAGAATTACCCTTGCAAGGCGCAGGGTAACAAAACCTGTGAGAAAGCTTTTTATAGAACTGAAGATACCGCAGGAGGAAAGAAGCAAAAGGGTGCTTCTGGCTGACGGTTCCGAGGTGCTTTGGGCAGAAGGAGCAGGTGTATCTTCTGAATGTGCTGTGACGGAAAATACAAAAAGAGTTTTGATTTTAAGTGTTGCAGAATGAATCAAAATCTGTTATTATGGAAAGGAACTGTTTCAGAATGAATGGCGATATAGAAAGAATCATTTATGATGAAAAAAGCCTTGCCGGTGTTGTGGAAAGACTTGCAGGGCAGATCAATGCCGATTATCAGGGCAAAGAGCTCGTTGTTATAGGAATTCTCAAAGGAAGCGCAGTTTTTCTTGCCGATCTGTTCAGAAAACTGGAATGCAGCTGCACGCTGGATTTTATGGCTGCTTCAAGATATGGAAGCGGAACGGTATCAAAGGGAAAAATCAATATCACAAAGGATCTCACCGCAGATATAAGGGGCAAAAATGTGCTGATTGTTGAGGATATACTGGATACGGGAAATACTTTGTCATATCTGAAGGAATATCTTCAGGGCTTTGATCCGGAGTCGGTAAAAATCTGTGTTTTATTTGTTAAGCCAAGCAGAAGAACAAAGGATATCAGTGCTGATTACATAGGTTATACCATCGACGATCTTTTTCTTGTCGGCTACGGTCTTGATTATGATGAAAAATACAGAAATCTGCCGTATGTAGGACTTCTTAAGTCTGAAATATATCAATAACCGCAATAAAACAAAGGAGTGACAAGCACTTGGATAACAAGAAAACCATACGCAATCTCATTATTTACTTAGGTATTCCGATCATGCTGATCATCATTATTTCGGTGTTCTTTTCAATGCAGCCGAAAGAGGATTACACTACATCGGAGATCATCTATCTTTTCAAGGATAATAAGGTAAAGGAATATTCGCTTGATTTCGGCACAGGAGAGCTGAAAATCGTCAAGACCAATGATGAAAAGCTCACCACCTCAGTAGCAAGTGTCGGACTGTTTCTGGATGCTGTTGAGCCTTATGTCGAACAGTATAACGAGAAAAATGATACTGCCATGGTGTTTACCTGGAAGCCGGCGGCAGATAATACCTTCTGGCTGAATATCCTTCCGAATATCATCATTATCGTATTGTTTATCGTGGTATGGCTGTACTTTATGCGCAGACTTTCCAACGGTATGGGCGATGCAGGAAAATCCATGAATTTCGGCAAGGCGAAAATCAAGAATATGAACGATGAAAAACGCAAAACCACCTTTGCTGATGTTGCCGGAGCAGATGAGGAAAAGGAAGAGCTGCGTGAGATCGTTGAGTTCCTTAAGGATCCCAAAAAGTATAATGAGCTTGGAGCAAGAATTCCGAAGGGTGTTCTTCTGGTAGGCCCTCCGGGTACGGGTAAAACGCTGCTGGCAAGAGCTGTTGCAGGCGAAGCAGGCGTTCCGTTCTTCTCGATTTCAGGTTCGGACTTTGTGGAAATGTTTGTCGGTGTCGGCGCTTCCAGAGTCAGGGATCTTTTTGATCAGGCAAAGAAGAATTCTCCGTGTATCATCTTTATTGATGAGATTGATGCTGTCGGCAGACAGAGAGGTGCCGGTCTCGGCGGAGGACATGACGAGCGTGAACAGACACTTAACCAGTTGCTTGTTGAAATGGACGGCTTCGGAGCCAACGAAGGTGTCATTATGATCGCTGCTACCAACCGTCCCGATATTCTCGACCCCGCTTTGATGCGTCCCGGCCGTTTTGACAGACAGGTTATCGTCGGCAGACCCGATATCAAGGGAAGAGAAGAGATCCTCAAGGTTCATGCAAAGGGCAAACCGCTTGCGCCCGATGTCAATCTCAAAACGATCGCTAAATCGACAGCAGGCTTCACAGGTGCAGACCTTGAAAACCTCCTTAATGAAGCAGCGCTTCTTGCCGCAAGAAAGGATCTTAAGGCGATCACCATGGCGGAGGTTGAGGAGGCTACGATCAAGGTAGTTGTCGGAACAGAAAAGAAGTCAAGGGTGATGTCCGATAAGGAAAAGAAGCTGACGGCTTATCACGAGGGCGGTCATGCAATTGCGACTTATTTCAGCCCGACTCAGGATCCTGTTCATCAGATCTCCATCATTCCGAGAGGAATGGCAGGCGGCTTTACCATGTCGCTTCCGTCAGAGGACAGATCCTACCGTTCAAGAAATGAAATGCTGGAAGAAATTGTCGTACTTCTCGGCGGTCGTGTGGCAGAAGCTCTGATACTGGGCGATATCTCCACAGGCGCATCCAACGATATCGAAAGAGCAACCAATCTGGTTTTCTCTATGATCACCAAATACGGCATGAGCGAAAAGCTCGGACCGATCACCTACGGTTCATCCGACGGCGAAGTATTCCTCGGCAAGGAATTTGGTCATAACAAGACCTATTCCGAGGAAACAGCGGCTATGATTGATGCAGAGGTAAAAGAATATATCACAGCAGGCTACAATAAGACCGAGGAGATTCTTAAGGCTCATTTGCCGGAGCTTCACAGAGTCGCACAGTTCCTGTTTGAGCATGAAAAAATGTCCGGTGAGCAATTCATCAGCGCAATGGAGGGCAAGCCGATTCCCGTTGAGGATGAAGAGGAGCTTGAAGAAGTAACAACAGAAAACGGCGAAGACAACAAAGAATGATCGAATGATAATGAACCGTTCAAGGAGTGCAGCGCTGCACTCCTTGTCTTATAATACGGAAAAAGGAATCCTATCAGGAGGGAAATATGGCTTTTAAAAAAATTGTAGTAAAAGGTGCCCGTGAGCATAATCTGAAAAATATCAATGTTGAAATACCGAGGGATGAGCTGGTTGTTATGACGGGGCTTTCGGGTTCGGGAAAATCATCACTTGCCTTTGACACGCTTTATGCGGAGGGACAGAGAAGATATGTCGAATCGCTTTCCTCTTATGCGAGAATGTTTCTCGGACAGATGGATAAGCCGGATGTTGACAGCATTGACGGACTTTCACCAGCTATCTCTATCGACCAGAAAACAACTTCAAAAAACCCCCGTTCCACAGTCGGAACCGTCACCGAAATTTATGACTATCTCCGTCTGATGTATGCACGAATAGGAATTCCGCACTGTCCTGTTTGTGGAAGAGAGATAAAGCAGCAGACGGTGGATCAGATCGTGGATCAGGTACTGGGGCTGCCGCAGGGTACAAAAATACAGGTGATGGCACCGGTGATCAGGGCGAAAAAGGGTCAGCATCAGAAGGAGCTTGAATCGGCGGCAAAAAGCGGCTTTGTCCGTGCAAGAATAGACGGCATTATCTATGATCTTTCGGAAACCGTCAGCCTTGAAAAGAATAAAAAGCATAATATTGAAATTGTTGTGGACAGACTGGTGATTAAGGATGAAATACGCTCAAGACTGTCGGATTCTGTCGAAACCGCTTCGAAGCTGGCTTCGGGACTTACGATTATTGCCGTCAGCGGAGGGGAGGACATCCTGTTTTCACAGAATTATGCCTGCCCCGAACACGGTGTCAGCATTGACGAGCTGAGTCCGAGAATGTTTTCATTCAATAACCCCTACGGAGCCTGCAAAAAATGTACGGGTCTGGGAGTGTTTATGAAGATTGATATCAACAGGATCCTGCCCGATATGACAAAATCCGTGCGGCAGGGCGGAATCAAGGGCAGCGGCTGGGCAATGGAGGGAAGTACCATTGCAGCAATGTATTTTGAAGCCCTTGCCGAAAAATATGATTTTTCTCTTGATGCACCGCTTAATACGCTTCCGGGAGAGATTATTGATATCCTTCTGTATGGAACAAAGGGCGAGAAAATAACAATACACCGCAAAAGTGAATACGGCAGCGGAACCTATCAGACAGAATTTGAGGGAATTATCAATAACCTCGAAAGAAGATTCAGGGAAACGCAGAGCGCATGGATCAAGGCGGAAATTGAAAGCTATATGTCAGCCGTTCCGTGCGATGCCTGCAAGGGAAGAAGGCTTTCTCCGGAAAGTCTTGCTGTAACGGTAGGCGGAATGAATATCAGCGAATTCTGCGATATGTCTGTGGAAAAGGCGCTTGACTTTGTTAAGAACGCTTCTCTTTCCGACCGTGAAAAGCTGATTGCAAAGGCGATCACTAAGGAGATCGACAGCAGACTGAATTTTCTGAACAGCGTCGGTCTTTCCTATCTCACGCTCTCACGCTCGGCAGGAACACTTTCGGGCGGTGAAAGTCAGAGAATACGTCTTGCAACACAGATAGGCTCATCACTTTCGGGAGTGCTGTATATTCTTGACGAACCGAGCATAGGACTTCATCAGAGGGATAATGACAAACTGATCGCCACGCTGAAAAATCTCAGGGATCTCGGCAATACCGTTATCGTTGTCGAGCATGACGAGGATACCATGTATGCAGCCGATCATATTATTGATATCGGTCCCGGTGCAGGAATACACGGCGGTGAGCTTGTATGCGCAGGTACGATTGACGATATCAAAGCCTGTGAGCGTTCACAGACAGGGCAGTATCTGAGCAAAAGGAAGTTTATTCCGGTGCCGCAGGAAAGAAGAAAGGGCAGCGGACACAGCCTGAAGGTCAAGGGAGCGTATCAGAATAATCTGAAGAATATTGATGTTGAATTTCCGCTGGGCAAATTTATATGTGTGACGGGTGTTTCGGGTTCGGGAAAGTCTTCTCTCATCAACGAGATTTTATATAAGCAGCTTGCCTCTGATCTGAATAATGCACGTCCTGTACCCGTAAGCTGCAAAAAGATCACAGGAGTCAAATATCTTGACAAGGTAATAGATATCAATCAGTCGCCCATCGGCAGAACACCACGCTCCAATCCGGCAACATATACGGGTGTGTTTACGGATATCAGAGAGCTTTTTGCGCAGACCAATGAAGCAAAGCTCAGAGGCTTTACATCGGGAAGATTTTCATTTAATGTGAAAGGCGGACGATGCGAGGCTTGTCAGGGTGACGGTATTATTAAAATTGAAATGCACTTTCTGCCTGATGTGTATGTTCCCTGTGAGGTATGCGGAGGAAAACGATACAGCCGTGAAACGCTTGAAGTGAAGTATAAGGGAAAGTCGATTTATGATGTTCTTGAAATGACGGTGGAAGAAGGCTGTGAATTTTTTGAAAATCAGCAGAAGATTTATAACAAGCTGCAAACGCTGAAGGATGTCGGACTGGGATATATCAAAATAGGTCAGCCGTCAACAACGCTTTCGGGCGGCGAAGCGCAGCGTATCAAGCTGGCAACGGAATTGTCCAGGCGTTCAACAGGAAAAACGGTTTATATTCTTGACGAACCGACAACAGGACTTCATATTGCAGATGTCCACCGCCTGATTGATGTGCTGCACAAATTTGTTGACAGCGGCAATACGGTCATCGTGATAGAGCATAATCTGGATCTGATCAAAACAGCCGATCATATTATTGATCTGGGTCCTGAAGGGGGAGACGGCGGCGGCACTATCATAGCCTGCGGTACTCCGGAGGAGATAGCTCAGTGCAGCAGCTCCTATACGGGACAGTATCTGAAAAAGTATTTGAATTAACGGGGTGAAGCTGTGTTCGGATATATACAGCCGGATAAGGGCGAGCTTAAAATGCGTGAATATCAGCTGTATAAAAGCGTTTACTGCGGTCTTTGCCGGCACCTTGGCAAAGACTACGGTATTCTTGCACGTCTGACGTTAAGCTATGACTGTACGGTTTTTGCCATGCTTTCCATGTCGCTGAAAAATGAGAAATGTACAGTTACCAACGGAAGATGTACCTGCAATCCGTTCAAAAAATGCCTGATGTGTGACAGCACAGAGGGAGAGAGCTTTGCCTTTGCCGGTGCAGTATCGGTCATTATGAGCTATTATAAGCTGTGCGATACGATAAATGACAGCGGCTTTCTGAAAAGAACAGCTGCCGGATTTTTAAGGCTGCTGCTGAAAAGAAATTATCAAAAGGCAGCGAAGAGATTTCCCGACATAGACCGGAGTGTGGAGGAAATGATGGAAAAGCAGCTGGCGGCAGAAAAAGAAAATGTGGGGATTGACCGTGCTGCCGAGCCTACCGCACAGCTTGTATCAAAGCTTTGCGAAATGCTTTCCTCCTCCCAATCCGAAAAAAGAGTTCTGGGAGTATTCGGATATTATGTCGGAAGATGGATCTATCTTATGGATGCAGCGGACGATTTGGAAGATGATGCGAAACATAAATGCTTTAATCCTTTCCGGTCAAAGCTCGGCAATGACATAAAGGAAACGATGACTTACTGTAATGAAACATTGAATATGACAGATGCACAGCTTATTATGGCGTATGAGCTTCTGCCAATTTCATCATATAAGGATGTTCTGGACAATATTATTTATAAAGGTATTCCCAAACAACAGGAATATTGTCTTTTTGAAAAGAAGAATGAAAACCGCAGAAAGAAAAAGGAGAAGAATTATTTCGATTATCTGAATCATCAGGAATGGCAGAAGTAAATAAACTCTTCAGAAAGGAAAAAAGGCTATGAGTGATCCTTATAAGGTACTGAATGTTCCGAGAAGCGCATCGGACGATGAAATCAAAAAGGCATACAGGAAGCTGGCGATGAAATATCATCCTGACAGATATCAGAACAGCCCGCTTGCAGATCAGGCGGCAGAAAAAATGAAGGAAATCAATGCAGCTTATGATCAGATATTAAAGGAAAGAAAGGGCGCAGGCACTTCCTCTTACGGAGGATACAGCTATTCAGGCAGCACATCCTATTATTCCGACGGCAGAGCATCGGTTTATGTTCATGTGCGTCAGCTGATTATCTCCGAACAGTTTGATGAAGCTGAAAATATTCTTTCGGGAATAGCATCTACTGAGCGTAATGCCGAATGGTATTATCTGATGGGCGTTCTTTCCTACCGAAAAGGATGGCTGGAAGAAGCAAGAAATTATATTGAAACAGCCTGCCGCATGGATCCGGCTAATGTTGAATATGCCTCTATGTACAGAAAGGTGATGGATCAGCGAAGCGGCAGCGCAGGAGGGTACCGTCCGAATCAGGATACATCCTGTACCAATGGCTGCTGCGAATTTTTGTCATGCGTGATATGCGCCAATTGCTGCTGCGACAATTGCTGTGGGGGATAGGTGATATGAAAAACACCCAAAAAACGGCTCTCGGAGGATTGACGGCGGCTTTGGTATCGGTTATAATGCTTGTATCCGATTTTACATATCCGAATCAGCAGTTTTCAATTGCAGCAGCGGCAGGAGTGATCATATTATCATTGTCTTTTGCGGCAGGAAAAAGAACTGCCATATATTCTTATGCTGCATCATCGGTAATCATTTTGCTGATTTGTACTTATAAGCTGTGTGCCGTATACTATATTCTTTTTTTCGGATATTATCCGCTGCTGAGAAGTGCCTTTGGCAGAATCAGCAGCAGGGTTCTGTCCTTTGCTGCCAAACTCATCTATTTCAATCTGACGGTTTTTGTGATTATTGCACTTTGCCGTTATATGCTGCAAACAGATATGATTGTATCGGAGCTGTTCGGTATCAGTATTCCGTATCTTTTCGCAATGGCGATCAATGCCGCCTTTATTGTCTATGATTTGGCACTCCATTTCTATACAGTAAAATATGAAAGCCGTATTGCAAAATTATCACTAAGATATTTTAAATAAAAATAGATTGTTATTATAACTATATTTTATTAATTTTTATAAAATATAAGTATTAACTTCTCTGTAACATGAAAATGTATATTATGCACAATATATTTGGAAAAATTGCTTGAATCTTCGTTGGAAGATACAAGATAAATAAATATCAATGATTAATTTATACAATTTTGACACTTGAAAAAAAAATAAAATTCGGTTATAATTGTAATAATTAGTATTCTGGATAAATTTTGTAAACGGTTACATATTTGTAATAATTGGAAAGGTTGTGTAATAATTGTCTGCAAAGCATTTAACAGAAAGTAATAAGACGCTTGTGGGTATCCTTAAGCAGACACCCCGCAAAGTCAAAAAAGCGGTTGCCATAGCCTGCTCAGCAGCAGTTATAGCTGTTTCGGTGCCGCTGATCTCATTTTCGGCAGGTGCAGCTCAGACTGCTATTTATGCTTCAACAACAGCATATCTCAATCTGCGGTCAGGCGCCGGTACGAATTACAGCGTTATCAAGGTCATAGATAAGAATGCAACGGTTACGGTGGTGGATAAGTCCAATAAAAACTGGCTGAAAGTCAAGCTTGCCGATGGAACGACAGGCTACTGCTCCGCTGATTATCTGGATATCACCACAGACGCAGCAACAACGACTTATCTGAATATGAGAAAGGGAGCCGGCACAAGTTATAGTATCATTAAAACCCTCGCTCCCAACACAAAGGTCGATATCCTTAGCTTCAGCGGCAATTCATGGGCTTATGTCAAGCTGACAGACGGCACAAAGGGATATATCTGTACGGATTATGTTTCTTATGTCGCACAGACTGTTCAGGGTTCCTCCAGCCAGACTACGACAAGCGCAGCGGCTGTAAAGGTGACTATTTCCGAAACATCAAAATCACTTTCAGTCGGCAGTAATTTTACGCTGACTGCAACAACTAATTCCGGCGGTACATTTACCTGGACAACATCGGATAAAACCGTTGCTTCTGTAACTTCAAAGGGTGTTGTCACGGGACTGAAGGAAGGTACAGCTACCATCAAGGCAACGGATACAAAAAGCAATAAAACGGTAAGCTGCACAGTCAAGGTGATAAAAACAAGCGTCAATTCCATTAAGCTGCCGGAAACATCAAAGCAAATCAAGGTTTCCGAATCCTATACCATAAAGCCGACAACCGAACCTGCCGGCGGAGCAGTAAAATACGGCACCTCCAATAAATCCGTTGCAACGGTAAACGATAAGGGTGTTGTCACAGGTGTCAGCGCAGGAACAGCAAAAATCACAGTCTCGGATACAACGGGAACGATTTCAGCAGAAATCAATGTGACAGTGGTTAATAAAACGTCAATTACTCTGTCGAAAAGTTCGGCTTCGGTAGATGTGGGATCAGGTATTACACTTACAGCAAAGCTGAGCGATAATTCCGCTGTAACATGGACATCCTCCAATACGAATGTTGCATCGGTAAATAACGGTGTGGTAAGCGGACTCAAGGCAGGTACAGCTACGATTACCGCCTCTGATTCAACAGGCAAGATAACAGCAAAGTGTACGGTTACGGTGAAAGCAGTATCCTCTTCCGGCGTAAGCCTTTCGAGATATTCGGCTGCTACAACCGCAGGAAAATCCATATACATAAAAGGTTATTCAACATATAGTGCAGGCTGGAGCTCAAGCGATACGAGTATAGCAACGGTAAGCAACGGTTTTATCCTTACAAAGAAAGCCGGCAAGGCAGCTATATCCTATACGGATCGTTACGGAAACCGTGCTGTCTGCATCGTGACAGTCAGCGCTGCTGCTCCGATCAAATTCACCTATTCTTCTCCGAACTCCGCAGTACTCAATTCCAATGTAAAGCTGATAGCGATTACCGATAAAAACAGAACAAATGTAAGATTCAGAATCAATGTCGGCGGAACATATGTATATGTAAATGCGACAGAAAAGAAATCCGAAGGCAATACTTATGTGTGGACAGGCACCTATAAGGTGACAAAGGCAGGTACCTTTGAATATGAGGCTCAGTCCTATAACGGAAAGGCATGGGAAACCTGCAGCGATGCCAAAGCAGATATTTATGTGACCTCAAAGACCAATTCAACCACAACATCGCTTGACAGACTCCGTGCAAGTGATGAGGTCATTAAGTTTATTGGTGAAAAGGAAGGCTTTGTATCACAGGTATATTATGATACCATCGCCAACAATCTCCCCACTATTGGTCATGGTCTTGTTATCTGGGAGGGCGATACCTTCTATAACAATCTGACGGCATCAGAGGGTTATGCACTTCTTGTCAATACTGTCAATACCGGTGTTTATACTCAGAAAGTAAATGATTTTCTGATCAATAACAATATAAGATTCAATCAGCAGCAGTTTGATGCACTTGTCAGCTTCTCGTACAATCTCGGTACAGGCTGGACAAGCTCCTCTGATCTTAAAAATATACTCCTTGATTCCTACGGAACCATCTCTGACGGCTCCACAGTAACAGGAACAGTAACAGCAACCTCCGGTC
Organism: Clostridia bacterium; assembly: GCA_017475765.1. GTDB lineage: Bacteria > Bacillota > Clostridia > Oscillospirales > Acutalibacteraceae > UBA1213. The sequence continues at coordinate 39,157 of JAFVEY010000080.1, read as the reverse complement.
TTAATCTTCGCAAGAGCTATACGACTTCATCGGATGTTATCAAGGTGCTTGATTATAATGAGAAGGTTACACTTGTCAGCACACAGAAGTACAATAGTGTCTGGTATAAGGTAAAGACCTCAAACGGAACAGTCGGCTACTGCAGCGGTACATACCTCAGACTCAGCACATCGGGAACTACTGCGAGAGATCTGAACTATGTCAATAAAAATGCGCTGATCAATGAAATGCTTGCTTATCATCATTCCGGCGGAGTTTGCTATTATGGTCTGCTTTACAGACGTGCAGACGAGCTTGAAATGTTCCTCTACGGCGATTATAAAGCTGACGGAAGATCAAATAAGTACAATTTCCCCAATCCATACTGCATTTCATTCCCGTAATCATTCAGAGCGGCATTATTTGCCGCTCTTTTAATGTGTAAATCAAATTTTTTAAGAGGTGTTCATCATGAGTGAAAAGAAAATCGGATTTATCGGAGCAGGCAATATGGCAACCGCCATCATTAACGGTATTCTCGGCAACAAAGCAAAATCTGCCGACAGTATCAAGGTGTTTGACCCCGATAAAAGTAAACTGGCTGCAATGGCTGAAAAGGGAGTAGGTTCTGCTGAAACGGGAGCGAAGCTTACAGCAGCTTCGGATATTATCGTTCTTGCCGTTAAGCCTCAGAATTATGATGAGGTTCTTTCCGAGATAAGCCATACTGCCGATGAATCAAAGGTATTTGTAACCATTGCGGCAGGAATTTCGATTGACTATGTCCGCAGAGGTCTGGGCAGAAATTGTCCGATGGTAAGAGTTATGCCCAATACACCGCTTCTTCTCGGAAAGGGCGCAACAGCTTTGTGCCGTTCGGATAATATTTCCGACGAGGATTTTGACGAGGTATATAGGATGTTTGCGCTTTCGGGCGATGCCGTTATCCTCCCGGAAGAGCAGATGAATGCGATTATTGCCGTCAACGGAAGCAGCCCGGCTTATGTATATCTTTTTGCAAAGGCAATGGTTGATTATGCGGTATCTGTCGGCATAGACGCACAGACAGCTCTAAGACTGGTATGCAAGACCTTTGAGGGAAGTGCCGAAATGCTCCGTTCCAGCGGTGATACACCCGAACAGCTTATTACAAACGTTTGCTCAAAGCGCGGCTCAACCATCGAGGCGATGAATGTCCTGAAAGAGAGAGACGTTCCGCAGGCGATCATTGATGCTATGGCTGCCTGCACCGCAAGGGCAGAGGAACTGGGCAGATAAATTTTCCGATTTATTCATAAAAACAATATTTTTCAGGTATTATTTTTTATAAAATCACGATTTTGTATCGGATATCATCATATTATCTTGACTATGGGATTGTTTTGACATATAATAAAGGTCGGTCAGACATTACTCTGTTTGCAGTATTTATGGGAGGTATAAAATATGTATTGTAAATCATGCGGTTCATTCATGGAAGATACATTCAATGTTTGTCAGAATTGCGGAACTAAAAAAGGTGAGGGTGCATCGTTCTGTGATAAATGCGGTGCAATCAGACAAGTGGGAACGGCTTTCTGTCAGGAATGCGGCAACCAGCTGAATGATCAGCCGGTTTCTTCGGCACAGGCTTCGACACCGTATTCTCAGCAGACAACAGCACAGCAGTTCCAAAGTCAGGCACAGGCTGATAGTTCTCAGTATCTGCCGCCTAAAAAATACTGCAGAAACTGCGGAAAACAGGTAATGAACAATCAGGTGATCTGTACCGCCTGCGGTGTTAAGGTCGGAGAAGGAAAGGCATTTTGTCCGCATTGTGCAGCACCTGTATCGAATCCGGAAGCAGCAGCCTGCCTGAGCTGCGGAATGAGCCTTAAACCGTCATTTGATATTCCGGGATTTTTCAAAAAGTTTGCGGATAATTTTACTGGTATTTTTGCTCCCGGTACAGATATCAAGGTTACACTTCTTGATTACGGTGCAATACTTTTAAGCGCACTTGTGTTCATATTTGCGCTTCTTCCGTCCATTACCGTTTCAGTATCATTTTTCGGTATCACAGAGAGCGAATCCGCAAGTATATTCCAGATTTCGGGTTTTGCCGGATTTCTGCTAGTTTTGGCTCTTCTTGTTTCCATTGCAAGATTTGTTCCTTTTGTTGATGATTTCATCAAGAACAATGCTAAGATAGGTAAGTATTATGTTTTGGTTGCTCCGGCACTCATGGTTCTGGGAGTAGGCATTGTTACAATAGCTGTTTTGAGATATGGCGCAGCAGCTGCTGTTGCATCGGCAGGCTATTCTTATGCAGATGTTTCCTGCTATTTCAACGTTCTCGGCTGGATTCTTATCATTTTCGTTCTTGCAGCAGCAGGTTCGGCAGTACTTTCTTTCCTGAGAAAAGAGGGCAAGGTCAATCTCGGATTTTAATCTGATCTGATATTCATACAAAAAAGTCTGTGACTTCGGTTATACCCAAGCCACAGACTTTTACTTTTTATGATACAACAAATCCGCCGTTTACACCAAGAACCTGTCCTGTGATAAAGGAGGAGGAATCATCCGCCAAAAAAACGGCAGCTCTTGCGACATCCTCCGGAGTGCCGATACTGCCTGTCGGCGTTTCGCTGGCGAGGGCTTTGAAGTCCTCATCTGAAAGATGGGAGGTCATATCGGTTCTGATTACTCCGGGGGCAATGCAGTTGACGGTGATTCCGCTGAGACCTTCCTCCATGGCAAGCGCTTTTGTCAGACCGATGATTCCGGCTTTGGCGGCAGAATAATGCACCTCGCACGAGCCGCCGATCTGTCCCCACATGGAGGAGATATTGATGATCCTGCCGAACTGCTGTCTGATCATATAGGGGAGGGCTGCCCGGCAGCAGTAGAATGTGCTGCTGAGATTTGTGGCAACCATCCTGTCCCAGTCCTCATCCGTGATATCGGTGAACAGCTTTGTCTGAGCGATACCGGCATTATTGACAAGCACATCAATGCCGCCTGTTTGTTCCTCTATTTCAGCAAACATTTTTCCGACATCGGATGATTTTGAAACATCCGCTTTGATAATGGCGGCTGTCAGTCCTCTGTCGGTCAGCTCTTCCGCAAGCCGGACGGCTGCCTCATGGGAATGGTGATAATTGATAAATACCCTGTCGCCGTTTTTCGCAAACTGGCGGGCTGTTTCTGCACCGATTCCTCTTGAAGCTCCTGTTATCAATACATTACGCATATCAGTCCTTTTTCAGCACCTTGACGATTTCACCCACAAAGGCTTCATGCCAGTCCTTGTCGGAATAAAATGTTTCCAGCGGTTTTTTGTCGATAAAGCCTTCGGGCGATATGGTCTGCTTGTGCAGTTTTCTGCATACCAATACCAGTTCTGCCTGTTCAAAATACGGTGCTTCGGCATCGAATACGGGAGTCAGTCCGGTTTCCTTGATCTTATCGACATCTCTGCCAGAATTTTTTCCGCAGTAGGTCAGCTCCTTCATCAGATTTCCTCCGAAGAAGGAAAGTGTATAGTACGGATTGTTATCAACAAATTCATAGGTGTAGCGGCTCTGACGGATAAAGGTGAAAGTTACATTCGTCCCCCAAAGTATGCCGATACCGCCCCAACTTGCAGTCATAGTATTGAATTTTTCCTCATCTCCTGCTGTAATAAGCATCCATTCCTTGCCGATTTTGGTAAAGAAGTTACCGTCAAGCTCTCTGACATTGATTTCTTTAAAACTCATATAAAATACCTCCAAAAAAGATGATAATAACAGTATAGCATAATCAGGTGTGTTTCGTAAACAGTATTTTATCCTTATTTGTATTGTCTGACAGATGTATATATACATAAATTAATGTATATATGCAGAAACCGTTCTGCTGCGGATATTGAAAAAAAAATCAGCTAATTTCTCCTAATTTTTGTAAAAAGAAAATTGAACCATAAAATTTCGGGTAATTAATAGCAAAAAATAAATAAAAATTATTCGATGATTGGTTAATTTATACAAAGATTGCAATATCTGAATAAATATTCATTTTTCTCTTGATTTTATGCAAAAAAAGTGTATAATGATATCGTAACATTTTTTAACGGAGGTTTTTGTCATGGGTGACATTAAAAAAGTAGTTCTTGCATATTCGGGCGGTCTTGATACGTCCATCATTATTCCGTGGCTTAAGGAAAACTATGATAACTGTGAGGTTATCGCCGTTTCGGGCGATGTCGGTCAGGGTACCGAGCTTGACGGTCTTGAAGAAAAGGCAAAGGCAACAGGCGCTTCCAAGCTCTATATAGAGGATCTTAACAAGGAATTCATCGAGGAATATGTGTTCCCGACCATCAAGGCTGACGCTGTTTATGAAAGCAAATATCTTCTCGGCACATCCTTTGCACGTCCGATCATCGCAAAGAGAATCGTTGAGATCGCTCTCGCAGAGGGCGCAGACGCTATCTGCCACGGCTGCACAGGCAAGGGCAACGATCAGGTTCGTTTTGAGCTTGCCATCAAGGCTTTCGCTCCCGATATGAAGATCATCGCTCCCTGGAGAGAGTGGGAACTCAAATCCCGTGATGAGGAAATTGATTATGCAGAAGCTCATAATATTCCTCTTAAAATCACAAGAGAGACCAACTATTCAAAGGATAAAAATATATGGCATATCTCACACGAGGGTCTTGATCTTGAAGATCCTGCCAATGAGCCGCTTTATAATAAGGAAGGCTTCCTTGAGCTTGGCGTTTCGCCCGAACAAGCTCCCGATAAGCCTACCTATGTGACAATTTCATTTGATAAGGGTGTTCCGGTTGCGATTGACGGTGAGAAGCTCGGCGCAGTAGAGATCGTAAAGAAACTCAACAAGCTCGGCGGAGAAAACGGTATCGGTATTGTTGACCTCGTTGAAAACAGACTTGTCGGCATGAAGTCAAGAGGCGTTTATGAAACTCCCGGCGGAACGATTCTTTACCACGCTCACAATAAGCTCGAAGAAATCACGCTCGACAGAGATACCTATCATTTCAAACAGCAGGTAGGTCTCCGTTTTGCAGAGCTTGTTTACTTCGGTCAGTGGTACACACCTCTCCGCAAGGCGCTTTCTGCTTTCGTTGATTCCACTCAGGAAACCGTCACAGGTGATGTTAAACTGAAGCTCTACAAGGGCAATATCATCGACGCAGGCGTTACCTCTCCGTATTCACTCTATGATTCAGATATCGCAACCTTTGATGAGGACGAGGTTTATGATCAGAAGGACAGTGCAGGCTTCATCAACCTCTTCGGACTTCCGATCAAGGTTCAGGCTAAAAAGAATCTTATCAAGGAATAATCATTCTATCGTTCTATAAATGAATAGTCAGGGCGAACAGTGTACTTTTCATTGTCCGCCCGAATATTCTTTAAAGACAGTTAATAAAGACCGTTTCCGTATGTGCGAAAGGCTTTTGTATATACGGAAGCGGCGCTAAAAATTGTAATGGAGTGTTGCACAATGAAACTTTGGGCAGGTCGTTTTTCAAAGGAAATAGACAAAAAAACAAATGACTTCAATTCCTCGATCAGCTTTGACAGCCGTATGTACCGTGAGGATATCGAGGGCAGCATTGCCCATGCAGCGATGATCGGTGAGTGCGGTATTATTGAAAAGAGTGAATCCGAAGAGATTATCAAGGGTCTTGAAGGTATACTTGCGGATATCGACAGCGGCAAGCTGGAGATTGATCCCAATGCCGAGGATATACATACATTTATCGAAGGCGAGCTTACCGAAAGACTCGGACAGACAGGCAAAAGACTCCATACCGCCCGAAGCAGAAATGATCAGGTGGCACTTGATATCAGACTTTATCTTAAGAAGGAAATTATCAATGTCAGAAATATGGTCAAAGAGCTTATTGAAGTGCTGTGCAATAAGGCAGAGGAATATTCTGCCACAGTAATGCCGGGATACACACATCTCCAGAGAGCGCAGCCGATCACATTCGGTCATCATCTGATGGCTTATGCGGAAATGCTTCTGCGTGATGTTGACAGATTGGAATGTGCCTATCGTCATACCGACAGCCTTCCTCTCGGCAGCGGCGCTCTTGCAACAACGACCTATCCCATCGACAGAACCATAACAGCACGGCTTTTAGGTTTTGAAAATATTTGTCAGAACAGCCTTGACGGTGTTTCAGACAGAGATTTTTGCATGGAGCTTGCTTCGGCGCTTTCGATCATCATGGTACATCTTTCAAGATTTTCAGAAGAGATCATCATGTGGTGCAGCTGGGAGTTTAAGTTTGTGGAGCTTGACGATGCCTTTTCGACAGGCTCCAGCATTATGCCGCAGAAAAAGAATCCCGATATTGCGGAGCTTGTCCGTGGCAAATCCGGCAGAGTGTTCGGCGACCTGATGACGCTTCTTACCGTTATGAAAGGTATCGCACTTGCCTATAATAAGGATATGCAGGAGGACAAGGAAGCGATCTTTGACGCAGTCGATACGGTCAAAATGTGTCTGACAGCCTTTACGCCGATGATTGATACGATGAAGGTGATTCCCGAAAACATGAGAAAGGCAGCAGCTAACGGTTTTATTAATGCAACGGACTGTGCCGATTATCTTGTTAAAAAGGGACTTCCGTTCCGTGACGCTTATAAGGCAACGGGTACGCTTGTTGCACTTTGTATAGAAAAAGGCACAACGCTGGAAGAACTGCCAATCGAGGAATACAAAAAAATATGTGATATCTTTGATGAGGGTGTGTATGAAGCCATTTCGCTTGAAAACTGTGTCAACGGCAGAAAGGTGCTCGGCGGTCCTGCAAGCGAAAATGTCAAGGCACAGGCACAGAGAGTCAAAGAATTAATAAAGAATTAATTATAGTAAACGGCATTTAAATTATCCTATTAAAATATGTGGGTGCAGGGGCTTCAGCTCCTGCCGAGGTCCAGGGCGAGCAGCCCTGGTGGGGTTTGGGGGTGCGGGTGTCCAGTGGACACCTCTGCGAAGCAGAAGCACCGACCGAGCCGGCAGGTGAGACTCAAAGCCCCAATATTATCAGTGATCAAGAATAAATGAATGAGGTAAAAGGAAATGAAAATAAAAGCAGGTATTATCGGAGCAACAGGATATGCAGGCGCAGAGCTTGTGCGAATTTTGCTGACACACCCCGAAGCTGAAATTGCAGCAATCAGTTCGGTCAGCTTTGAGGGCAAAAAACTCAGCGAGGTTTACCCTTCCTACAAATCGCTTTGCGATATGGAATGTAAAACACAGGATGAGGTTGTTGAAAAGAGCGATGTGATTTTTGCCGCTCTTCCGCACGGTCTTTCACAGGAACTGGCAGCGCAGTGCGATAAGGCAGGAAAAGCCTTTATCGACCTCGGTGCTGATTTCCGTCTTGAAAGCGAAGACGAGTACAAGGAATGGTACGGCTGCGAGTTCCTCGACCATGATCTTCATAAAAGATCGGTATACGGACTTCCGGAGCTTTTCAGAGAAAATATCAAAGGCAAAAAGGTCATCGCCAACCCCGGCTGCTACACGACAGGCGCACCGCTGGCACTTGCACCGGCTGTAAAGGCAGGTCTTGTCAGCACAGAGGGTATCATCGTTGATTCTAAATCAGGTGTGACAGGGGCAGGCAGAAAGCCGAATCAGGGTAATCATTATCCGGAGCTTAACGAGGGCTTCCATGCCTATAAGGTTGCCAACCACAGACATACACCCGAAATTGAACAGACTCTTTCCAAGCTTTCGGGCAAAAAGGTAACAATTACTTTTGTACCGCATCTTCTGCCTGTCAATCGTGGTATTATATCAACCTGCTATGCACGAATCAATGACGGCGTTACCTTTGAGCAGATCAGAGCGGAATATGAAAAATTCTATGAAAATGAATTTTTTGTAAGACTTCTGCCTGACGGTGCCAATGCCGATATCCATAATATCAAATACTCAAACTTCTGCGATGTTTCTCTTCACCATGACAAACGTACCAATACGCTTATCGCCATATCAGCAATTGATAATATGGTCAAGGGAGCAGCAGGACAGGCTGTACAGAATATGAATATTATTTTCGGACTTGACGAAAAGACAGGACTGATCATTGTACCGCCTGCATTTTAAAATCAAAAAACGGGGGAATCAACCATGTCATATAAATTCATTGACGGCTCTGTGACAGCAGCAAAAGGCTTCAAGGCTTCGGGCATCCATTGCGGAATCAGAAAGAATAAGTCCAAGCGTGATATAGCGCTGATCTTCTGCGAAAAAAGATGTACCGCAGCAGCTGTTTACACCACCAATCTTGTCCAGAGTTCGCCGATTACGATCACAAGAAAGAACCTTGCCGACGGCTATGCACAGGCTGTCATCGTGAACAGCGGCAATGCCAATACCTGCAATGCGGACGGAGATCTCAAGGCTCAGAAGATGTGCGACCTGACGGCACAGGCTCTCGGCATCAGCGCCGATGATGTCATTGTCGGCTCGACAGGCGTTATCGGTCAGATACTTCCGATCGAACCCATAGAAAAAGCCGTTCCGCTGCTTGCTGCCGAGCTGTCGGAGGACGGAGCATCCAATGCTGCCGAAGCTATCATGACGACCGACACAGTCAAAAAAGAGGTTGCCGTTGAAACAACAATCGGCGGAAAAACCGTTAAAATCGGCGGTATCTCAAAGGGCAGCGGCATGATACACCCCAATATGGCAACCATGCTCTGCTTTGTGACAACAGATGCGGCGATCTCTGCCGGAATGATACAGAAAGCAGTTAAAACTGCCGCTGACAACACCTTCAATATGATCAGCATAGACGGCGATACTTCCACTAACGATACGCTTTCCGTAATGGCTTCCGGACTTGCCGGAAATGAGGAAATCATCGCTGAGGGCGAGGATTATAATGCTTTTGTCGAAGCGCTGACAGCTGTCTGCCGTGAGCTTTCAAAAATGATGGCTAAGGACGGAGAGGGCGCAACAAAGCTTCTTGTCTGCAAGGTCAGCGGAGCAAAAACCGAAAAGGATGCAAAGGGTGTTGCCAAATCGGTGATCTGTTCCAGTCTGTTGAAAGCAGCCATGTTCGGAGCAGACGCAAACTGGGGAAGAGTTCTTTGTGCCATCGGCTATTCAGGCTGTGATGTCGATGTTCATAAGGTGGATGTTTCTTTTGCATCGGAAAAGGGAACGATTGACGTGTGCAGAAACGGAGCAGGAATTGAATTTTCCGAGGAGCTTGCGAAGGAAATTCTTATTCGTGACGAAATAGATATCATTGTCAGTCTTAATGACGGAGATGCTTATGCAGAGGCTTACGGCTGCGATCTGACTTATGATTATGTTAAAATAAACGGTGATTACAGAACCTGATGGGAGAGGACAGAAATGAATCATATAACAGACAAGGATCGTGCCAATGTATTGATTCAGGCACTTCCGTATATACAGAAATATTCGGGACAGACCGTTGTTATCAAATATGGCGGCAATGCCATGATAAGCGATGAGCTGAAGGATGCTGTCATGAGTGATATCGTTCTGCTGCAGCTTGTCGGTATCAATGTGGTAGTGGTACACGGCGGCGGTCCTGAAATCAGCCAGATGCTGAAAAAGATCGGCAAGGAAAGCAAATTCATCAACGGTTTGCGTGTTACCGATGAGGAAACGATAGATGTTGTGCAGATGGTTCTGGCAGGCAAGGTCAATAAAAGCCTTGTGCAGCGTCTGGAGCAGCACAGCGGCAAGGCAATTGGTCTTTGCGGCCTTGACGGCAGAATGATTATGGCTGAAAAGAAGATCACAGCAGAGGATCTTGGATTTGTCGGCGAGATCACCGAGGTGAACACCGGAGTGATCACAGACGCAACCAATAACGGCTATATTCCGATCATATCAACGATTGCCGGCGGTTATAACGGGGCTGTCTATAATATCAATGCAGACCTTGCAGCGGCAAGGATCGCTGCGGAGCTGAAAGCGGCAAAGCTCATTCTTATGACGGATATCAAAGGACTTCTGAAGGATAAAGAGGATGAAAACACCCTTATTCCCGTTGTCAATGTCAGCGAGGTTCCTTCTCTGAAACGTGAGGGTATCATTTCAGGCGGAATGATACCGAAGATTGAATGTTGTGTGGAAGCAGTCCGCCGTGGAGTGAAGAGAGCGCATATCATAGACGGAAGAATACCTCATTCCATACTGATAGAGATGTTCTCCGATGAAGGTATCGGAACGATGTTCTATTAATGCCGGGTGACAGAAATCATCTGAAAATGATTTTATCTGATGACGGAGATATGATAAGGGGAGGCAATCAAATTGACCTTTGAAGAAATAAAAACTGACGAACAAAAATATATGATGCACGCTTACGGCCGTTTTAATACAGCCATTGTAAGCGGCAAGGGCGCAACAGCAAAGGATGTTAATGGAAAGGAATATATTGACTTTACAAGCGGTATCGGTGTCAACTGCCTCGGTTACAGCGATGAGGGCTGGGTGAAGGCTGTATCTGGACAGGCTGCGGCAATACAGCATATCTCCAATCTGTATTATTCTCCGCTGCAGGTTGAGGTATCGAAAAAGCTGTGTGAGCTGACGGGCATGGATAAGGTTTTCCTCTGCAACAGCGGAGCGGAAGCAAATGAATGTGCCATCAAGATAGCAAGAAAATACAGCTATGACAAATACGGCGAGGGCAGACAGAAAATCATCACTCTTGTCAATTCCTTCCACGGCAGAACGGTAACAACGCTTGCTGCAACAGGACAGGATGTTTTCCACAATTTCTTTTTCCCGTTTACCGAAGGATTTGAATATGTAAAGGCAAATGATATTGATGATCTGAAGGCTCATCTGAGCGATGAAGTATGTGCAATATTTATCGAGCTGATTCAGGGCGAGGGCGGAGTCATGCCGCTGTCGGAAGAATTTGTCAAAGCCATATCGGATATCTGCCGGGAAAAGGATATTCTTTTTATGATTGACGAGGTACAGACAGGCGTTTCCAGAACAGGAGAGGTTTACTGCTATCAGCATTACGGCTTACAGCCTGATGTCATTACCTCTGCCAAGGGACTCGGCGGCGGTGTACCGATAGGTGCGTGTGTGTGCAGCAAAAGCCTTGCGGATGTCCTGACGGCAGGAACGCATGGAACGACTTTCGGCGGCAATCCGATTGCCTGTGCCGCTGCCAATTATGTTCTTTCACAGGTAACAACGGACAGCTTTCTTGCAGAGGTACGCAAAAAGGGAGATTATATCAGAGCCGGACTTGCCAAGATCGGCAATGTCAAAGAGATCAGGGGCATTGGCATGATGATCGGTATTGTTACCGAAAAGGACAATGCCAAAGAGATCGCCGCAAAGTGCGTGGAAAACGGTCTGCTGATCCTCACGGCAAAAAATCTTCTCAGACTTCTTCCGCCGCTTAATATTACTTATGATGAAATTGACAAGGGTCTTTCAATATTAAAAACAGTTATGGAGGCATAATCAATGAAACATTTACTCAAAATGCTCGACCTTACATCCGAAGAGGTGATCGGAATCCTTAACCTTGCCGATCAGCTTAAGTACGAGCAGAAGCACGGTATTCCCCACAAGCACCTGGAGGGTAAATCCCTCGGTCTGATTTTTGAAAAGGCATCCACCCGTACAAGAGTTTCCTTTGAGGTTGGTATGTATCAGCTCGGCGGTCAGCCGATCTTCCTTTCATCAAAGGATATGCAGATCGGCAGAGGAGAGCCTGTTCAGGATACAGCAAGAGTTCTTTCACGCTACTTGGACGGTATCATGATCCGTACCTTTGAGCAGAAGGAAGTGGAGGATCTGGCAAAGTACGGCTCCATTCCGATCATCAACGGACTGACGGATTTCTGTCATCCCTGTCAGATACTTGCTGACCTTATGACTATCCGTGAATACAAGGGAAAGCTCAGCGGTCTGAAAATGGCATTTATCGGTGACGGAAACAATATGATGAATTCTCTGATTGTAGGTGCTCTCAAAACCGGAATGTCCATTTCTGTTGCTTGTCCGGAGGGTTATGAGCCTGACAGTCAGGTGCTTGACTTTGCCAAAGAATACGGCGATAAGTTTTCACTGTTCCGCACACCGAAGGAAGCAGTTGTTGATGCTGATGTTGTTATTACAGACGTATGGGCTTCCATGGGTCAGGAAGGCGAAGCCGAGAAGCGCAGAAAGGCATTTGACGGTTATCAGGTCAATGCAGAACTGATGGCGCTTGCAAAGCCTGATGCAATGGTTCAGCATTGTCTGCCCGCACACAGAGGTGAAGAGATCACCGAGGATGTTTTCGAGGCTCATGCAGACGAGATCTTTGAAGAGGCAGAAAACAGACTTCATGCACAGAAGGCTGTTATGGTAAAATGCCTCGGCAATGAATAATTGATTACAAACCGGCAGCTGTATTTTTCGGCTGTCGGTTTCGTTGTCAATATCAATATATAAAATGTCAGGGCTGCGACAAATTTGTTTAATATTTGACTTGAAAAAAGTGGATGAAATATTGTACTATAATATGGTAATTTTATGATGGGTGTGATAATGTGTCAAAGGTCAGATATTTGATGGCAAGAATAATCAAGTTGGATTATGCAAAAATGATAAAGATAGCCAAGGATGTTTCCAAAAAGTGCGATAAATCGTTTCCGGGCGTATTTTTTGATATGATTCACTGCGGAATGAAATTTCAGGCAGGCTATCACGATTATCAGGAATTTGAGTTTTATCATCTTAACGAGGAACAGAGAGCAACTTATCTTACAAGAGGTAAAAACAATAATATCATTAAAAAATATAATGATAAGGAATATATGCCGATTTTTGATGATAAAATTGCATTCAATAAGAAGTTCAGCCAATTCCTTAACCGTGACTGGCTGGACATGAACGAAACCACACCGGAGCAGTTCAGGGATTTTATGTCGAAGCATCCTGCAATCATAGCCAAGCCTGTTGACGGCGAGGGCGGCTTCGGCGTTGAAAAATATCTGGCGGATGAGCATACGGATTTGGACGAGCTTTACCGTTCGATCAAGGAGAAAAAACAGATTCTTGTGGAAGCGTTTATCCGGCAGCACCCGGATATGAATGTTCTTTATCCGGATTCTGTCAATTCGATGAGAATGTTTACATTCTGCAAGGACGGAAAGGGATGTTTCCTTCAGGCTATCCTCAAGATAGGAAACGGCGGAGTGGTGGATAATTTCTCCAGCGGAGGAATGTATACCTTCCCGAACGATGAAGGAATTGTTACCGTTGCCGCTATTGACAAGGATGATATCCTGTATACAAAGCATCCGATCACAGGCACGGATATCATAGGTTTCCATGTTCCGATGTTTGATGAAGCGGTAGAGCTTGTCAAAAAGGCAGCAGAGGTGATTCCGCAGGTTGGCTATGTCGGCTGGGATGTTGCCATCAGCGATCAGGGACCTGTGATTATCGAGGGCAATTCTTTTCCGGGCATATTTCAGAAAAGGGCAAGTCTCAGCGAGAATAAAACGGGCGTTATTCCGAGATACAGAAAATATATGGATATATAATGACAGATACGGTGCCGGAAATTTCCGGTGCCGTTTTTTACTGATAATTTTTTAACAAATTTAAAAATTACACTTTACATTTCGCTATAAAACTGATAAACTATTATTTGGTTAGTATGACAAAAAATTAACAATTTTCAAAGGTGATTAAAGAATGCACAAATATGAAAATATATCTCAGCCTGTCATAAAACGCCTTCCGAGATATTACCGTTTTCTGGGAGAGCTTCTTGACAAGGGCGTGACACGCATATCATCAAGAGAGCTTTCTGATAAAATGGGATTTACGGCTTCTCAGATCAGACAGGATCTGAACTGCTTCGGCGGCTTCGGTCAACAGGGCTACGGATATGCGGTACAGAGCCTTTATAATGAAATAGGACATATCCTCGGACTGGATCACTGCTATAAGGCAATCCTGATTGGTGCGGGTAATCTGGGCAAGGCGGTTGCGGTTCATATGTCGTTTGAAAAGCGTGGCTTTAAGCTGATCGGAATTTTTGACAATGACCCTGCCAAGGTGGGTACGGTGATCAGGAATATAACCGTCACAGACCTTGATAAGCTGGAGGAGTTCTGCAAGGAGAATAAAACGGATGTCGCTATTTTTACAGTGCCGAAAGCAGCCGCCCCCTCAATAGCGGACAGGCTCTATCAACTCGGAATCAGGAATTACTGGAATTTCAGTCATTATGATCTTTCCATCAACTATGATGATATCATCGTTGAAAATGTCCACCTTAATGACAGCCTTATGATCCTTTGCTATAAAATTTCGGACGCTTGTGATGAGCCGGAAGATGCTCAGGAATTCAGAAAAGCTGACTGAATGTGGATTTGTCTATGAGTAAAAAAATAAAACCGAAAAATAATATCATACTGCTGGATTTCAAAACAACAGAGGAAAAGGAGCCGCACGATATCAAGTTTCATATCAGGCAATTTGCCGATATGGTGATTTTCTGCGTTAGTGCATTTTTAATCGGACTGGTGACGGGTGCTGCCGATGCACTTTTCGGTATTGTGCTGCTTGACTTGACAGGAATCAGACAAAGCTCTCCGATCTATTTCATACCGTTTTTAGCTCCGGCAGGAATACTGATTTATTTTATATACGACCGCTTCGGCAAGGAAACGCAGAACGGTATGTCGCTTTTGTTTGAAAGGGCGAGAAATAACCGTACAGAAATAAAGCTGCGGCTGATACCGTTTGTGACACTCAGCACATGGATGACCCATCTTTTCGGAGGAAGTGCCGGAAGAGAGGGAGTAGCCGTTCAGATAGGCGGAACCATCGGCAGCTTTACGGCAAAGGGGTTGAAAATCAAAAATAAAAATACAGCTAAGATCCTGACTATTTCGGGAATGGCGGCAGGATTCGGAGGATTGTTCCGCACACCACTAGCGGCGGTTTTCTTTGCCTCGGAGGTGATGACTGTCGGAACGCTGGAGGTTTCGGCATTGCTGCCGTCGATAATAGCCGCCTATACGGCAAGTACTGTATCGGGATTGTTAGGGCTGGAAAAATTTTCTGTTGACTTGAATCTGTTGGATACGGACTATGATATCAAATTCTATGTTTTGCTTTGTATATCCGGTATATTATTCGGAATTGTCGGCGGTCTATTTGCCTATGTTCTGCCGAAATGCAAAAAACTGCTTTCAGCACTTCTGAAAAATCCTTATCTGAAGATAGGTCTGACAGGAGCGTTGATAAGCATAGCTTCGCTGCTGCTTTACAGCGGAAGATATTCGGGTCTCGGAACGAATCTGATAACCGAAGCGTTCGGCGGAGGAGAGATTTATGCCTGGGATTTTGTGCTGAAATTTATTTTTACGATCGTTACATTATCTGCCGGATTTCAGGGCGGAGAGGTGACTCCGTTATTTTCGATAGGCGCTTCGCTGGGAGCGGTTTTAGCTGCTGCATCGGGTATGCCCATATTGCTTTTTGCTGCACTCGGATATGCTGCGGTATTCGGTGCCGCTGCCAATACCCTGATTGCGCCCATACTGATCGGTGCAGAGGTTTTCGGATATGAATATATTCCGTTTTTCTTTGTGGTGTGTTCTATTGCTTATGTATGCAACGGCAACAATTCTATTTATTCACTGCAGTTAAAAAAACAGTCATAATGCCCCCTTTTGTTTCATAAGCTGATACTACTGAAACAGAAGGGGATGCTTTTTTTATGGAGGACTGGGTCATACCTGCAATAGGTGCGGTTATTTTTCTGACATTAGTGATAGTTCATGCAATCATGCGTTCAAATCATCCTGTACGGTCGGCGGTGCTGTCGCTTATCCCCGGAATCGCCGCTTTGATATGCGTGAATCTGGCTTCGGGATTGACGGCAGTAGCCATACCTGTGAGTCCGCTCACATTATCGACTTCTGCGGTTCTGGGAATACCGGGCGTCACCTGTCTGCTTATCCTTCAAAGAATACTTTAGGCTTGACAGGACAGATAAAATCTGTTATAGTTTATATAACTTAATATTTGCCGATATGCGGTGCGAAAGGCTATGCCCGGTAGGTAATTGGGAATTCGGTGCGATTCCGGAACAACCGTCATTACTGTGATTGGTCTCAACCATAAGTCAGAATACTCCCGCATTTCAAGGCGATGCAAGCTTGGACGATGAAGAGGTGCAGCCGGTCATAGACGCTGTGTCGGATTGTACCCTTTTCGGCATGGTTTGGTTTTGTTGATCAGTTGCGCTTTCTTTGTTGACTGCAAAGAAAGCATTTTTTATGGTGACAGCAAATGGAAAAGTCTGAAAAAAAAGAATATGCCGTTGCTCTGCTTAAGACAAAGGCTTCTCAGCTCGGCAGACCTCCGAAAAGAAGTGATTTTGATAGTGAAACGGTATGCTTTAACAAACAGAAGCTCGGTCCTTGGCCCAGAGCGCTGGAAGCCGCCGGTCTGAAAGAACCGCCGAAGCTCAGCGCAAAGGATAAAAGCCGCATAAAGCGTGAAAAAAGCCGAAAACGCAGAAAACTCGCCAAAAAGCCAGAAGCCGTTACATCGGAAAATGCTTCTTTGAAAGAAGAACAGGAGGAAAGAAAATGAAAACAGGTTCAAAAATTTTATCATGCCTTCTTTCGGCAGTTCTGATATCGGCGGCTTTGCCGCTGGGCGTATCTGCTGCGGAGGAAAAGGGACAGGTAAGGGTCATTGTTGAAAACAATACCTACTCTGTATCGGATGGTGCAGCATGGGACGGAACGCTTGTCGATGAATGGGTGGATATCAATTCCGATTCAACGGCGGCAGACATCATTTCGGCTGCGGTAACAGGTAAGGGTTATGCCGATCCGATCGGGGAGAGTGAGTACGGAGCTTATATATCCGAGGTAAACGGTCTTGTATCGGGAGCCGGTGATCAACTGGAAGGCAGTATGTATCCCGGCTGGATGTTTGCCGTTGACGATTGGTACGGCAATAACGGAGTGGGCAGCTTTTCTGTGCAGGACGGATCCCTTTCGGACGGTGACGAGCTAATTATTTCATATTCGCTGAATATGGGAGCGGATCTCGGCATGGATTTTTACGGAACAAGCACAGCGCTGAAATCCATAGATGTAACAGGAGAGCTTGAGCCTGAATTCAAGCCGGAGCTGACAGAGTATACATTGAAGCTCCCTGAAAATACAGATTCAGTTTATGTTGTTCCTGCTGCCGAAAATAAGAATTTTAAATATCAGATCTATAAAAACAGCTATACGCCGGGTGAAGCATCTAATTATAAAAGCACAAGAGAAATTCCCGTCTCCAACGGCGATGTCATTTACATAGGTGTGGGAAACAGCAATTGGCAGTATGTGTCTGACGGCGTTAAGGAAAGTGTATATAAGCTCACAGTCGATATTGCTTCCGCAGATCCGGCGGAAAATCCTGATGTGACTCCGTCAAAGCCAGATGATAACCCTGCAAAGCCGACAGAAAATCCGAATAAGGATATCAGCCTTGAGGAGATCATTGCTTCTGTCACAGAGCAGGTAACATCCAATGAAAATTATGCCTCAGCAGGTAATGAATGGGAAGTTCTGATGCTTGCCAGACTCGGAAAACTTGATGAGTCCGCAAAAGCTGCCTATATTGCAAGCGCAGAGGAATATCTTAAGGATAACGAGCTGACAAAGGCAACCGACAGCGCAAGATTTACCATTGCTCTTACTGCTCTCGGTATAGACGCTTCCGATTTTGCCGGAAAGGATCTCACAGCTCCCTTTGCTGATTTTGATTATGTTACAAGACAGGGCATCAACGGAACCATATTCTCTCTTATCGCACTTGATACTAACAATTATGAAATAGCTAAGGCAGAGGATGAGGAAAACCAGACGACCCGTGAAAAGCTCATTGATGAGCTTCTTTCCGCACAGCTCCCTGACGGCGGCTGGACATTCTACGGGGATATCGCAGAGCCTGACCTTACCGGTATGGTGATCGAAGCACTTGCTCCTTACTATGACAGCAATGAAAAGGTGAAAATCGCTGTGGATAAGGCGATCGACCTTCTTTCATCCGTTCAGAATGAGGACGGTACATATACATCTTACGGTGCTGCCAACAGCGAATGTTCTGCTCAGGTAGTAACAGCGCTTTCTGCTCTCGGAATTGATGCCGATAAGGATGAAAGATTTGTAAAATCAAACGGAAGCGCTCTTGACGGTCTTAAGTTTTTCTACATCAGCGAAGATAAGGGCTTTTCTCATGCCGCAGGCGAATCCTTTAACAAGTACGCCAATAATCAGGCATATTATGCACTTTGCGCTTACAGCCGTTTTCTGGAGGGTAAAACCGCTCTTTATGATATGAGCGATGTGTTTGCCGCAAACGATTCCGATAATACTCCTGAAACACCCGATAATCCTGTCAGCAATCATACGAATCCTGCAGGTACTGTTGACAGCAATAACAGTAATAACAATAATAACAGTAATAACAATAATAATAGTGATAGTAACAGCAATAGTGATGCTGTACCGACAGGCGACAGCGATTCCACAGGCTTTATTATCATCATGGCTGTTCTTTCTTCTGCTGCAACATTTGCTTTGAGAAAAAAGAAATCCGAAGATTAATCATACGGTATAACTATGACTCAGGGGCTGTTCTGTAATACAGAGCAGCCTTTGTGCCTTGAAAGGATCATTATGAAACAACGGTTGTATGAACATAAAAATAAAATTATCATTGCATTGGTAATCGTGATCACCCTCACGGCAGCTTTTTTTGTCGGGGGAGTGCCTTTTGGTAACGATACTGTCCGGCAGGAACCGACTCAAATCCATTCTTCCTCATCCGAACCAATTTCCCATGAACAGCAATCGGATGCCGTTTCTGAAAAAAGTACATCATACCAGTCTCTATCTTCGTCGGAACTGTCATCGTCTGAACCGTCGGAAAATGGGGAGCTTTCAGAAAGCCATACTTCCGTTGATGAAATCAGTCAGTTTTCGGAACTGTCAGCAGAAAATCCGCAGGAACAGTCCTCCTTTGCTCAAACCAGCCTTGTCAGCGAAACAACTTCATCCCGGCAATCGGAGGAAAGCCGAAGGACAGAATTGTCAAAAGCACCGTCAGTATCCTCGCAGCCGCAGGAGGAAAGCTCTCATCAGACTGTATCATCACCGACAGCGGAAGTTTCTGCGGCTTCATTATATGTGCCGGAGGAAAAAAGCAAGTCCGAATCGGCTGCTCCTGTCGGTCAGCACACCTGTACAATATTCATATCCTGCGAAACAGCTCTGAAAAACGAAGCACTTAATGAAAAAAAGCGTTCTCTTCTGCCGGGGGACGGTATCATCATCCGTGATACCGATGTCAGCTTTTCGGAGGGGGAAAGTGTTTTTGATGTTCTGAAAAGAGTCTGCACAGAGCATAAAATCCATCTCGAATTTTCGATCATTCCTCTCACGGGAGGGGCATATATCGAAGGAATCAATAATCTTTATGAATTTGACTGCGGCAGCGTTTCAGGCTGGATGTACAGCGTAAACGGAGATTTCAAAAATGTCGGCTGCTCCGATTGTATGGTGGCGGACGGCGACAGGATTTCATGGCAGTACAGCTGTGATCTTGGAAGCGATATCGGCAATTATTATTATGGAGATTAAAGCCATGAAAAACGGATTCAATACCTATCACCCGATATCACAGTTTCTGTTTTTTGCTTCGGTGATTTCATTTACCATGTTTATCATGCACCCGATCATTCTGCTGATATCGCTTGCGGCAGGCTCACTCTACGTTGTTTTCACCGGCGGCATTTCAGGATATCTGAATACGCTCAGGCTGACGCTTCCGACATCCTTAATGATAATATTGATCAATCCCCTTGTCAGTCATGGCGGAATCACGATTTTAAGCTATTTGCCGGACGGAAATCCGTTTACGCTTGAATCCGTCATCTTCGGCATAGCGGCGGCACTTCTCATGTCATGTACGCTGAAATGGTTTTATGCCGTCAACGGTATCTTTACTTCGGACAGAGTGATATACCTTTTCGGAAGATTGTCGCCCCGTACTGCACTTCTGATATCTATGATCCTCCGTTTTTTCTCAAAATTCAAAGCACAGCTCAGGATCGTCAGAGCGGCTCAGCAGACGTTAGTCCGAGAGGGTTCAAAAGGAAACATGATCAGGCGCATCAAAAACGGAGTGAAAATATTTTCCTCCATGCTGCAGTGGGCGATGGAAAATTCCATAGATACGGCGGATTCCATGAACAGCAGGGGATATGGTCTGCATAAGCGGACATCCTATTCGGTTTTTAAGATAAAGCCGTCCGATATTCTGTTTATCATTACGGTTCTGGCTTTTGACATTTATATTTTGGCAGCTTATATTTACGGAGCGGCAGAATACAGCTATTATCCGATGTTTGACATATCCTTTTTTGATCTTTATACGGTTGGGATTTACACAGCATTTCTGATATTATGCTTCATGCCGTTTATAATTGATGTGAGGGAGGCAGGAAAATGGAAATCTATTCGGTCAGGGATCTGAGCTTTTCCTATCCCGCTGCCAAAGAAAAGGCGCTGAAAAATATCAATTTATCGGTTAACGAGGGTGAATTTGTGATGATATGCGGTTTGTCGGGCTGCGGAAAAAGTACGCTTCTCCGTCAGCTGAAAACCTCGTTAAGACCGCACGGTGAGATAAGTGGGACAGTTTATTTCTGCGGAAAGCCTGTTGACGAAACCGAGCTGCTGGAGCAGGCAATAAAAATAGGCTTTGTCATGCAGTCGCCCGATCATCAGAGCGTTACTGATAAGGTATGGCACGAGCTTGCTTTCGGACTTGAAAATCTCGGTCTTGACAACAAAACCATACGCCGCCGAACCGCTGAAATGGCTGCATTTTTCGGTATTGACAGCTGGCTTGAAAAAAGCATAGATGAGCTTTCGGGAGGTCAGAAGCAAATACTGAATCTGGCATCCGTCATGATCATGCAGCCGTCAGTTCTTATTCTTGACGAGCCGATATCCCAGCTTGACCCGATCGCTGCAAACGAATTTGTGAGTATACTCAGACATATCAGCAAGGAACTGGGAACGACTGTTATTATCTGTGAGCATACCCTTGATTATGTTTATTCAATCAGCGACAGAATTGTTGTCATGTCTGACGGCAGAATTATATCCGACAGCAGTCCCGAAGAAGCAGCGGCAAAGCTGTTTTTATCGGATGAACCGATGTTTTCTGCACTTCCCGTTCCGACAAGAGTGTATACGCTTGCAGATCATTCGTCCGGCGCTGCTCCTCTTGATATCGGCAGCGGCAGAAAATGGCTGCGTTCTTTTGTAAGGGATAAAGAGCTTCATCGGCGGAACTATGCTATTTCAGAGCATGATAAAACAGAAAAACCTTTGCTGGAGATGAAAAACGTATGGTTCCGGTATAACAGATCCTCACCGGATGTTCTGTCAGGACTTGACCTGAAAGCATACAGGGGAGAGATGATTTCGGTTCTGGGCGGAAATGGCGCTGGAAAAACGACTCTTCTTCATATTGCTGCCGGAATTTATAAGCCGTACATCGGAAAGACAGTTATTGATCAGAACCTCAAAACAGTACTTTTGCCGCAGAATCCGCAGGCATTATTTGTCAAGGATTCTCTGCATGACGATCTGTATGATATCCTTTCTGATTTGCAAGCTCCTGTCAGGGAGAGAGAACGCATGATTAAAAATGTATCGAAGCTTTGTGGAATAGACGGTTTGCTTGACCGTCACCCTTATGATCTTTCCGGCGGAGAGCAGCAAAAAGCCGCCATAGCAAAGCTGCTTCTGACAAAACCCGATATACTTTTGCTTGACGAACCCGTAAAGGGTCTGGATATAAAGTCAAAGACAGAAATCGGCACGATTTTAAAGGCGCTTGCCGCTAACGGAGCCTGTATCATAATGGTAAGCCATGATATGGATTTCTGTGCGGAATATGCTGACAGGTGCGCTTTATTTTTCGGAGGAGAGCTGAACGGCATAAGCAATCCGCATACATTTTTTTCGGAAAATGTTTTCTATACAACAGCGGCAAGAAGAATGTCCAAAGATATTCTTGAAGAAGCGGTAACTGCCGATGATATCCTTTATGCTTTGGGTATGAGTATTTCAAAAAAAAATCAAGGCGGGGATACTGAATTACTGAAAAAAATCTATGCCCCGGCGCAGCCCGATGAAAAAGACAAAAAGAAAGACAAGAAGCCGGGATATATTTTTCCGTTTATGAAGGCAGTATCATTTGCAGTATTTTTGCTTTCTGTACTCCATGTTTTGAATATCCTGCCATTACCCGATGGAGGGGAGCATAAAATCATTACCTATATCCTTATGCTCTTATCGGCAGCAGGAATCATCATTTCGGATCTTGCCGACAGGAAAAAACAAAAAAACATTCGGATTGCAAAAATAAAACATTCTCACACTCACACATTGCTGTCTCTTTCTTCCATATTGATTACCATTCCGATCACGATATTTATAGGTATCTATTTTCTGAAGGATGCTAAATATCTTTTTATTTCATTGCTGATCATGCTGGAATGTATGCTGCCGTTTTTTGCCGTATTTGAAAAGCGGCGTATCAGGACTCGTGAATTGGTGCTGATAGCCGTCATGTGTGCACTCTGTGTTCTTTCAAGGGCAGCGTTCTATATGTTTCCACAGTTCAAGCCCATGACTGCTTTGGTTATTATTTCAGGGGCGGCTCTCGGCGCAGAATCAGGATTTCTTATTGGTTCAATGACGATGCTTGTGTCGAATATTATTTTTGCACAGGGACCTTGGACGCCATGGCAGATGTTTACAATGGGAATCATCGGATTTCTTTCGGGGATGATTTTCGGAAGAGGTATTGCTCCGAGAAGCAGACTGTCGTTTTCTGTTTTTGGTTTTTTAAGTGCGGTAATGATATACGGAGGCATTATGGATCCTGCGGCAATGATTATGTCGCATATTGAGCCGACTGCCGAAAATATAGCGGCGTATTATATAGCAGGCTTTCCGATGGATCTTGTACATGGGATATCCACGGCTGTATTTCTTTATATTGGAGCTGACCCGATCATAAAAAAGCTGGAGCGTGTAAAACTCAAATACGGGCTGATACAATAAAAGAATCCAGAAAAAAATTATAAAAATATACTTGACATTTAAAAGAATATATGGTATTATAGTGAAGTCGCAAGGGCGAAGGCTCTTGAAAAGGGCGAAGGTTCTTGAAAAACTATGGAGAGGTATCGAAGCGGTCATAACGAGGCGGTCTTGAAAACCGTTTGTCCGAAAGGACACATGGGTTCGAATCCCATCCTCTCCGCCATATTTATTCCCGATATCTTCGGGTATCGGGAATTGTTTTTTATTCACCTTGGAGGATTACCCAAGTGGTGAAGGGGCTCCCCTGCTAAGGGAGTAGGTCGGGAGACCGGCGCGAGGGTTCGAATCCCTTGTCCTCCGCTTAAACCGCATGAATACTGAGTTTACGCTTGGTTTTCATGCGGTTTGTTTTTTTGCTTATTTAGAAATAATGGTTGGGAATTTTGAAAAAAATTAAGTTATTACTCACTCAGTTACTCATCGGTATTACTCACCATACTACTCACTAGATTTTATTTACCGCTGCAAGTTTTTCGGAGAGTGGTATATGGATATAGTTCATGGTTACAGATAGGTCTTTATGCCCTCCGGCTTGAGTTATTACTGCTTCGTGTACATTTTCAGCGGCAAGTCTTGTAAAATAGGTGTGGCGGCAGCAATGGGGAGGAAGATCCCGTATGGCAAGCTCAGAAGTTAAAGAGTGATAGCTGTCATAAAATTTTTGCTCAGGCATATCCATGAACAGGCTGCTCTTTGCCTGATTGAAGAAAAATTCAACAATTGGCATTATTTTATCGGCAAAAGCTATTTCTCGATCGATACCTGCATCAGTTTTAATTCCTCCGATAGCATAATGCTCATTAAGGTATATTATTACACACAATTAGTCATAATTTATAGGGCTCATATTCCCGACAATCAAACCTTGAATAGATTTAAGATAACATTAATAAATTGTTTCAAGAAGATATTAAATTTATTATTACTTTTCCTTGAAGAATGGTGTATAATAAAACCATCAAAGAAAAACATTACATCGGAGGTAATTCAATATGGAAAACAATGAATTTAATAATATTAATGAAATGAACGAAACATCAGCAAATGCTAATGCAGAAACATCGGAGGTATCTCCCGTTGCAGATACTCAGCCTATCGCATTCAGTTCGGAACCGTCCGAACCGGCAACAGATTACGGCGATCACTATTCCGCATACAGCAGTTCTGACGTTCAGCAGCCGATATATACGGAAACGGCTGCCAATTATAGTGATCCGTATACAAATCCGTATGCTTCATCCCAATATGCTGCAAGCACACAAATACCATACACCGCAGATACTTATCCTGCTCCCCCGAAGAAGAAGTCCTCAGCAGGAAAAAAAGTGGCTCTGATAGCCGGTGCATTGGCTTTAACGCTTTGCGTAGGTATAGGCGGCGGTTTCTTCGGCGCTTATCTGGCAGGAAACAAGGATAATCTATACACCTCTCAGACCTCTGCTTCGCAAAACTCAGACAATAAGAATGATTCTGCTCTTCAGATCATTCAGGCAAGTGATACAGAAGTTGCTCCGACAACCATACAGGAGGTTGCTCTTAAGGTTAAGGATTCCGTTGTAGAGATAACGACCGAAACAACGACATATGATTCATTTTACGGTCAGTATATCTCACAGGCGGCAGGCAGCGGCGTTATTATCTCGGCTGACGGATATATTCTTACCAATAATCATGTGATAGACGGTGCAACATCCATCACGGTTCGCCTTACCAACAGCAAAACTTATAAGGCAGAGCTTATAGGCAAGGATGCGACACTCGATGTAGCTCTTCTGAAAATAGATGAAACCGATCTTACTACCGCCGTATTCGGGGATTCCTCCAAACTCAGCGTAGGACAGACAGCAATTGCCATCGGCAACCCTCTCGGACAGCTGGGAGGAACAGTAACAGACGGTATCATAAGTGCTCTTGACAGAGAGATTGAGATCGACGGTAAAACGATGAATCTTCTCCAGACAAATGCCGCCATCAATCCGGGTAATTCAGGAGGCGGTCTGTTTGACTCCAACGGAAACCTTATCGGTATTGTAGTGGCAAAGTCAAGCTCGACATCATCGGGTACATCTGTTGAAGGTCTGGGATTTGCAATTCCTGTAAATGATATTATTGATATTCTGTCTGATCTTAAAACAAAGGGTTATGTTTCAAGCAGACCTTATTTAGGTGTAAATCTTGTAGATATAACTGATGAATCTACTATGTTCATGTATCGTGTCGATAGGGCAGGCGTTTATGTTTCCTCCGTTACAGACGGAGCAGCTGCAAAGAAAGCAGGCATTGAGGTAGGTGACTGCATTACAAAGATAAATGATAAGGAAGTCACATCTTCATCCGCTCTCAAAGCTGAATTATCCAAGTACAAAGCCGGAGATACTATCAAAATAACTGTTTATCGTGACGGTGAAACAAAAACGCTGGATGTAACGCTTGATGAAAAAACTTATGATGAAAATTCGTCCGATCAGGATTCAACATCCGGTTCAGGCAGAAATGGTTACGGTGGATATGGTAATTACGGCGGATATGGCGGATACGGTGGATATAACGACTTTTTCGGCAATTAATTAAGTAACCGGAATAATAACTTGCTTACTCCTACTTTTTCATAATTTTCTCCTGACAGTATACCGTTGTGTATCAACATAACGGTATATTGTTCTTTTTAATCATAAATTATGAAGGATTTTTGCTGTATGTGCAGAATGTACAAAAGAAATCCGACAGAATGATATCATTCAGATACCGTTCTGTCGGATTATTATCGGGGCTTTGCCGCTGCACCTGCATACTTTGAATAGGATAATTTAATTGTCGTTTACTATATATACATGATTATATTGTATTGATAAACTCATCAATAGAATTTTCATCGTCAGGAAAAATAACAGAAGAGGAAACCGGCAGGATCCAATTTTCGATATGTCTTGCAGATTCCCCAGGTTCTATACGGTAAAACGGACTTGTTGTCTGAATACTTATATGACCTTTACAGGAGGTGGCAAAGGTGGAGCAATGACAGAACGGATATAAAGCGGTTCTGTTATGCACATATCTTTTAATAAAGGCATTGCTTCCGTCAGTAAATCCGCACCAGCCAGCTGTATTGTTCAATCCGATTTTAAGCCTTGACTCAGCGTCGGCTTCACTTCCCGGAGTTACGACAAGATACTGCTCACCGAGTCTGATACGGCTGTCTGTCCATTTTGTATTATTCCATAAGGTCAGTATTTTTGACGGTCTGTCTCCTTCATCAATATTGCTCTGAGGAACAAAAATAAAGCCGTTCCGGCAGAAAGGTGTTTCCGTATAGATGGAAAGCTTAACAGCCTCTTTTGATTTGTTCAGACAGCTGTGTATTACCATAAAATCCCCGATATCGCTGTTAAAGGCAATATCCATCGAAAATTCAAGCTGAACAGGATCCACGATTGTCTGCATAAAGCTGACGCCGTCTGACATGGGACTGTATCGGACAGGTGAATCATCGCAGTAAATACCGTTTGTCGAGCGCTCAAGGGTAAGCCGCATTTTATGACCGTGACAGCGGTCATAGTCTTTGTCCTTGGCATTATATATAAGATTGACGCCGTCAGTTTTTTTGGCGCTTATAATTCTCGGACCGTAATCCAGCGTTACGATCACTTCAAAATCTTCTGTTGATAAAACAGCGCAATGTCCGTATTCATCGTCAGTAATCTCTCTTACATTAAGTGACATGACAGTTCTTCCTCCAAAATCATACTTATAATGAACACTATTTTTATATTATAACATAAATTCGTACATTTTCAAGCACTATTGACTCATCGACACTATATTTATTTGTTATCAGTTTTATTCTGAAAATTTTATAATATAAAATCTTTGACCGCATATATTTTATATTATATGAATTTTGGGGGAAGAACATGAGGATCAACAGCAGATCAGGATTAAAATTGATGAAAAATACCGTATTCGGTGTCATTATCGGTGCTTCTATGCTTGTTCCGGGGCTGAGCGGAGGAACGACTGCCATCATTCTCGGAATATATGACAGACTCATATCAGCAGTAAGCGGTATATTTACAAATTTCAGAAAGAATATGATATTTTTAGGATCAGTAGCCATAGGGGGAGCGACAGGTGTTTTTTTATTTTCGGGAGCGGTTCTGAAGCTGACAGAGCTTTTTCCGGTTCAGACAATGTACTTTTTTATCGGAGCGATCTTAGGCGGTATTCCTCTGTTATTAAAAAAATCCGGGATAACGCCCAAAAGATTATACAATATGATATTTGCACTTTTGGGCTGTGCAGCAGCGGCGGCGGTTTCGGCGCTGCCGGTCGGGACAAATGAAAGCGGCGGAGCGCTGATGCTGATACTGAGCGGAATGGTAATAGCTGTTGCTATGGTTCTGCCCGGAATCAGCACATCACATATTCTTCTGGTACTCGGAATGTATGAAAGTGTGTGGGGAGCGGTCAGGGAGCTGCGGTTGGGGTATTTGTCCCTGCTTGCTGCCGGAGGGGCGGCAGGCACCATATTAACGGCAAAGCTGACCGATATATGTATGAAAAAATTTCCCTGTCAGACATACATGATCATCATAGGATTTGTCATGACATCTGTCTATGATATATTTCCGTCCGGAGTCAGTACGTCTCAGATTCCGGTTTGTATCCTGCTTTGTACGGCAGGATTTGCGTCAGTTGTGATTCTGTCATCGTTCGGGGATAAAGCGGTTGATGATCCGTCTGCCAGCGAAAACTGACAGCACCGTTATTTGAGTATGCGGAAGAATTTTGAAGATATGCTTTACTTTTATTGCTGCATATTGTATAATAATTTGTATATATCGGATAAATAATATGTGGGAAGTGATAAAATTGCAGGAAAATATATGCAGCATACCGATCAATGATGTATTTCTGCCAAAGGACGGATGCCCGATGTGCAGAATGAGAGATATGCTTGAAGAAAGAAAAGCAGAATACATTACCGGTTCGGCAATGATGGAGCCGAGCGTCAGAATCAAAACAAATGAACAGGGATTTTGTTTCAGACATTTTGAAATGATGGTAAAACTTGGAAAACGGCTTTCAAACGCTCTTATTCTGGAAAGTCATTTACAGCAGATATCAGAACAGCTGATTCCGACAGTACCACCGAAAAAGCCTGATAAGAAAAAGATGGCGGCATTAGATGTCCTCATACACGACTGCTTTATCTGCCGTGACATAAAACAGAATATGGAAAATATGGTCAGGATTGTTCATGCCATGTGGCAGACAGAGCCTGAATTCCGCAGTCTTTATTCACAACAGAAATTTATATGCCTTGAACACTTTTCGCTGCTTCTGAATACGGATCAAAAGGGATTAGGCAGAAATTATCAGGCATTTTATGAGGCTACTTCAAAACTGACAGGAGGTTATATAGAAACCCTCAGACGTGATGTGCACCATTTCTGTACAATGTTTGATTACCGCAACGGCGGCAGCGATGATTGGGCAGGCTCGAAGGACAGTATTGAACGCTCCATTGAATTTCTTACCGGTGAAAGAATACCGACAGATGATATTGAAGAACCCGAAGAATAAAAGAACACAGGTGTATTTAATCCGATAGCACGGAATACACCTGTGTGTTTTTTCTTATTTAGTTTGCTGATATACGATTACGAAATTTTTTCGGCAGGAGCTTATAGATTGCCAGTCCGATCATTCCACCGAGAAAATTATAAATGACATCGTCTATATCCGCTGTTCGGTAGAATGTCTGCAGTATGATTCCGAGAACAAGCTGTGATGTTTCGATGAAAAGGGGCAGAGCCAATACCAACAGAAGATAGAAGCATATCTTTTTGTTTTTGACGATCATCGGCAGCATAATGCCGAATGGTATCGTCATGATAATGTTGCCGCCCAGCTGTACGAATATAACAAAGGGATTGCCGAGACATACATAACTGATTGTTGTCTGAAAAGGTGTAAGAATAAGCCTTTGAGAGAGGACATCGCTTGCCAGCTTTAAAGAAGGATCATAAGTTAAAGGGAAAAAAGTGATGCTGATAACGGCGGTCATATAGAGTATAAAGATAGAAATAATCATGATTCTTGTCGGATTGAGTTTATTTTTATGTGAATAGATTAGCCAAACGAACAGTATGACGATCCCGACGATGTATGCAATGGCTTCACTTATCATTTTATCATCTCCCTATTAATGATATAACGATTATATAGCAAAATGTATTTAATGTCAAATTATTAAAAAACAGGGAGGAATGAGAAAGATTTGTTCAGTTCTCCTTCAGAATTCTGTCAAACGGAGCGGATATTTCTTCCTATTTGTATTGCTTTGTGTGTGCCATAATTCATTAAAATTCTTCTTTTTGATGTGATATAGTTTATTTGCAGTTCAAAGGTCAAATTAGTCATTGACAATCATTCCGTAAGCCTTTAAAATAAAATTAACATTAAAATTTATGAAGGCAAAGGAGAATTTCAATGGCAAAGATCAAACCGTTCAGAGGTCTCAGATTTGACTGCGAAAAAGCAGGAAAAATTGAGGAGCTTGTATGCCCGCCCTACGATATCATCAGCGAGGAGCAAAGACAGGCGTACCTGAAAGAGAATGAGCATAATATTATCAGGCTGGAGCTTCCGAAGGGGGAAAATCCGTATTTTGAAGCAGGGCTGACGCTTGATGAGTGGCTCGACAGCGGTGTGCTTAAAGCGGACGAAAAGCCTGCTGTTTACATCTATGAGGAGCAGTTTACCGTTGGCGGAACTGCACGCAGCTTCAAGGGATGTATCGTCAGAGTCGGACTGGAGGAATTTTCAAAGGGAGTGATTCTTCCGCATGAGGAGACTTTGTCTAAGGCGAAGGAGGATCGCTTTCATCTGATGCAGGCGACAAACTGCAATTTCAGTCAGATATATTCGCTCTATATGGATGAAACACACAGCATTACCAACCGCCTGGACAGACTCAGCGAGGGCGCTCCCGTCCATGAGCTGACAGACAGCGACGGTGTTACTCATCGCCTGTGGATCGTTACCGATGAGGCAGAAATCGAAGCAATATGTGCAGATTTTGCGGACAAAAAGCTCTATATTGCTGACGGACATCACCGTTATGAAACAGCTTTGAATTACCGCAATTACTGCCGTGAAAATGGTATCGGCAACGGCGGAGAAGACTATGTGATGATGATGCTTGTGGATATGGAGCATCCCGGACTCCTTGTTCTTCCCACACATCGTATCGTCCGTGACCTGAAAGGCTTTGACGCTGAAGAAGCAATGAAAAAATGTGCAGGATATTTCGATATCACCGATCACAGCGGCACAGAAAATATAGAAAGGCTTCTGGAGGAAAAATATCATGCAGGGGAAAAGGCTTTTGCATTTTATACAGGCGGAAACAGCTTTAAACTTCTTGTGCTTAAGGATAAGTCGGTGATCTCTTCTCTTCTGCCCGATAAGAGCGCAAGCTACTGCGGACTTGATGTTACTGTACTTCATACGCTTATACTTGAAAGGATCTTTGGTATAGATGCCGAAAACATGGCAAAGCAGATCAATCTCACCTATGTAAAGCGGTTTGAGGATGCTGTCAGTTCGGTAAACAGCGAAAAGGCACAATGCGCATTTATACTGAACCCGACAAGGGTGGAGGAAATCAGGGATGTGGCTGCGGCAGGAGAAAAAATGCCGCAAAAATCCACCTACTTTTATCCCAAGCTTATCACAGGTCTTGTTATGAACAAGCTGTTCTGAAAAAACCTTTGACTGTAAAAATCCGAATGGAGGAAACAGTATAGTGTTAAATGACTGCGACGATGTTAATTCCGAAGTAGAAACAGAATATCCCGTTGACGGAAGTTCGGCACTTGAGGTGGTTGAGTTTGCCGGAGGAGCTTCTAAATCGGGCAGAAAAAAAAGCCGCAGGAAAAACAAAAGAAATGCCGTTACATACACAACGGACAGTTCAAAAAATACTTCACTTAAAATAGAGGATGAAACCGGTCAACCGCTGACAGAGCTTCTGACTGAACCGTCTCAGCCTGATCAGCCGTCCGTTCCGTCCGCCCCCGAAAGTCCTTCCGAAACTCCGGCGCAGCCGGAGCAGACACCGCAAAAACCGGAGCCTGAAATAGTACGACCTCCCGAAATTGACAGCTCGAAGCCTTTAGGCGACAGCGTAAGTACGGAGGCGAAACTCAGACAGTCGGAGGTCAAAGAAAAGACAGACGGGACAGGCATCATATATGAAATTGCAGAAGAGCTGTACCGAAGGGAAAAAACACAAAGTGAGATAGAGGCGCTTTGCCGCCCTCCGTTCAAAAAGGTGTTTTCTCCCGATGAAACAGAGCGGTTGGACAGGGAAGCTGATGAACGGACTCAGCAGCTTCTCAGTGCCGCCTCGAAAGCAAATGCGCATGAACTGACATTTCTTCCCGACGGTGTTTATACTGACGGCGAAAAGCCTGTTTCAACAACAACGGCATTCTTAATACAGTTGATTTTAATGCTGCCGGTTGTTAATATTGCAGCGGCTATGCTGTTTTCGTTCGGAAAAAAATCCAACAGAAATATCAAGGCTTACGGACGTGCATTTTTGATCTGGACAGTTGTTTTTATGACGTTGCTTTTGGGATATTTCGGTGCATTTTATTTTACAAGCCCCGAAAACAGTTCAAGAATTGACTTTCTGAGAGGGCTGATCGGTTAGCTCTTTAAAGACCTTTACAGCCGATCTGACATCTTTTTCAGCCTTTTCGGTAAAAAGCTGATCATAAGAGTAAAGCATAATACCGTCTGCACCAAGCTGATTTGCCAGCTCAGCCTGAGAGCGGATATTATCATCTTTTAACAGCCAAGTGCCGCTGTCTGCATCTGTTCCGACCTTATAAACGGCAAGACCGATATACAGCTTTACATGATCATTTTTGATCATATCACGCCACTCTGTTACTGATTCCTGAAATGTCAGTACGGGGTGGCTTTCGCTTACATATACCTGTGGACAAATATAATCGGCATAGCCGCTTACTGAACTCCAGCTGTATATATCTGCTCCGATTTTCAGATCATTTTCTGTATTGCACTGCGGAGATATGCCGAAAATACATTCTTTTTTCTCGCTGTGTACACAATGATATAATCCTCTCACAAGTTCATTGATATTCTGCATACGCCATTCATTCAAAGAAAGGGGTTGTCCCTGTGTTGTTCTGACATAATCATCGTAATCATTTTTATCACATTTGTTATCATCCGCAGGATAGAAATAATCATCAATCTGTATGCCGTCAATATCATAATTTTTTACAATTTCCCGTACACCGTTAATAATCAGTTTTCGTACCTCAGGATAGGCAGGACTAAGATAAATTCCTCCGCCGCTTTCAAGATAGTAACGGTCATTATCTTTGATATCATCATTTTTCCATACGCTTACAGGATTTTTTTCTGACAGATAAGACGGAGTATCCTTTGTTCTGACTCTGAGAGGATTGACCCAGGCATGAAGCTGAAGATTCCTTTTATGTGCTTCTTCTGTGGCTATCTTCAAAGGGTCATAGCTGATTTCGGTGCCCTGGGTACCGCTGATAATATGTGACGAGGGAAATAAACCGGAATTATATAAAGCATCGCAGAATGGTCTGACCTGAAATATGACCGCATCGGCGCCCAGTTCGGAAATATTATTAAAAATCTCATTGATTTTATTTCTGTAAGCATTTTCGCTTCTGTCTGTTCCTTCCATATCCAGACTCATATATGGCACCCATACTGCAATCATGTTTTCGTTGTTTTTGTCATTTGAACGGTCAGAGGTATTTTCCTGCTTTGAATCATCTTTTTGTGCTGAATTGCGGCTCTCTGCATTATCAACATTCCTGTTTTCCGGTGTTTCGTTACAGGGGAAAATGATAATATAAAGTACCAATATAACGGTGGGTATCAAAAGTGACATCAATCTTAAAACTGTATTCTTCATCTGATCACTGCCTTGATTTTATTGCATTAACAATATATAATAAAGTCAAAGAAAAAAGAACAGGAAAAGGGAAGAAGTAAACATGGATTTTTTATATTATATCCTTGCAGCATATATGATCATTATCAATATTACAGCTATTGCCGTTACCATACACGACAAAAGAGCCGCAAAGCGTCACAGATGGAGAGTATCCGAAAATACACTCCTCCTGATCGCTGCACTAAGCGGCTGTGTTTCAATGTACATTACTATGCGTATCATACATCATAAGACAAAACATCCGAAGTTTATGATAGGAATACCAATTATTTTTATTCTGGAAGCTGCGGCTGTATGTTTTTGTCTGTTCCATTTATAATACATCACAAAATATCCTTTTACAGCATATTATAAAATTGAAAACAGTATACGATTTCGTATGCTTGATCAAGAAAGGAGAATTTCTGTGGATGTTATAAAGGAATTGAATAATTCTGACTTTTTTATCAAACCTCTGCCGAAAAAAACTGTTGAAGCTATGGCTTATGTACCCTTTCAGAATGCCGGCAAATTATATTCGCCCGAACAGGCAATAAGAATGGGTACGCTTTTCCCGGAGCTTGACAAACCGTTTGAACCTGATTGTGATTTCGGAGGGGATGAGAATGACTGAGCGTGAAATTATGCTGAGAAGACTTTCAGCAGTTGAATTTGCCGCACATGAGCTTCATATTTATCTTGATACTCATCCGAATGATGTCTCGGCAGGTGCAGCTCTTGACAACTATGAGCGTCAGAGTAACGCTTTAAGAAAAGATTTTGAGGAACGATTCGGACCTCTTACCGCAGGCAATGACGGAAGTCGCTGGGCTTGGATTGCTGACCCGTGGCCTTGGAACAATGAGGAGGGCTGACTATGTTTGTTTATGAAAAAAAACTTCAGTATCCTGTTAATATAAAGCAGACCAACCCCGCACTTGCAAAAATAATTATCAGTCAGTATGGCGGTCTATACTGCAAAAAGATATACATTCAGGCATAGAAAAAAATCTCTATGCCGCCGTTGCTCCGATAAAAGACAATCCTTTTGATGATTGATTTCAAGAGCGAATTTTTTACCGCTTCGGGTACAGCCGGCGATCTGAGAGTAGGGAGGAATTCGTGTATTTTTTTACGTATGATCATGCGTTCTTTTTGTTCATCAGGAATATCCGCTTGTGACATTTTCATTTCAAGCTCTGCAATCCTGTTCAGTATCTGCTGACGGCTTTGCCTGAATTCGTCAAGCGTATAGACACCATTTTCATAAGCGTCCTTTACACGTTCTATTTTTTTCTGCTCTCTCTCGATCTGTGCCGGAATATTTTCAATAGACTTTGCAGCCGTTTTCGGTATCATTTCCAGATTGAAAATTCCTGTCATGCTGGATTTTTCGAGAGCGTCAAAGACAGCAGAATTTATTTTTTTAATGCTGATGCTGTGTGAGGTTTTGCATTTTCCGTGCGCATAGGCATAACATTGCAGGGATGTATGATTTACTGCCTGACACAGCGTAGCTCCACAGGCGCTGCAGCGTACAAGTCCCTGAAGCATAAACGGTGTTTTTGCAGACTCTTGCCTCATATACTTAGTTTTAGGTGCAGCTTGCAATTTCTTCTGAACCTTATCCCATATTTCCTGATCGATGATAGGCTCGTGGGTGCCGTCTGTAATGATTGTGTCGGAATTGTTTTCTGTACGGTGATCTGCTCTTCCTGACGGAGTCCAACGGATCTTGCCGATGTAGACAGGGTTAGTCAGTATATATTTGACAGTACGGTTTTCAAATCGGTTTCCTCTTCTGGTGCGGTAGCCACATTCATTTATTTCGGCTGCTATGGTGCGCATACCTTTACCGTTCAGGTAGTCGGCATATATTTTTCTGACAACCGGAGCAGTTTCGGGATCAGGAATATATGTGCCGTCCTTGATGTCATATCCGAAAGAGGGAATAGTCACCGCTTCACCTCTGCTGACTTTTTCGTTCATGCCACGCTTGACCTCTTCCGACAGGTTAATGCTGTAATATTCGTCCATCGCTTCTATCAATGCCTCGATCAGCACCGACATTTTATCATCGCCCACGTTTTCGGATATGGATATGACATCTATGCCGCATTGCTTGCGGAGCATGGACTTATAGACAATACTGTCCTCACGGTTACGGGCAAAACGGCTGAATTTCCACGGCAAAATAGCGTCAAACGGTTTCGGCTTCTGCTTAGCCGTACCGATCATCCGGTTAAATGCTGCACGTTTAGCGGTGTGTCTGCCTGAGATACCTTCGTCCATGTAGATATATTCCTCAGGCAGTATATAGCTGTTCCTCTTTGCATACTCCCGGATTTTTTCAAGCTGGGAGGCAGGAGAATATTCGATCTGATCATCGGTCGATACCCGAATATAGGCTGCAGCGATTTTCATATTATCGGCTCCTTTCATATAATAATATGCCCTGTCGGTATTTGCAGCACCGGCGGGGCATTTTTATTATCCACGTTTTTTTCGGAGCTGTACTCCGGGGGTGGGGGTTATTTTGGTGGTGTACTAATTCCCTCAAAAAATACTCCGGATTGTATTGAGTGGTCAGAACAAAAACCACCATCTCTTATAAATTCTATTGGTAATTTGGGATATTTTTTGTGTTTGCCACTAATCGAAAATATTTTTTTGTTATATTTTCCGCATATCGTGCAGCTCGGTTTGGTAAATAACTCTATAGTATCATAGTTCCACTCTTTAGCTTTGGATATTGTGGAAAGTATATTTTCTTTGCTTGATATTCTTTTATCAAAAAATTCAGGGTGCAATTTTTTGATTTGGTTATATTCAAAATCAGCTTGTTCGGGAATGTATTTTTTAATAAAATCATATAATCGCATATATTCTTTTTCTGTTAGTTTATGTGTTATATCCTTAGACATATCTGATATTCGATTAGATTTTCTTAAACATTCAATAGCTAAATCAAAATTACCATTACGTTTATGTTCGGTTGCTGATTTTTGTAAAAGTCTCAAAACAGAATAATCATTTATGGGTATTTGTTGTATTTCTTGAACTGTATCTACATTGTACTTACCGCAAACCACTTTTGT
This sequence comes from Clostridia bacterium, assembly GCA_017475765.1. Taxonomy (GTDB): domain Bacteria; phylum Bacillota; class Clostridia; order Oscillospirales; family Acutalibacteraceae; genus UBA1213. The sequence goes on along the minus strand of JAFVEY010000080.1, from coordinate 2,831 downwards.
TGGTTGGGGTTCGGGAGATATATATTTATCTTCTTTAATTGAATTAAGAAAATTAATATTGTCTTGAGTTAAATATTCAAAATAGTCATTGAAAAGGGTATTGAAAAATTTTTCTTTCTTTTTTGTTTTACCTTTTTCTGTTTTTAGCTTTTCTATGCTTTTAAGGGTGTTTTCCCAATATCGACTAATAAATTGATTGGTGTTATCGGTGTATTTTTCATTCAGTTCATTTAATTGCTGATATGGTGTAGGTTGTTTGAATTTGAATTTTGTTGTATATCGATTAAGTTCTATTAATAATTGTATTGCTCTTATGTAGTTTTCAAAATATTTGTCGGGAGCAGTTGCATCTTTTATCCAACGGTAACAGTTGGCAAAATCACAATACAATAAATATACGGTTGTGTCGATAGTTTCATTTGTGTACTTGTTAAAATACGGATTGGTTTGTAACTGATTTTGTATAGGAAACGGCAAATTATCATAACTGATTTGCGGCTGTTTTCTAAATAAATCCAAGAGTCCCATCTCTATACTTCCTTTCTTAATCAAATTTTTCAATTTTATGTATAGCAATCAGTTTCCCAACAACAATATCGTTCTTGTTTGCCAATTCAATACCAATTTGTGGGTTATCTGCTTGTAATACAATAGTATTATTTTCTTTAGTTGTAACTTTTCTGATAGTGGGGGATTTTCCATTTATAAGAATATAGAAGTATTTATTGTCTTCTAAAGTACTCTGTTGATTAATTAACGCTATATCTTTATCACTATATTTAGGTTCAAATTCCTTTCCGGGGATAAGTAAGGCTATAAAATTTTTAGCCCTTTCATCGTCTATGGAGATCCATTTAATAAAATTATATAGAACAATTTCACCGTTTTCAATCTTGACTGATTTATATAAAGGAACTCTATAAATCCAACTATTATTAGGATTCTGAATTTCTTCCAAAAATTGCTTGTAATGGAATTGTGAAGAGGTTTGAGTGGAACTATCATCATCAATTCCCATGATTTCAGCTGGTGTCATTTTCAGTACCTTTGACAACGCATATATTTTATCTCTGCCCATGTTTGCAATATTGCCAGATTCCCACCTTGATACAGTTCCTTCTGATACGCCAACTGCTGCTGATACTTCTTTCATGGTAAGTCCGAGTTCTTTCCTGCGTTTTTTTAGTTTACTGTTAATGTTTGATTCACCCATCATATTCACCCCTTTCATTTCTAAATTAAATTATAGCAAATAAATTGCATAATTGCAAGATATAACATCGTTTTTTTAAAAAAAACTTGCGAAAACGTATTGACAATTATAAAACGATGTGTTATTATAAACTTGCGGAAACGCAATAAACGAAAACTGGGAGGTGGAAATAAAAGTGTTTGACAGAAATAAACTCAAAGGTAAAATAGTAGAATGCGGCTATTCTATGGAACGGATAGCACAGATACTGGGAATTAATCCGGCTACGCTTTATCGTAAATTTGCACAGGAAAGTGAATTTACCAGAAACGAGATTGCGGTATTAAAAACTACGCTTAATCTTACGTTACAGGAAATCGACAATATTTTTTTTGCTTAGTAACTTGCGGATAAGCAAGAAAGGAGACACGATATGAACAATGAAATGAAAACTGTAAACATCAACGCACAGGATATTACCATAAAGGAATATCTGGGCAAGAGGGTAGTAACTCTCAAAGACATTGACACTTGTCATGGCAGACCGGAGGGAACGGCAAGAAAACGCTTTAATGACAACAAACAACACTTTATCGAGGGTATAGATTATTTCAAAGTTAAATGTTCAGAGGTGCGTCCGTTTTTCGGACAGACCCCACCGAATGGCTTTAACCCCAATGCTGACATAACCCTCATCACCGAAAGCGGCTACCTTATGCTTGTGAAATCTTTTACCGATGACTTGGCGTGGGACGTGCAAAGACAGCTTGTCAATACATACTTCAAGGTTGAGCAGAAAACCAGAAAAGCAAGTCCAAACCTTGAGCTTGCAAAAATCAGAGCCGATGCAATGATGCTCAATGCTAAAAGCAGGACGGCAAAACAGATGATGGATTTGTGGACAGCGGCAGGAGTAGAACCGCAGTATCAGGCATTGGCACTGAACGGATACTATGACGGGTTGTCACTGCCGAGAACGGCATTCAAGGAACAGGCAACGGCACTTTATGACGCTACAACGATTGCCGAACATCTGGGTATTATGTCAAAGAGCAATAAACCTCATGCACAGGCGGTCGGAGCCATCATAAGCAAGCTGACACTTCACGATGACGAGTGGGCAATGACACCGTACAGCCGCAACGGACACGACAGCGAAAGCATACAGTATACCTTGTCAGTTGAACAGAAAATAGCTGCTTGGCTTGCTGAAAACAGCTACCCGGCTACCATTCAGGGCAACGGCAAAAACTATACGGTCAAATACAGTAAGACAGCAGCCTGACAGCGGCAGTATGAGAGGGGAAAGAATGATGGTCATTATAAGCGAAAACAAGGGGGAACTTATTAAAGAGTTTAACGGTGGCGGTGGTAAGAGTGATTTTGGTCGGGAAATTTACTTTTTGGATAGCAAAACAGCGGCTATTGCGGCAGATGCGGCAATAAAAGCAATCTGTGACAAGTTACCGGCTGATCTTTGCCGAATTAACGTTATCAATGAGATTCTTGATCTGTGTAAGCTTAAAGTTAGTGAAGATCTGAAAGTGAAATTTTAGATAGGAGGGCGACAAGAGGGAAGTTTAGCAAGAGTCTAAAAAAGAAAAAATCTACATAGTAATGTGGAAGAAAGGGAGCTGAT
>JAFVEY010000079.1 GCA_017475765.1 Clostridia bacterium | reverse complement strand
TTTTTGTACTTTTCAAGCATGGCTTTTAAACCTTTTGCCCTGATTACAAGCTGATGGTACTCAGCCTTGAATCTGTCCTTAAAATCCTTACTATTCATCAGTTCTATTGTATCTTTCAGTTCCATAATATCATTTCCTTTCATTTTCGGGTATAAAAATACCGCCCTGATCGAGAGCGGTTAAGAATTTACATTAGTTACATCAAGCTTACCCGACATCAGATCAGGCAAAAGTGCATTTCTGAGTTCTTCAAGATATTGATTCTGCATTGTATTAAGCAAAGCAATTTGATTTTTCCATACCCCGAAAAATTGTATAAATATATCAGGCATCAGCTCTTTGTCATTACACTTGAATACAAATTCATTTTTATTCTTTGTGAAACTAATATAATCCTCTGCTTCAAGTTCAAAACCAAGCCCTTTCATTGTTTTTACAGTATCAATTGACTGCTGCTTGCTTTGTCTGTACAAATCAACATCAAGCCCGATACTCTTTGCAATAGTTTCATTGATAACGAGCTTACAGGCATTTTGCATTCGTGTGATGTAATTAATATTGTCTGCAATTTCCTAAAAGGTCTGTGTTTTGTTTCTCGCTCTTCAAAACGGATATATCTTGATGGTGTCAACAGATAATCCATGTTTTTTACACTTGTTGTAGTAGCTCTGAATGAAAATTCTGCAATATCTTCACACTCTCCGCAAAGCTTATTAATTAATTCATCAGACAACACATTGATTGTTTTATAATATGTTCTGTTGGTATGGCTTTTTCCACCAAACTGCCCATTTTGTTCTCTTTGCTCCTGATCTGCTTTTTTACGGCAATCGTAGAAATCAATATATCTGTTTCCGTTTCCAAATACACATACGTTAGTTCCTATGGTTGTACATTCAAACATTTTATCCGGCATCAAAATTACTTTTTCTATTCTTCCACTGTCTGTCAGTACCTGTCTGACCTGCCTTTCAATATCAGATTGTAATACACCATTCGGCAAAACAAAAGCACACTTTCCGCCATTTTTTAATCGGCTCAGAGCTGTAAGTACAAACGCAAAATTCGCATTGCTTGCCGGAGGTATAACTTCCTGAAAACGATTATCAGCAAACATAGGCTTAGGTGCATCCCACTTGATATTATAGGGCGGATTTGAAACAATTTCATCTGCTATAATTTCAGGTACTTCTTTTATTTCTTCGGCAATAGAAAAAGCCTCACCGCAGTGAAGCCTGTAAACCTTATTACATTTCATTGTCAAAACATTTCGATTGATAACATATCCGCTCATATTCCGCACCGCCATATTGAATAACAAATACGGGATAACTTTTTCGTCCAGTTCTTCACAGATAAACAGTTTATCAGGATTTCTTACCCATTTCTGAATTGTCAATGCTCCGGAACCGGCACAGATATCATATACTGTACTACCGCCTGTTTCTGTCAATTCCGCACATAGTTTTGCTATGGTTTTTGGTGTATAATCCTGTTTCTTTTCCTGTCTGTCTGCTTCGTAATACTGGAATATTTTTTGAAGCCAATCTACTGTCAGATCTTCAACAGTATCACAAAAGACGGTCAGCTTCATGATATCGCTGTTCATCACAGCATCATAAAGTTTTCCGCCTAAATCAGATACATCTTTGCACTCAAATATTTCAAGTGTCTTTTTACAAAGTTCGCCCAGTTCCACATTGTCACCTCTTTTTTTGCAGAAGAAAACCGCCCTTACTGAGAGCGGTTAATTTACTCGTTTTTCCCGATAAGCCTATAAAGCTTCATTTTCTGCTCATGCAGTTCTTTGTCAATATAGTCTTTGAGCCTTTCATTTCTGCTTGTATCAAACCATTTTTTCCTAAACTCTGCAACGGTTTTAAAATATTGGTCTTTACTGTAATCGCCGCTATCAGCCCATTCTAAGTCATGTGCAAGATTTGCGACATCTTGCATTAAATCATCAAGTTCAGGGTCTTCCATCTGTCCTACCAGTTCATCTTCTATTTTTAGAAATATATAACTATGACTTCCACCACTCATATTTTTTACCTCCGAATTCACATAACAAAACCGCCCCGAAAGGCGGTTAAAAACTTTTATTCATCTTCATCATCCCATTCATCAGCATCCGGCGGCGCCGTTTGAATAAACCTTCGGTTCTCTTCACAGACCGCCCGAACCTCCGCCGCCTCTGCTTCCCATCATGCGCCCTGTGTTCGGGTCCTGAATGTAGTTGTTGCCCCATCTTGCTTCTATTATACCACTTCCGCCCTCACTGTCAACCGTTCCCGGAAGTTTATTTTCTCCCATTGTCATGGTCTGGTTCATGTTCGGAGTGTAAATAGTTTTGGTTTTCGGGTCATAAAGAACATCCTGCAAACCAAGCTTGATCCAGTTCAGCCCTAGCGGTGCAAGGTCTTCTCTGTATCGTGCCTCATCAATTTGCAGAACATTGGATTCCAAACCGATTTTGTATGCCTGGAAGCGTTTCAGGATATCACCCCTGAGAAGTTCGCTTGTGTCGAAAGAAAAATAATATTCTTCTCTTTCACTCGGCAGGAGCATACCCCTGTTGAGTGCCGCTTCAAAGGCGGATATCACAGGAATGACCGCACGCTTGATACTGGAAACCAATTCGTCCTCTGTCAGCTTGCCGCTCGCCGCTGACGGTGACAAACCAAAAATCTGACACACAAGTTCATTGTTGCGCACCTTGTTTTCATTCAGCTGCATTTCAACGCTTGTATTGCTGCTTTCGTGGAAAGAAATGCCCTTGTTCAGCACCATCATAGTGTTTCCGGTGTTGGCATACATATTTTTCCACTTGTCTCTCAGGTCTTCCATTGCTTCATCCGTAAGTTTCAGATCAGCCGTCAGAAAGCCCTTTTTATTGCCGCCTGTCTCAACAATCATTTTTTCATAGACAATTTCCTTGTACATAGCAGATAATAACTGTTGGTGACTGTCAATAATGCTTGTGCCTTTCAGACCGTCATTTGTGTTGTGCAGTACCCTGATCAGTTCATCATCCCTCAGTCTCATGCCGTTGCTGAGAATGTATTCCCCGACCTTAAACACGGGGTCAACCCCTCTGTTAATACTTGATACATCCTTTTGCCTGACATAGCGTAATGATATGATACTGTTTCTGTGCCACTCAGGATAAATAAAGCCACTGCCATAAAGAAGATAATCACTGATAACTGCCTGCTTCATCTGAAAAGGGTCAAGCAAATCGCCTGTTTCATCGTTCAGAAGCCTTAACCTTCCGTCATCCCTGATTTCTTCTGTTGTGCTATGCTCCCTGGCTTCTTTGTAAAGCTTAATCGGCAGCATAGCAATGATATAGCTGATAAATTCCACACACGCCGATACCGCTGGAATCTCCATTGCCGTCTCCGGCGAAACCTCGATTCCCCTCAACGTATTCAGGATATTATCATCCGCAGAAATCACCCCTGCTGCTCTCTTTTCCCTTCCAAAAATTCTGTCTATCAATCCCATTTTTTCACCTTCTTCCTGTATCAGACTTGTACGGCCCAGTCAGCATAATTGCCTTGAATTTCGTACATTTCAAGCAGACAAACAGCATTAATCAAAGCAATGACCATATCAACCTTGCCGGTGGAATGCTTTTTATCAACATACTTGTTTTTGTTGGTATCAAAACGCACTCTTGCGTTCTGGAAATTCATCTCCAGAAGCCTGTTTTTCTTGTATCGGAATTTCTTTTCAAGGATTTTTTCCTCCAAAAGCTTTGTCGGAGAATGTAAAACGCTTGAATGTTGCCGTATTTCGACTGTTTCATACTGCTTAGCCCACTTTTGTGCTGAACTCATTGCATTTCTGCGGTCATAGCCTATGTAAGCGATATTGCAGCCGTAGGTTTCTTCAATCTGAAATACAAACTCTTCCACAACACCATAATCGATTACTCTTCCTCCGCAGGCGATACAGTAAAGTTCTTCAATAAATTCACGGTACGGTATTTTTTCTGTTTTGGATTTGCTGCCAATGCTGTCACTCGGAATAAATCCGATCACATCAGCAAGGATCGTTTTACTGTCATCGTCAAGAGCCGCAAGAGCAACAGCAGTATTGTCCGTTGTTTCGGAAAGGTCAACGCCAAGATAAACAGTTCTGCCTCTCCAGTCGATAGGCTCATCGGTACGGCAGGCAATAACATCGTTAGTATCAATATAGGTTTCTGTTCCGACTCCCTGATAGATGATGTTACAGTGCTTTGTCAGGAAGTTTTCACGCTTTGACGGCATGATAATCGCATCTGCTCTCTTGCGCTTTATTTCCTCAAATACGTCGGGCATTTCAAGCGCAAGGGGATTGCTTTGTTCAATAATGCCGTCATCCTCTTCCCAGTTTTTGGTTTTATCAGGCTCGTATAGAAGTGCAAACACCGTTTCATCGGAGACAATTCCGTCAAGCACTTGTTTTGCTTTTTTGATCTCATCCTCAAAAGGATTTTCGATTGTCGGATATTTTGTGCTGATGATACATCCCAGTTTGTTTTTAATGGTCAGCTGACCTGACCGCATTGCTTCAATCGGGTAATTTATTGTTAACGCACCCACTTCATCCGCAACAAAGGCATTCGGAAGTTTACCGTCAAGACGGGAAGTTGAAAAGGCAAGGGGAACATAATCATTCTGATTGATCAGGCACAGGATATCATCCCTGCGAATCTTGAATTTTCCTTCCAATGCAGGGCTTGACTGAATGATTTCCTTGATTTGCGCCTGAATCTCCCTCGAAAGAGAACCGTCGGGTGCAACACTATAAAACTTTGAAAATTTCGGCTCAGTAAAAAACAGGATAATAAACACAATTGCCACCAAAAAGGTCTTTCCGTTTTTGCGGCATATCTCAAGAATCCCTGTTTCATATCTTCGTTTCTGAGGGTCTTCACAGTATACGACCGTCAGAACCGCAAAAATAAACAGCCATTGAAATCCTAAAAGAATTTCAAAGACTGTTTTTCCTGCCATAAAACCTCTCGGCACTTTCAGAAGTTTTGTCAGCTGAACGATTTGTTCACGCTTCTTTTGGTTAATGCAGTATTTTTTCATTTTTCCGTCAACAATTTTCAGATAGTCCCGGCATTGACTTCTGACATATTTCGGTGCATTGATTGTCTTGTTAACAACCGCCCTGCAATATTCAATGTCCTTTTCCATTATTCTTCATCGTCTTTCAGAATCATAAGCAGCGGATCACTCTCTTCTTTATCTTTTGCTGCTGTCAGTCCACTCAGCTTTGCTCTGCTCTGCGGAGAAAGCCCCAATTCATTGCATGCCCTGTAATAATCCTGCGTATATCCTTTTCTAATACTCATCAAGTCTTTGTCCGTCAGTAAATCCGGGTTATCATTGATCATCTGTTCAAGCTGCTGCAACCTGTCAATCACAACTGCCGCCTCCGCCAGAATATAAGCATCCAGTTCTCCCAGCACATCACTCTTCTCATAAATCCCCTTGATCTTGTTGAATATCTTCTTTTGCTCCTTGCTCAGCACATACGGCGGTTTCACATTAACCGCCTTCCCCTTCATCCTGTCCTGTGCTTTTTTTCTTCTGTCAATTTCTTCCTTCGTATTGTGCCTCGTTTGCAATTCAATCGGCTTTGCCGGTCTTGCCATTCTATCATCTCCTTCTGAAATTTTCATTTTGGGAATTGTTTGTGTCTTTGGGAATCCCTGTTTCGGTGTCAGTACACCTGACAAAATTCCTCGACACACTCGGGGGGGTACACAAAATATTTTGTGATTTTTGTGCATTTTCACAATAGATTTTATGCGGTTTTCGGGCTGTTTTTAGGTCAATTTTAGCGGAATGTGAATCAATTTTTGAAGTTTTTCGGGTTTTATAATCCCTTTTTCAGCTTTTTCATGACACTCTCTGCACAGCGTGATCAGGTTATTATTGTTCAACCTTAAATCAAAATCCTTATCAAGCGAAGTGATATGATGCACACTCAGATTGCTTGTTGTGATCTTGTGCCTGACAAGGAAACAATAACGGCAGATATTCAGATCACGGGATTTGATTTCGTTTCTTTTTCGCTGCCAGTTTTTAGAGTTTCTGAATAAATCCGCTGCGCTGTTTCTGTGGTATTTATTGCGGTCATATTCAGTCTGTCGCTTCTTTATTGATTCTATTCTTTTCGGACATACTGTATTAAACTCATGAATTCTGCCACAAGTTGAGCAAACTTTCAGCACCATCATCACATCCTTGCAGCACAAAAGCCGGTGTGTGTCCGTACTGGACAATACAACCGGCTCTCATGCAGATATTTGTAAGAGGAACACTCTTGTACGCTTTCTGATAATACTATTTTAGCACCTATAAAACGAACAAAACGAACATTTTTTTATTTCACCAAAAATATCTTTGACACATCATTCGTATACTGTCCTTACTCCCGTTGCCTTTATTTACGGCAATCCAAGTCCAGGATTTACCCTTGTTGATCTTAAGGTCGATGATTTTTCTTATGTACTCATCAGGTATGCTGTCAATGGTATCTTTCAGCTGTTTTTCAAGTTCTTTGAGCCTGATCTCTTCCGCTTCTGCGTTTTCTACTGCCTGTTCAGTCCGATTTACATTCACACCGCCTTTCGGCATATCACTCAGATTGACTGAAATACTGCTGCCGCTTTCCTTTGCTTCCGCAAGACG
>JAFVEY010000078.1 GCA_017475765.1 Clostridia bacterium | reverse complement strand
TGTACAGCCGCCTGTTCAGAAAACGAGTGAGCTGTCACATGATATATCGGTGAAACCGCCTGTACAGCCGCCTGTTCATAAAACGAGTGAGCTGTCACATGATATACCGGTGAAACCGCCTGTACAGCCGCCTGTTCAGAAAACGAGTGAGCTGTCACATGATATACCGATGAAGCCGCCCGTACAGCCGCCTGTTCAGAAAACGAGTGAGCTGTCACATGATATACCGATGAAGCCGCCTGTGCAGCCGCCGGTTCAGAAAACGGGTGAGCTGTCGCATGATACACCTGTGAAGCCGTCTGTGCAGCCTCCGGTTCAGCAAATGGGTGAGCTGTCACACGATGATACACCGACAAAACCGCTTGTGCAGCCGACAGCTGCCCAAGCAGATACATATCATGCCGATGATATTCCCGGCGGAGAGGGAATATCAATTGAGCCATGGAAAATGTCCGGTACGGAAAAAACGGATTTTTCGGAAGGAATCTCTGAACCGTTGATCTATAAGAATAACGAAACCGTCAAATTTGTCGTAATGGCAGGCAAATTTACGGCTACTTTAAGAAATGAATATCAGAATGTACGAAAGTTCAGAGTGACTGCTCCAACAGCGGAGTCCGCTGCGGTGAAAGCTCCTGATGAAGCGGAAGAAGTGCCGCATAAGAAGGTGCAGAAACAGCAGCCAGCAGCTGCAGAAAAAAAGACAAAAGCTAAAAAGCAGCGCAAAACCGAGGAGCGCAGCAGCAGCGAAAGAAAAAGACAATTTGGTTTCAGAATGTCCGATATATTCGGCGGAGATGATTTTGAATTTGACGGCAATCCTCCCGATGATGAAGAGATCAAGGATGTCAAGCCGCAGATTGACGATTACTGCAGCGAAGAGGATGCCGAAGCGGTAAGAGATGATATCAACGAGAATCTGCGCAAGGTTTTTGTCAGAACCATTATTCTTTGCGTTACTTGTGTTGCATCAATTATTACAGCGCTGCTGTGTCAGCTCATGCCTGATCTGTTTGGCTCAATATTGAGAAATGGCTGGCTGGTATACGGTGTGATCAGTTTTGCTCTGCTTGTCATTTCCGTTTTTGCAGCACGTTATCCGATTGTCAACGGACTGATGCCGCTCAGAAAATTCAAAGGGAACAGCGATACGGCTGCCGCTGCTGCATCTGTTGCAGGAATGATACAGGCTGTAACGGCTCTGTTTCTTCCTGATATATATATCAACGGCACCTATCATATATATGTTCCTCTGGTGATACTGATCCTGCTTCTGAATTCGTTCGGTAAGCTGCTTATCATCAAGCGCACCGCCGACAATTTTCACTTTATATGCAGTCCTGAGGCTCAATACGCCGGAAAGATCTATACCGATTCCGCCTATTCTGAAAAATTTGTCAGCGGTCTGCCCTCACGCAAGCCTTTGATAGCTTATACAAAGAAAGCAGATTTTATGAGTAATTTCCTCAGGCTTTCCTATGCTGCCGATCCTGTTGAAGAGCTTGGCTCATTTATTGCACCGTTTGCAGCCGCCCTTTCGGTTCTGTGCGGTCTTGCCTACGGACTTATTGCAAAGGATTTTATCGGCGGAGTTTCCTCCTTTGCGCTTACCGCTTGTATCACAACGCCGATGTGCAGCCTGATTGCCATCAATATCCCTATGAAAAACCTTTGTGCCGGAACCATTTCGGACGGCGCTATGGTGGCAGGATATGAAACAGTAAAGCAGTTCTGTGACACCAATGTTGTCATGCTTGATTCCTCTCAGCTTTATCCGAAGGGAAGCATTATTCTCAGCGGAATCAAGGCATTCAATGAAAGCAAGCTGAAAACCGCTATCATGGCGGGCGCTGCCGTTACATTTGCCGTTGACGGTCCGATGTCATATATTTTTGATACCATTATTCAGGGCAGAAAAAATACGCTGCCGAGTGTGGACAGCGTTTCTTATGATGACAAATTGGGGCTTTGCGGCTGGATAGGCGGTCAAAGAATCCTGATTGGTAATCGTGAGCTTCTGGAAAAGCACAATATCGCTCCGCCTGATGTAAAAATCGAAGAAAAATACCGGAGAATGGGAAATGAGATCGCCTATATCTCCATGGCAGGAGAGCTAGTTGCGATGTTTGTAATGACCTATAAGGCTGACAGGGAAATAGCACGTTCTCTGAGAGTGCTGGAGGATAACGGAGTCAGCTTTGTTGTCAGAACCATCGACTGCAATATAACCCAAAAGCATATTGCGGAAAAATTCAGTCTGTATCCACGCTGCGTAAAGGTACTCCCTACCGGTCTAGGAAGTATTGCCAGCGAAGCGATGACAGGAAAAGAAAAAACATCAAGAGCTTATCTTGTCACCAACGGCAAACTTCAGGCATTTGCCTCTGCCGTTTCGGGATGTATCAGGATCAAATCAACAGTTACCATATCAAAGATCATACAATATCTTGCATTGGTAATAGGTTTTATCCTTGTAACGATCATATCCTTTGTTTCCGGTTTTGCAAAGCTCGGATGTATGGAAATGCTTCTGTATACCGGTTTCTGGTGCGCAGCGCTGATCATTGTTTCTATCGCAGCCAAGAAGCTGATGTAAATTAAATTGAAAGGTTGATAAAAATGAAAGTAGCACCGTCACTGCTCAGCTGTGATTTTGCAAAAATGGGTGAGGAGATCGTCAGGGTCGATAAAGCAGGAGCAGACCTGATACATCTTGATGTCATGGACGGACATTTTGTTCCGAATCTGACGATAGGTCCTGCCATAGTGAAAGCGGTACGTCCGTATACAACACTTCCGTTTGATGTTCATCTGATGATTGACTATCCGCTGGATTATATTGACGCCTTTGCAGATGCGGGAGCGGATATCATCACTTTCCATCTTGAGTCCATGTCCGATCCTCAGACAACGATAGAGAAGATAAAGAGCAGAGGTGTCAAGCCGGGTGTTGTCATCAAGCCGGGAACGCCAGCAGATGTTGTTTATCCGTATCTTGAAAAAGTTGACATGGTGCTTGTTATGACAGTTGAGCCGGGCTTCGGCGGACAGGCATTTATGGAGGATATGATGCCCAAGGTTACAGCCATAAAGGCTGAGATACAAAAAAGAGGGCTTGACGTTCTTGTGGAAGCAGACGGAGGAATTTCCGAAGCAACAGCCGCTATCGCTTCAAAGGCAGGAGTGGATGTATGCGTATCCGGAACCGGTATTTTTAAGGCAAAGGATGCAGCTGAAGCAATCAGAATACTCAAAAACGCATAAACAGACCTAATAATCAAACGGAGAGCAGGCAGCGAGCTTACTCTCCGTTTTTTGTTATCTCTTGATCAAAGACATCCCTATTTGGTGAATTGCACTACCGTCGGATATCAAACGGGTGTGTTCAAGCAGGGAAACTGCATAAACATTACTTCTGATGAAAAAGGAAGAAAACTCCCTGATAATATTCATATATATTTTGTCCGGCATGGCAGAATGCAGAATCAGCCAGTAATGCTCCGAATCTGTCGTGACAGATGAGGGGGGCAGACGGCTGCAGGAAAGACAGAGCTGCTCGATACATGAAAGCAAGTCTTCTGCCGAATCAAAACGGAAGGTGTAGGTTCCGCTGCGGCATTTTATGCGGTATCTGCGCCCATAGGAGGGTCTTCCAACGGTTACGAGCAGCAGGCAGCCGTGTTCATATTTCATTGCTTCTATCAGTAAGCGCTTTCCTGACAGCGGCACTCCTGTTTTATCCTCTGCAAAATGCAGAAGTTCTTTAATGAAGCCACGGCTGCGGATATCTCTCATTCCGAGAGATTCATAAGTGACATTATAGTTTTCCATATCTCTGTCACAAAGAGATATCAGTATCTTAGAGGTATCTATCTGTTCAATGTTCACCTTTATTTACCTCCGATTTTATTAAGTTAATCTATAATACATAATATTAAAATATATAACTTTTTGCAATCGGAGATTTATGGTTGGTAAGAATTAATCAATTTGAAAGGAAAAATTTGTTGATTTTATTTTGAAAATAGTCCCTATACTGATGTTGGTGTATAATCATTCTATATAGTTCCTCAAAAACAAAGACCAAAAACCGGATTTGTATATAGTGTACAAAAAAATCATAAAAAATTCCCAAAATTAAATAAATTTAGAAAAATTACTGTACAAAATACGATTTTAAGTGTATAATGGTAAACAGGGATTTTGGAAAATTCAGACCTTTTTTAAAGAGTTTGTTTTCTGCTTGCAATCAAGGAGTGAATAGAATGAAAAAGATGCTTGTTGCAGATAACATTGAAATGAATAAATCAATTGTGCATGAGATATTTGCGGCTCAGTACGAAATTATTCAAACAAACAGCAGCGAGGTTGCGTTTAAATTTCTGATTCAGTACAAGAGTGATATATCAGTTGTGCTGATGAATGAAACAATCGCTCACAGCCTTAACAAAGAATTGGTGCAGACACTCGCTGATCTTAAAATATTCGAGAATGTTCCGATCATCATCATAACCAACGGGGAATCGGAAAGAACAAGACTGCAGGGAATAGAGCTTCCTTACAGCGATATTATTATTTCTCCTGTCAATCCTTATGTTATACAGAAGAGAGTTGCCAATCTCGTGGAGCTTTATTACCATAAGCGTGAAATGGAACTGCTCATCCAGAAACAGACGGCGAAGATACTCTCCCAGAATAAGGCGCTGAAGCTGCAGCAGAGAAAAATTAATACGATCAATAATGATATGCTGGATACGCTCAGTACGGTGATCGAATATCGTGATGTAGAATCGGGAAGACATATCCACCGTATAAGGAAGTTTACCGAAGTCATGCTCAGAGCGCTTGCGTTGAAATATCCTGAATATAAAATGACAGAGGAAAAGATCAATCTTATCACCTCTGCATCGTCTCTGCATGATATTGGCAAAATTGCGATCCCCGATTCGATACTTCTCAGCCCTCGCCGCCTTACTTATGAAGAATTCAATATTATGAAGCAGCATACCATCAAGGGCTGCGAGCTGCTGAATCAGCTTGATTCCGTTGAAAGAAATGAATATTTTACATACTGCTATGATATATGCAGATATCACCATGAAAAATATGACGGCAAGGGTTATCCTGACGGACTTGTCGGAGATCGGATTCCGATATGGGCGCAGGTGGTGTCGGTTGCAGACTGCTATGATGCTCTTACAAGCGAACGTCCGTATAAAGCAGCATTTTCTCACGAACAGGCTGTCGAGATGATACGCACAGGTGCCTGCGGCGCTTTTTCTGAAGTGATGATGGACTGCTTCGGCAGCGTTCTGCCTGATTTTAAAAAGCTCGCTGCCCAATATGCCGATATTACTCATGTTGACCGCAGTATTTCTGATAAAAGCGGTGACGATGCTCAAAAAACTGAAGTTGGTGACAGCACTCAGGATGTATACAAAAAAATGAACCGGGAGGATCTTATTCGCACGATAGAAACACAGAAACAGGATATGATAGAAACCTGCAAGCGTGAGAATGAAGTGCTGAACAGAATATCCGATTTTGTTTTCGAGTTTGATCTCCGAAAAGATACAGCATCCGAAAGAAAGGGCAGCTTTGAGGATGTGTTCGGATATGCACCGAAAAATTATTCGGAGGCGATCATGCTCTTTACCGAGCTTTGCCCCGATGAATACAGGAGTAAATTTTCTCGTACCTTTAGACTGGATAATCTTATGAATGATATCAAGAACGGCAGCGACAGAACGGTTCTTGAATGTCCGATGAAGCTGGGAGAGGATATTTATACTGCGGCAAGATGCTCAGTAGTTCCTTTTGCTGATGATGACAGCGTAAAACGAATCGTTTTCAGCATACAGACGCTGAACCACAGCTCTGTAACAGTAGGAATGAATGAGCTGGTAACAAATCGTGATACCATCACCGGTCTTTGGAATTTTAATGGTCTGAGAAATGAAATAGATGATTTTATTGCTCATGCCGGCAAAAACGGCTCCCATATCATGATCCTCATTGATATTGACGGCTTCCGCACCATTAACAGGCAGACAGGCTACCGATTCGGCAATGAAATTCTGAAGGATATTGCAGAGGTGCTCAGACAGCAGTTTACCGACAGCAATATTATTGGAAGAGTGGAGGACGATAACTTTATTGTCTTTGTGAAAGATTGTCCGGATAAGGAGGAAGCGCTGCTGGTCGTTGACAGTATTTTCCGTCATCTGCACAAAACCTATACTTTTAACGGCAAAACCTATCCCGAAATTTCCGCCAGCATCGGCGTTGCGGCTTATCCTGAACACGGAAGCACCTTTGAGGAGATTTTCACTAATGCTTCAAAAACAGTTGATATTGCAAAGATCAACGGAAAGAATATGTATCTTTTCTTTAATGATAATATGAAGGGCAGCTGGGATATACAGACCTATCAGACGCCGGGAATGTCCGGCTCGACAAAATATGTTAAGGGATTTGAAAGATTTTTTGTTCCTGTTGTCGATTCTGTCAATGACAGGGTTCTGACATACGATTTGTTTGAAACTTCGCTGGATTATAGTGAGGAATTTGATTTTGACGAAATCTATTCCGCCCTCTATTTGAGCAATAATGTTTCAGGAATCAGTCTTAATATACTGAGGAGGATATTTTCAACAATATATACTCTTGAGCAGGAAGGGATCAAGATGCCGAAAATATCTGTTGTCACTATGTTTAACGGATATGACAGCGATATCATTATGAGAGCCTTTGAGGAGCTGCTGAACTATTACCCGATCAACTGCAGGAATATCCGTATTCAGATCACGCAGGAAATGCTTTCGGGAATGGATGTCAACAGGGTGGCTGAATTTACGAAATTCCTGAAGAGCTGCGGTTTTGAAATCGGCGTTTATAATGTCGGACTTGACTCTATCAATACCAAATGCTTTACAAACAGACTTTTTAGCAGCGTTACATTTGCCAATTCGTTCCTTAACGATATTGCGGACGGAATTATTCCGGTGGAAATATTGATTTATCTGATTGAGTGTTTTACCGGTCTCGGTGCGGAATCCTATCTGCCGGTCAATGCTGATCCTGAGCTGATAAAGCTGCTCAGACAGAAATGCGATATCGGTTTTGGTCTGCATACGGATGAAGTTATTTCAGTTGACAGCTTTAAGAGCAGACTTCAGGACGAGAGCTTAAGAGCCGAATATCCGATTCTTGAGCATGAGAAAAACTCACTTGTTCTCAGCGAAAAAATGTATGATGAAATACTTGAGCAGACACGATCCTTTATTTTTGAATGGGTTCCCAGACTTGACAGCATTAAATTTTCAAGTTCATTTGAAAGAATGTACGGATATATGCCCGGTATGTATGATTTTGTTAAAAATTTGAGAAAAACGGATCTGATACACAGCGACGATATCAGGAAATTCCTTGAAAAACTGAATTTTGCCCGTTCAGAATTCTTCGATGCAGAATGTCTGATCAGATTTTACAGCATAAGGGAAGAGGCATATATATGGAACAGGGTGCATTTTGTTGCAGTACGGAATGCAGCAGGCGTTCCGGCTAAGATCATGGCGATCTGTGCAGATGTTTCCGAGGAGAGAACCAATTCAGCAGATGATGAAATAAGACGTGACAGAACTGATTTTATCACCAGTCTATATAACCGCAGCGCAACCGAGAACAAGATAAAGACCTATCTTTATGACGAGGGTGCTTCAGGCGGTCATGCGCTGATCATATCGGAGGTATACGGATTTGAGGCAGTAGAATCCGCTTTGGGCAAGGTGTTTGCCAATGCTGTTTTGAAGGAGATAGCCTCGAATGTCAGAGAGCTTTTCAGAGATTCTGATATTATAGGAAGAGTGAGCGGTTCACAGTTTGTTATCTTTGTGAAAGGCTTAAGCTCTACTGCAAAGCTGAAAGTAAAGGCGGAGGAGATTTGTTCGGTTATCAATCACCGCTATCAAAGCGACAGCGGAGAAATTTCGATTTGCGGAAAAATCGGAATCAGTCTTTTCCCATCTGACGGATACTCCTATGAAGAGCTGTATGCGTCTGCCCTGAACGCACTATACTTTGCAAAGCACAGTATCAGTTCCAATACTGTTTTTGCAGGCGATACCTACGGTGCAAAAAGGCTGACTGCAGATTCGGATTCATAAACAAAAAAGCCGTCCGGTTTTCTTGTCCGGGCGGCTTTGATGTTCGCTCAGAACAAAGCAGCAGTCCTGCCTGTCGGGTGCGGACTGCTGCTTTATGATCTGAATGTAAATGTAAAATTATTGTATCGAGCTGTCAAGATAATGCTCAAGCTCTTCTTCATCTCTCTTTTGTTTCTCTTTGAAGATGAGAAACGCTGTGATAGCAGCTGTAACGGCTGCTACGCTTCCTACAACGGAAAGAAGTACGGTAAGTAATGATTTGTTCATATACTAAACACCTCCTTAATAAAATTTCATTTATTAAATTATATATCATTGCGTTAAAAAAGTCAATAAAAAAGGTCAGGGATTTGTATAAAATATAAAAATATAGTATTCCTGCCAAAAAAACAAAAAGCAGAACATCGTTCTGCTTTTGTGATATGACACAATATATTAAATTATGTCAAAGACCCTTCAGCTTAAACGCTGGCGTTGAGCTTGCGAGCCAGCGAAGATTTCTTTCTTGCAGCTGTATTCTTTTTAAGGATACCTTTAGCGGCAGCCTGGTCTATCTTTTTGATAGCCACACGAACAGCCTGCTCCTTGTCAGCGGCATTGGCATCAATAGCAGCGCCTGCTTTTTTGATTTCTGTTCTGAGAGCGCTTGTGAAGGTCTTGTTCTGAGCTGTTTTAGCTGCAGCAACCTTTACACGCTTCTTAGCTGATTTGATATTTGGCACAATTACACCTCCTTACGCTAACACTTGCGTACAGCTTATAATATCATTATTTCAGAAAAAATGCAATAGTTTTTTGAAATTTATTTTGATTAAGACAAAATAATATATATTGCACACGAACAAAAATTAAATTTGAACATCATTTATATAGATTTTTGAGGGTTTGTGTGATATAATTAGCAGATACGGTGTATCGTAAAAATATGTTAATGAAATCGGAGGGTTTTATCATAATGTTCAATCTGCGGACTCTGCACAAGGCAAAGGAGAATTTATGCCTTCAGACTTTCCTTTGGGGAGTGTGCCTGTCTTTTTTGTTTTTTATCGCCTGGATCATCATCAACGGCGGATATTTTTTCTTTTACGGAGATTTTAATGTTCAGCAGATACCGTTTTATCAAATGATACACGACAGTATCCTCAGCGGCAATATCGGCTGGAGCTATACCACCGATCTTGGGGCAAATATCATAGGTTCTTACAGCTTCTATATGATAGGAAGTCCGTTTTTCTGGCTGACAATGATTTTTCCGAGCCAGGCAGTACCTTATCTGATGGCGCCGCTTTTGATGATAAAATTCGGTCTTGCTGCCATGGCGGCATATTTGTTCCTCAGAAGATATGTCAGGGAGCAGCGCTATGCGATGATCGGCGGTCTGCTGTATGCTTTTTCAGGCTTCGGCATATATAATATCTTTTTTAACCACTTCCACGAGGCAATGATCACTTTCCCGTTCATGCTTGCCGCAATGGACGCCTTCATTTATGAAAAACGCAAGGGAATGCTTGCTGCATCAGTTTTTGCAGCAGCGCTGGTGAATTATTACTTTTTTGCAGGTCAGGCTGTATTTATTTTCATTTACTGGTGCTTCAGAATGGTTACCAGAAGTTACAGACTGAAGCTGACGGAATTCCTTCGCTTTGTGCTTGAAATTATTGTTGGCTTTTTATGTGCAGGAGTGATTTTGGTTCCTTCAATATTTGCAGTTCTGCAGAATTCCAGACTGGATAATTTTCCGCACGGCTGGGGTGCACTGGTTTATTCCAGCGAGCAAAGATATCTGCATATCATCCTTTCATTTTTCTTCCCACCCGATATGCCTGCTTATGCTAATTTCACACCGGATTCCAATGCAAAGTGGGGAAGTGTGGCAGGATGGCTCCCGATGTTCAGTATGGTTGGGGTGTTTGCATTCTATCAGCTGAAAACGCATAAATGGCTGAGAAAATTGATCCCGACATTGTTTGTAATGGCTTTGGTTCCTGTTCTTAACTGCTCGTTCCAGTTGTTTAATTCAACCTATTATGCAAGATGGTTCTATATGCTCACACTAATGCTGACGCTTGCAGCAGTAATATGTCTTGACCACGAGGAAACCGATTATAAGCCGGCGCTGGTAAAAACATTTGTCATAACAGGAGCAATAACGGCATTGATAGGACTGATGCCCGTCGAGTCACCGACAGACAAGGACTGGAACCATGAGATCGGTCTTGAAAAATACCCTGATCGCTTCTGGGCATGGTGCGGTCTGGCAATTTTAGCGCTTGTCACTTTGGCGACGGTGCTTTGTATGCGCAAAAATCCGAAGGTATTCAAAAGATGGCTTTCCATATCCCTCTCCGCAACGATCGTGATATATGCCAATGTGCTGATTGGTGTCGGCGTTCTTAATGCCGGATATAAACGGGAGTATATCAAGGATTATGTGATTGATAACAGAGAAGTTTTTAACGGGGAACTCAAGGATATCAAAAGTGTCCGTACCGATTTTTATAATGTTATGGATAATGTCGGAATGTTCTGGCAGGTTCCTACCATACAGGCATTCCAAAGTATTGTGCCGGGTTCGGTAATGGATTTTTATAAATCTGTCGGTGTTGAAAGAAGTGTTGCATCAAGACCGGAAACAGAGGTTTACGGCATAAGAGGACTGCTGTCTGTGAAATATCTTTTTGATTATGACGGGGACAGTAAGAGCTTTGAAGGTTCATCGGGAACCATGGAAATGCCCGGATGGAAAAAGCTGATGTCCGAAAATCATTTTGATGTATATGAAAATGAGTACTATATTCCTTACGGTTTCACCTATGATGAATACATTACCGAGGATCAGTATGAACTGGTTTCCGAGTCCAACAGACATCTTCTTCTTCTGAAATCAATCGTTCTTACTGATGAACAGGCAAAAAAATACAGCGACATTCTGGAGCATCATAAAGATATTACGGATTATACCTATAATATTGAATCATACTATCATGATTGCAACGATCGCAAAAAACTTACCTGCGAAAGCATAGATTTTGAAAACAATCAATTTACTGCCCGCTTTACGGCAGGCAGCAGCGATGAGCTTGTATTTTTCAGCATACCTTATGAGGAAGGCTGGAGTGCAGAGGTGAATGGAGAACCTGTCGCAATTGAGAAGGTTAATGTCGGCTTTATGGCAGTAAGAGTGCCGGCAGACAGGACATCGGACATTGTGTTCACTTACAGAACTCCCGGACTTGTTTTAGGTGCAGTTGTTTCCGGTACAGGCATTGTTCTTTTTGTTGTTTATATGCTTCTTTGGAAGTCGCCGTCAAGGAAAAGAAGGACAATTATGAATTATTATGAGGATGATGAGGAATTTGTTCCTTCTGATTATGACGATATTCTTTTTGAAGAATATAAAGAGGACGTTTCCCTGACCTCATACAGTTATGCTAAAACCGAAAAAGAGCTGTCAGAACAGACGACCGCACCGCCTGATAAAAATATAGAAATCAATGAACAAAGTAACTCTGAAAAAAATACGAGACAAAAAATTGATAACAATTCCTGATTGATGAAAGCGGAAATCGGTTCAAAAACCGTTTCCGCTTCCACTTTTTATCATAGATTATAAGTCTTTATGTTAAATTTGTTGATTATTTGTGCGATATATGGTAAAATTATAATTAATTATATAAAATCAGGATCAGATTTAATAGGAGTTTTAACAGATGACGACAGTATATTTTGTGATACCCTGCTATAATGAAGAAGAGGTTTTGCCCGAAACTGTGAAAAGGCTTACCGATAAGCTTGAAAAGCTCATTCATGTAGGAAAAGTCAGTACAGACAGCCGTATGCTTTTTGTGGATGACGGAAGTAAGGATAAAACATGGAGTCTGATTGAAGGATTCAGCAGTGAAAACAGATATGCGGCGGGTCTCAAGCTGAGCAGAAACAGAGGACATCAGAATGCACTTCTGGCAGGTCTTATGACTGCAAGGAAATACTGTGACTGCGCAATATCTCTGGATGCGGATCTTCAGGATGATATTAATGTGATTGATCAGTTTATAGATAAGTATAACGATGGCTGTGAGATTGTTTATGGCGTAAGAAGCAGCCGGGAAAAGGATAGTGCTTTCAAGAGAGGTACCGCACAGGGTTATTATAAATTTATGAAAATGCTTGGCGTTGAAATAGTTTATAACCATGCAGATTATCGCTTGATGGGCAGCAGAGCGCTTGAAGCTCTGTCGGAATATAAAGAGGTGAATCTGTTTTTGAGAGGTATTGTGCCGCTGATAGGCTTCAGGAGCGACTATGTTTATTATGAGCGGAGTGAAAGATTTGCAGGGGAGTCGAAATACCCGCTGAAGAAAATGATCAAATTTGCAGTTGATGGGATA
This sequence comes from Clostridia bacterium, assembly GCA_017475765.1. Classification (GTDB taxonomy): domain Bacteria; phylum Bacillota; class Clostridia; order Oscillospirales; family Acutalibacteraceae; genus UBA1213. Next base: position 2,566 of record JAFVEY010000078.1, on the reverse strand, counting down.
ACATCTTTCAGCGTAAAGCCGCTCAAAATTATTTTTAACATAGGCATTATAGTTTGTTTGCTCAGTATCATATTCTTTATATATGCCATTGTTTCGTTTGCAGCGGGAAGCAGCGCCGCAGGCTGGGCATCAACGATATGTTCAATATGGTTCCTGGGTGGTGTGCAGATGCTTTGTATCGGAATTGTGGGTACTTATGTCGGCAAAATTTACAGCGAAGTAAAGCGGCGCCCTCGTTTTACCGTTGAAAAGCTGCTGATTCATCAGGATTCCGAAACCGAGTAAGCAAAAATATAAAAAAGTGAATGATTGAATGGAGATGGGTGTAATGAAATTCGGAGAAAAAATACTTGACTATATGGATGATATTTTGCATGACCTTGATAAGTTGATTGCCATAAAGTCTGTATCAAGTGATGATAAGGAAGCGGCTTCTGCGGCGCTGGACTATATTCTCGCAAAGGCAGATGAAATGGGCTTCAAAACCAAAAAAACAGGCGACGTTGCCGGTCATGCGGAATTCGGAGAGGGCGAAGAGCTTGCTGCTGTGCTGGCTCATGTGGATGTGGTTCCTGTGGGTGAGGGCTGGAGTGTTGAGCCGTTCAGACTGACTGAAAAGGACGGCAGACTTTACGGAAGAGGTGTTGTTGACGATAAGGGACCTGCCGTTATTGCACTTTATTGTCTTAAGGCTCTGAAGGACAGCGGTGTAAAGCCTGAAAGAAGAATCAGAGTCATCTTTGGGGCGGCAGAGGAAATAGGCATGAACGATATGCAGACCTATTTCAATTCCGAGGAAATGCCGACAATGGCTTTTACGCCTGATTCCGAGTACGGTATCTGTCTGAAAGAAAAGGGTATTCTGCAGCTTGAAATATCCTCTCAGAACCATGACGGCACAACGCTTACGGAATTTTGTGCCGGAAATGCGGTTAATGCTGTTCCGGGAAAAGCGTATGCGCTTATCGACTGTACAGAAAATGAGGATCATCAGCTCCGCCGTTTTGCTGATGCAAAGCCGGGTGATTATGATTTTATATACACGATCGACGGCTTGAAAATTTCTGCGGCAGGCAGAGCTGCCCACGCCTCCACACCAGAACTGGGACTGAATATGGCTACTCATCTTATCCGTATCCTTGCGGCGAATTTCGGACAGCTTGTTCTCGGAAGTCTTTGCGGATTTATTGATGACGCTATCGGTCTCGAAACAGACGGCAGGTCTTTGGGGATTGCCTGCTCTGATGAGGAAAGTGGGGCATTGACTGTCAATGTCGGAAAAATTGAGATCAGCGAAAATGCTTCCAGAGCGCTTATAGATATACGTTATCCTGTAACAGCGGACAGCGGCGAAATATTTGATAAAATCAGCGAAAGAGCTTCTTATGACGGCTTAAGGACAAAGGTTCTGAATCATGAGCCGCCTCTCTCGATGGATAAAAATGCGCCTGTCATAGCCATTCTGAAAGACGCCTACCAGAATATTACAGGAGAACAGGCAGAGCTTTATTCAACGGGCGGAGGAACCTATGCCCGCACGCTTAATAACAGGGGAGTAGCTTTCGGTCCTGCGTTCCCAGGCGATGAAACTCATATACATGATGCTGATGAAAGCATATCTGTCGAAAATTTTAGAAAACATGCTCAGATCTGCCTGGAAGCTGTTTATGGAATGGCGGTAAAACGGTGATATCAGACAGTGTTGCAATAATGGTGTATTTGTTGTATAATAATGGCAGGGAATGATTTAATGAATACAGATATAGAAAACTTACAGAATGAAAATGAGGAATACCGAAAAAATCTCGATACTGTGATGAAAATGCGTCTGATTGATGATGATTTTATGACAATTTATTTTGATGGCTATCTCGAAGGAACAGAGCTTGTTGTACGAACAATACTGGAACGTGATGATATAACCGTTACACAGGTAGTAGCACAGAAGGAATATAAGGGAACCAATGAACATTCCATAAGGCTGGATATTCTTGCAAAGGATAAAAACGGAGATCTTTATGATATTGAGATTCAGCGGTCAGACAGCGGCGCTTCTACAAAAAGAGCAAGATATTACAGCGGTATGCTTGACAGAGGTATCCTTAAGCCGAAGGAAAGTTATGATAAACTTATTGACACTTATGTTATTTTTATCACCGAAAATGACATTTATGGTGCCGGCTTGCCTCTTTATCATGTTGAAAGACAGGTGAAGGAGCTTGGTAAGGATTTTGGTGACGGGGCGCATATCATATATGTTAACGGTCATTACAGAGGAGAAGACGATATAGGCAGACTGATGCATGATTTTATGTGCAGCAAAGCTGATGAAATGTATAATGATCTGCTTGCAGACAGATTTGATTACTTTAAAAATTCAGAGAAGGGACGTGGTTCTATGTGTAAACTGATTGAAGACAGAATAGAAGATGCTCTTAAAACAAGAGTGGATATTGCTCTTAAAACACGAATAGATGAGATACGCCGTGAAACAGAAGCAAGAGTCGAAAAAGAAACGGCTGAAAGAGTCGAAAAAGAAACGGCTGAAAGAGTCGAAAAAGAAACG